>CAZSAC010000038.1:0-16367 GCA_964604875.1 uncultured Bacteroidaceae bacterium | reverse complement strand
CTGCGCCGATTGCCTTTACAACGTCACCGCTGAATTTAATACCGCCGTCTGCGATAACACGCTTTCCGTATTTATCCGCCATTTCTGCGCAATCCATAATCGCCGTGACCTGCGGAACACCTATACCTGCGATAACCCGAGTGGTACAAATAGAGCCGGGGCCCATACCAACTTTAACAATGTCTGCGCCTTCCAAAATCAAGGATTCCGTTGCGGCGGCCGTTGCGACGTTACCTGCGATAAGCGGTAAATTAGGATATTTGGCTTTTATGGTTTTCACCATTTCGATAACTTTAGAATTATGCCCGTGAGCGGTGTCTATTGCAATTAAATCCACTTTGGCTTTGACAAGCTCTGCCACTCTTTCCATAGTATTGGGGGCGATACCGACCGCCGCGCCTGCCAACAACCGTCCGTTTTTATCTTTTGCCGAATTTGGATATTGTATGGCTTTTTCAATGTCTTTTATCGTGATAAGCCCTTTTAAGTTAAAGTCCTTATCAACTATCGGAAGCTTTTCTATGCGGTGTTGTCCAAGAATTTTTTGAGCCTCGTCCAAAGTTGTGCCTACTGCCGCCGTAACCAAATTGGTGCTTGTCATCACGTTGCCGATAGGTTGGTCAAAGTTGGTTTCAAAGCGTAAATCACGGTTTGTCAAGATACCAACCAGCTTATTGCCTTTTGTAATAGGCACACCGCTGATTCTATATTTTTGCATAAGCGCGATAGCGTCGGAAACCAAATGCTCGGGGCTAAGATAAAACGGGTCGGTTATAACGCCGTGCTCACTTCTTTTAACCCTATCCACGTGAATGGCTTGCTCTTCCACCGACAGATTTTTGTGTATAATGCCAATTCCGCCTTCACGAGCCATAGCTATCGCCATTTCATACTCGGTAACAGTATCCATACCTGCGCTGAGAAGCGGAATTTTTAATGCTAAATTATCCGCGAGTTTAGTTGATAAATCCACCTGTGAGGGCAAAACCTCTGAGCATTGGGGCACAAGTAGTACATCGTCAAAGGTCAAGCCTTCTTTAATAATTTTCGACATCGCACAACCTCTCGTTAAATATAATTTTACTTATATTAGTTTATTTATCTATGAAAGTCAAATAAAAAACTTGGTTTTGCTTAGTATAATTCCTAATTTGAAAAAAAACTGCGCTTTCTTTGAATCGATTATTTAAATTTGTTTTGTATAATTTTTAAATTCTGTTTACAAATATTGCCTATTGTTTTATACTAAGTTTATTATTTGATGGCAGTTTTACTGCATAAGGGAGAATTTTTTTATGGAATTACAACATCCTTCAAAACCAATCGTGAAAAATGGTTATGTTTCAAAAAAAGAAGTATTTGGGTTCTGTTTTGGCGGCTTCGGACAAAATATGATTTATATGCTTGTCAGCACCTACATAATGTTTTTCTTTACCGAAATAGCAATGATAGGCGTCGCCGCGGCAACGGTTATCACGGTAATAGCGCGTGTTTGGGACGCAATCAACGATATGATTATGGGAAGCATTGTTGACAACACCAAACCCAACAAATACGGTAAATTTCGTCCCTACCTTTTGGCAACGCCAATTTTAATGGCAACCTTTACCATTCTATGTTTCACAAACCTAGGCTCACATTCCCCGCTTTGGCTTAGAATCGTTTGGTGCGGCTTCACCTATATTATGTGGGGTATGTGCTATACAATATCCGATATTCCTATGTGGGGGCTTACCGCCGCAATCTCACCTTTACCTGAAGAACGCACAAAGTTTTTAAACCTTGCAAAGGTGCTCTGCTCGCTTGGCGGTATGGCTGGTATGATACTTCTTCCGATGATAATCGAGGGCATCGGAAAGTATGACGCGAAAGCCTATTTGGCAGCCGCCCTTGTCTTTGGATTAATCGGCAGCGCAATGTTTTTGACGATGGGCACAATGTGTCGTGAAAAAGTTGTCGCCACTCCCAAGAACAAATCCTTTAAAGAAAATCTGCAAATGCTTAAAAACAATAAACCTTTGTTTATGATTTTTATTGCGGGCATTTTAAGCGGTTGTAGGGCTTTGGCGCAGATGGCTGCAACCTACGTCGTGACGTACGTCTATCAAGGGACGGAGCTTCAAATCGGCTCTATGGTTATAAAGGGGATGAACCTCCAGTTGGTGATTGCCGCCGGCTTTGGCGCAGGGCTTTTTATCGGAATGATGCTTGTGCCTGTGCTTCAAAAGAAGCTCGACAACAAAAAAATCTTCATCTATTCAAGCATTTTGGCTTTTGTTGTTCAACTGGTATTGTTCTTTATCCCCTATAAATACATCATCGCCGTTTCTGTAATTCTGTTCTTTGCGGGTCTACCCTATGGCATCTATCTTGTTCTTATCGGCGCAATGCTCATCGACTGCGTACAATACTATGAATGGCAAACGGGCGAACGTACCGAGGGCTTTTGCTTTAGTATTCAAACCTTTATGACAAAGCTTGGCGCGGGCATTGCTGTAGGCGTTACGGGCTTAGCGTTGATGATTTCAGGCTACCGCGGTCCTAAAACCGTCGCCAATACGCCGGCAGAATGGCAACAATTTATATATACCGGCGGAGAACCTGTTATTCAAGCGGGGGAAACTGTCAACGTATTTATGCAATCCGCCTCGACCTTAAATTGGATTTACGCATTAATTACAATAATCCCTGCAATAAGCTGCATTATCTCGATTATTCCAATTCTAAAATATGACCTAACCGGCAGCAAAATGAAAGAAATCAACGATGAGCTTGCCCAAAGAAGGGAAGGCTTATCAGATAATACAGAGGTAGTCGCAGAAGTGGCTTAAATAAGCATAAATCTAAAATGCTCTCTCAAATTTCGAGAGAGCATTTTTTTTGCGCAAACCGTATGACCGTAAATATAATCAGCAACACTCCGCAAACGCTGACGAACGGATAAAATTTATCCACTATTGTTTTGAAAGAGAATATCGCGCTAAACGGACAAGAAACAATTAAAACCGTCAACGCGCCTATTAAGCGTGATTTAGTCAAAATCTCAAGCTCGCCAATAATATATTCCGCAGATGAAACCATTGTGGTAAAGATTGCAAGAAAAATTAAAAGCCCCGAAATATTCGCTAGCCCCGCGCTTTTTGCAATATCGAAAAGAGGCATTTCGGCAGAGCTGTTTTTTACTGTTGACGACAGCAAGAACAGCATTACGCAAAACACAACGCTGTTAAAGATAAAGCACCATCGAATATCTTTATTTTGACAATTTTTACCCAGTTTTGCCATAACGCATCCGCCTAGCATAATGTTAAGCGATGCGTACGCGATAGGAGTTAGCGCAGAAAATCTACCCGCAGAGGGCGAGCTATTGGATTTAAAAAATATCAACGCGATAAAAAAAAGGATTGACGGCACGGCAAGAATATTTATGAGTTTCATAAATTTTACGCCCTTTATTGCGCAAACAATCGAAAAAACCGCCGTAATAATCCCTATATACTTTATATTGAAAATTGAAAATATTATACTTTCCGCCCCTGCAAACATCGCAATAAACGTTATTAAGGCGCAAATTATCGCCGTTATTTTATATACTATCCCAAATTTTCCAAACAAAAACGTATCAAAACTTTTTTCCCCAAGCGCCCGTCCAATATACATAAAAAAACAGCCGAACGCGCTAAGCGCCAATCCCGCCGTCATTGCCGAAAATGCAGAGTTTCCTCCAAAATATAACGCTATTTCTCTGCCTGTTGCAAAGCCCGCCCCTATTACCGTGCCTATAAATACAGCGGAGCATTTTAGTCCCTCTTTCATATCTAAAAATATGCAGAAAAAGGGCTTTTAATGTTTATTCGGTTGTATTTTCCCCTTTTTCACTAAATGCGTGAACATAATTTGCAAGCTCATCCTGCGAAAAATCCTTTTCTATGTCAAAATCACCGCCAAGCATTTCCACCGCATTACGGATTTCAACATATTCCACAAAATCAATTTCGTTTTCTTTGGCAAAGCTTTTTAATATGTCAATTGCAGTTTCATCGCCGTATTCCCCCAAGAGTTTTGCGTATAAAGCGATGTCGTTTGCCCTATAAAACATTGTAACTAGCCAATAAAAGATTGCTTTATTTCCCTTATATGTCGCCAAAACCTCAACAAATATCCCTTGTTTTTCTTTGGGTAACTGCGGTAGTTTTTCCAATATTTTTTCGACAGCCGATGGACGCTCGTCACATAAAAACTCAAACGCAACCTCTTTTACCGCGTCGGAATAGTTGTCGTTTTCCAAAACCTCCAAAAAAACGTCCTCCGCCTCGCTTGAAGCGATTGATTGAATTATACGCGCGGCAAACATAGGCGCGTCTTTAATTTCACTCACTAAAAGCGGTTTTAGAAACTCTATCGCGCCGTTTTCCGTAGCCAGTTGGTCGCATACTAGGTCGTAAATTTCAAAACCCTTTTCCAAGCAATCTTCTATATAGTCAAACAATTCACGCTCTAAGCTAAGTTTTTTTACATACTCTTGCGGCGACAGGTCGCCCAAAAACTTGATTTTTGCATTATTGAAACGCTCGGTCAGTTGCCCTATGTTTTTTTCCAGCATTTCTGCGCTCGATAGCTTATCGGGGTTTTGCTTTACCATTTCTTTTAGATATTTTTCAAATATGCCTTGTAAATCTACTGTCATATTATTTCTCCTCCAGTTGCAGAAGAATCATTTTATAGCGATTCATCAAATTAGATTTAATTTCTGCCAAACCTTTCCTCTTGGCAACTTCAATCTTAATATTTACCTTTTCCATAAGCGCCTTCGCCAATATACGAACGTTTTTTATCAGAGAAAGGGAAATTAAAATATCGCTTGTCTTTTCCAGTTTATCAATTTTTTCAATTATGGCTTTCATATACTTTTTAAGTTCTTCAATGTATTTTTGATAGTGTTTTGTTACAATCATTATGTCAGCCAAAGCATAGCCGTAAGCTTCAAATAAACTTCTAGGCATATTTTCCGAATATGGCAGTTCAAAATTAGATATTTCTTTAAACACGTTATCCGTTACCAAACTAATTGAAGGAAACTGCTTAGAGTAATATAATACAAAAAAAGCATTTATCTTAACTTCAGACGCTGTTCGATTATCCAACAAAATGTTTTTCATTTCGATAAGCATTCCGTTTGAAGGATAGCCCTGTAAATGCGCAAAAAACTTTTCCAACTTTTGCGGGCTATCGTCAGCTCCGCTGAGCGCATACCGAAGTTGTATTCTGTCATAAGAAGTTTCAAAAAGAATATCGGATTGCTGTAAATTTAGAAATTTCTTTTCAATTTTTCCTTGCGTCAATGAACGGCTAAGCATAAAACTGCCGTCTCCATATTCCAAAGTTTCGTTAAAATACTTGATTCTATACCTGACGTCGTGCGCTTCCCAAAACGAAGGGAACAGCTTGAGTAAATAGTTTACGGAATATTCGGCTTCCTTTTTCTTGCCTATATTGTATAATGCCTTGATGTTTTGAAGCCAAAAAATATTGTTAAAAGAAAACTCGTCCAAAATCTTTTTTGAGCATTCGTAAACGCCGATATGGTATGAAAACAAGCGGTTTACGTCAAGCATATTCATAAGCTCGGATATTTCCTCTGTTTTATATCCTTTTATCGTATCAAATACTTTAAAAGCAAGCTCGTTTTCCTCTAAAAGCTTAAGCGAAATAGCGTAATAGCACTTTAAATTGAAGTCGTCGGGCTTGACCTTTAGCGCGCCTTCAATACACTCGCGCATCTGAATATATTTGCTCTGCGCAAGAAAACACATCGCCTTATACTTTTGCGCCTCTGAATAAAACTTTGCGTTTTTTGGAATGATTTTATCTAAAGTTGAAACTGCAAGGTCATACCTTTGCGCCATAAAATGCTGTATGCCCTTGTTAAGCGTAGTCGTGCAATCGTCATCCGTCATAGGGTAAACCTGCTTAAGCTTTGGCTTTTCAAGCAAATCGGCGCCTACCGTTTCAATAGGATTTCCGCCTACAAGGTTTTCCAAAATCTTGCCGAAATCAAAGTTATCGTCGAAAAGAAAATCGGGTGTTTCCTCTACTGTGTTTTCCCCGCCTTTTTCTTTTCTTGAAACTACCAATTTTAGATTGCTATATGGTATTTCGTCGCCGTCAATATTGTCACCTAAATATTCTTCCTCATTCTCGCCCAACAACTGCGAAAAATCAAACTTTACGTCGTACGTTTCGTTATAATACCTTGCCAAGCTAAAATTGCCCGACCTTAAAAAATTGCTGATTAAACCGTTTACCGCATTGTCTCTGTCGCCCAGCGCCATAAGCTGGAAATAGTGTTGATTTGCGTAATCGTATTGCAAAATTTCGTTATAAATATCAGCGGCCAAAAATCTTGCTTCCCTATTTTCGTTATCCAAAAAAATAACGTCGGAAAGTATGCTCATTGCATCGATATAATCATCCTTAGCAATAGCTTCTTTTGCGCGTTTTAAACGGCAGTCGGGAGAAATGTCAAAGATAAGTTTCTTTTTCATTTTAACGTTTAGCCTCTAAAAACAGCTTGTCAAGCGCCGATTTGTCATAAACATACTTTTTATTGCAAAACTGACAAGACAGCTCTACCTTGCCTTCCTTTTCCAAAATATCATACGCTTCTCGCTTTCCCAAAGAAAGCAGAATACCGTCAATTTTATTTGTATTGCAATTACACTCGAGCGCTGGAAATACGTCAGGCAATTCAAAAATATCAAAATGCCCAAAATATTTTTCAATTATTTCTTCGGGGGTATGCTCTTGCATCATCGACGATATATTATAAAAATTTGACGCGATGTCTTCCATCATCGTTATTACATAGTCTTTGCAATCTGGCATAATTTGAATTACAATTCCGCCTGCCGATAAACAGTTCCCGTCGCTTGCTAAAACCCCTAACGCTACCGCCGAGGGTTGCTGCTCGGATACGGTGAAATAATATGCAAAGTCCTCTGCAATTTCGCCGTTTACAAGGGCGCAACGCCCTGAATAAGGTTCCTTCAAGCCCAAGTCCTTTATAACGCTTATATAGCCTTGCTTTCCCACCGCTCCGCCAACGTCCAGTTTCCTTTTTTCGTTAAGCGGTAATTCAATATTGGGATTTTCAACATAGCCTCGGATTTTCCCGCCGTAGGTTCCGCATACGACTATGCGCCCTAAGGGACCTCCTCCGTTTATTGTTATGGAAAAACTTTGATTAGAATCTTTAAGCTGTTCCGCCATAAATGCGCCAATAACCAACGTTCGCCCCAAAGCCGCAGTTGCCGTTCGGGACAAATTGTGAATTTTTACAGCGTCGTTAACCATATCCTTGGCGGATATAACGCTTACCAGAACGGTCTTATCGAATAACATAAACCTTTTGATTGTATCCATAATCTATTTGGTTGCAACAACAATAATTCTCTCTGATTCGTTGTTCAACTCCTTAAATTTTTCATCGAAACATTCTACAAAAAATCCGCATTTCTTCAATAACGATATGATTTTATCATTTGCGTAAATATATTGCGTTTGTTCCTCATCGTATCGGTGGTATAAATCCCCTTTTTTTTCAAAAAAAGTCAAACTCATTTCAACCCGATTTGGACAAAGCGTATTGCTCCAAAAATAAGTTAAATCGTCATAATCCTCATAAAAAAAGTTGTTTCCCAAAACCTTTTTTAGCTTATATGCTGTTGACATATCAAAAATAAATTTCCCGCCTTGAACTAGCGCGGAATAAATTTCCAAAAAAGCCGACTCCATTGCCTTTATTGATGAAACATAGTTGAAACCGTCACATACGGCGGTTATAAAGTCATAGGTTTTGGAAATGGAAAGTTTGTTTAAATCCTTATTTAAAAAAAGAATGTCCTGTAACGCCTTTTTGGATTTTTCGGTGGCAATTGTCAGCATTTCCGCAGAGCAATCGGAGCCCGTCATTTTATAGCCGGCTTGTGATAAACGTATCGTCATTTCGCCGCTGCCTGCAGCTAAATCCAAACCTTTCGCGCCCTTTAAAACATTGTCAAAAATAAATTCAGAATATGCGTCGTAATCAAAGTCTGTCATTAAGCGGTCATAGTATTTTGACAAAACCGAATAACTCACTTGCGCTCATTCCCCTTCTTTTTATAGCCTTGCGGTAAGGGCTGATTTGGTTTTAATTTGGCTTTATTCTTTTTCTTGTCGTCTTTATCGTAGGAAATTGACAGCTGATATAACGGAGTCAAAACGTTGTCGATGGCAAGTTGAGCAAAGCCTGTAAATGATAACCCGTATAATACAAAACCAAACATTATAATAAGCATATAAATCAACATTGATAAAAACGAATTCGCCATAAAAATGAAAAGCATCGGTAAAACGCACAAAATCCAAATTATTATGCCGATTGGCGCAAATTTATATGAAAAAATCAAGGCGTTTTTCAGATGCTTTCTTAGGGGTAAATCCAATGTGCAAAGCATCGGAAGTAACTGCATATTGACGTATAACAACAAAAATGCCGCAAGCAATACGACAATCAGCATAACCCAGTGTCCTGCGTTTGCGCTGCCCGTTGCGTTAAGCGTCAAAAAGAAAATCAGCGTACTGCCCGCCGCCAAAACCAAAAGTGAATCCACAATGGCGACAATAAGGTATTTATACCAAAACTTTTTCACTCCGCCAAAAAAGGTTTTAGTGATAGACTTAACCTTTTCGCCCCACATATATTTTCTATAGCAGGTGAATGAGCCCGCTAAACCCACAGACGAAATCGCAAAAGCGGGTATCAAAAGATACAAAACGTTTTGATAGGCTTTGTATACGGCAATAACGCCTTGAACTGCGCTATCGCTTCCGCCGGGATAGCCTATACCAATGTTTCCCATAAAGTTATACAATAAAACCGCCTCGTTTTTAACGTATGGCATATAGTAAAACAGCACGGCAAAAAATGGAATAAAAAACAAAATAAACCATAAATTTACGCGCATTAAAGTGTTCATTTCTGCGCTAAAAACGTCAAAAACCTGTCTAAAACGTCCCTTTGGGTATTGCCCTTTCGACGGTTCATCACGAAACTCGGGCGCAAGCGACAGTTTCTTATAAAGCTTCTTTATATCTTCTGCGTTATTCTTTTTATCAGCCATTAAAAACTCCTATCAAACAAGCATTGTTTTTAATTCTACACTATAATTGTAAATTTATCAAGAATAATACTTTAATGTTTTGACAATTTTTCTTTCGTATGCTAAAATAACCCCACAAGTAGAGGAGCGGTAAGCATAAATAAGCAGCGTTTTGGAGTGCCAAATCCAATAAAATCTGCCAAAAGGGTATTATCGCCGAAACAGACTTACGGCAAAGGTCTGTTGGGTGTTTGGGCTAAATCCCAGCAACTGTCATCGTATGATGGAGGACTATTTGGCAATAATAATTCTACAGTTATTTGTGCCGAGTATCCCTTGGCACCATTTTTTTATATAATGAATTAAACACATTTCGGAGGTAGAAATGAGAAAGTATAACATTGCCGTAGTAGGCGCAACCGGTATGGTTGGCACAAAATTTTTGAAGGTTTTGACAGAAAAACAACTCCCCGTTGAAAATTATTATCTTTTTGCAAGCGCAAAAAGCGCCGGCAAAGTAATTAACTTTATGGGAAAACCTCACACCGTAATAGAGCTTACCCCCGAGAATATCGCATCGCACAAGGTGGATATTGCCCTGTTTTCTGCAGGCGGCGGCACTAGCCGTGATTTTGCGCCTATTTTTGTCAAGCACGGCGCAATAGTCGTCGACAACAGCAGTCAATGGCGTATGGATGAAAGCGTTCCCTTGGTTGTGCCCGAGGTCAATCCCGAGGACATTTTGTGGAATAAAGGCATTATCGCCAACCCCAACTGTTCAACTATTCAAGCTATGGTTGCGCTCAAACCCTTGCACGATAAATACTCCATAAAGCGCGTTGTTTTTAGCACATATCAAGCAGTATCGGGCGCAGGCGTTCAAGGCTACGCAGACTTAAAAGACGGCGCAAACGGTATTCCTCCCAAAAAGTTTAACCACCCGATTTTTGGCAACTGCCTACCTCAAATAGACACTTTTTGTGATAACGGCTACACAAAAGAGGAACTGAAAATGATAAACGAAACCCGCAAAATTTTACACGCTCCAAATATGAAAATTACCGCTACCACCGTTCGTGTTCCCGTTTTCCACAGCCATAGTGAAAGCATAAATATAGAGTTTGAAAAGCCCTGCACTCTTGAAGGCGTATTCGATTGTCTTAAAAAAGCCGAGGGTATTGTTGTCGTTGACGATATAAAAAATTGCAAATATCCTATGCCAATCGACGCAGAGGATACCGACCCCGTATACGTTGGCAGAATCCGCTTAGACGACAGTATAGACAGCGGTGTAAATATTTGGTGCGTTGCCGATAATATCCGCAAGGGCGCCGCAACAAACGCCGTTCAAATTGCCGAATATATCATAAACAAAAATCTAATTAAATAGAGGTTAGCTATGTCAATTTTTAAAGGTTGCGCCACCGCGCTTATCACCCCTTTTACCGAAAACGGCGTTGATTTCGACGCCTTTAGGAGACTAATCGATTTTCAGATTGAAAGCGGAATCGATGCGTTAGTTATCGGCGGAACCACGGGGGAACCTGCCACGATGACCAAGGACGAAAAAATAGAGGTCATTCGTTTCGGGCTAGAAAAAATTTCAAAACGCGTTCCCGCAATTGTTGGCACGGGTTGCAACAATACCGCAGAGGCAATTTCCTTTTCCAAGGTGGCGCAAGACCTAGGCGCCGATGCCCTGCTTATCGTTACCCCCTATTACAATAAATGCACTCAAACCGGGCTAATAGCGCATTATACCGCAATAGCAGACAGCGTAAGCCTTCCTATTATATGCTATAACGTCCCCGGGAGAACGGGCGTCAATCTTCTTCCCGCTACCTTTGCGGAGCTTGCAAAACATAAAAATATTGTCGCCATTAAAGAAGCTTGCGGAAATATGGAGCAAATTTGTGAAACCATTCGTCTATGCGATGGTTTAGCAGACGTAATCTCCGGCGACGACGCCATAACCGTTCCTATAATGTCTGTAGGCGGTATCGGCGTTATTTCGGTAGTGTCAAATATCGCCCCGAAATATATGCGCGATATGACGCATTGCTTTTTGCAAAATAAAACTCAAGACGCACGCAAAATGCAGCTTAGAATTAACCCTTTGGTTAAGGCAATGTTTTGCGAAGTGAATCCTATTCCCGTTAAATACGCCGCGTCGCTTTTAGGCTTTGGCAAAAACGTTTTACGTTTGCCCCTCACTCCTTTGTCCGACAGCAATCAAGCTACTGTTAAATCACTTATGGCAGAACTTAATCTTTTATAAACAGAACTTTAACCTATAAAATAAACAAATTAAACCCTTAAATGCGTATGATTAGAATAATTTTTAATGGCATCGGCGGAAGAATCGGCCGCACAATGTACAAGCACCTTATAAATAATACCGAGTTTGTTTTGGTAGCCGGCGTGGATATGCAAGACATATCTGCAGAGTTCTCCATTCCCGTTTATAACGACATTTTCAAGGTAAAAGAGGAAGCCGATGTTATACTGGATTTTTCTGTCCCTTCCGCTTTGGAAAACATTGTTAAATTTGCTCTCGAGCGCAACCTGAAACTTGTTGTCGCAACAACAGGCTTAACAGAGGAACACCTTCAGCTTTTAAAAAAAGCGTCGGAAGATATCGCAGTTTTCCGCTCAAGCAATATGTCGTTGGGCGTAAACATTTTGACTGCTCTCGCCAAAGAAACCGCCGGTTTTTTAGGCACCGATTACGACATCGAAATAATCGAGCAACACCACAAATTAAAATATGACAGCCCCAGCGGTACTGCTCTCACAATCGCCGAAGCAATAAACTCTGTGAGAGATAATACCTATGAGTTCGTTTACGGAAGACATTTTACTCATCAACGCCGCGCGCCAAACGAAATTGGTATTCACGCTGTCCGCGGAGGTAGCATTGTCGGCAAACACGATATTATGTATATCGGAGCGGGCGAGGTTATTACCCTTTCTCACGAATCGCAAAATAAAGAGGTTTTTGTAAGCGGAAGTCTGCGCGCTGCGGCATATCTTATGGACAAGCCTTTTGGCTTATTCGATATGAACAGCATTATAGGCTCAATTTACGCCGTTACCACCGTTACCGTTGAAAGCGGTATTACCTTAATAAATATTCCTCATATTTCTACCACGCAATTTATCGCTCTTTTGGAAAAATTAGGCAATAAAAATGTAAATCTGGATATGATTTCTCAAACACTGAACGATGACGACACTCTTTCTGTCTCATTCACTCTGCCCGACTCGGCAAGTGAAATAGCCTTTGCCGAATTGTATCAGCTTAATTCAACCTATATCACCAAAGAAAATACTTCTAAAATCACTTCAGAAGGCGCAGGTATGGCTCACCAATGCGGCGTCGCTAAAGACGTTTTCAAAATTCTCAACAGCGTCGGAGCCAATATCTTTTCCATAACCACAAGCGAAACCAAAATCAGCTGCTGCATCGATTCAAAATCATCAGAAGCTGCTGTCACCGCCCTTAAAAAATACTATCGCTTATAGAAATATTTGCTTGCCAAAACATATAAAAAGTAGTAATATATCAACATCGTGCGCCCAACCCCATGGAGAGATGGCAGAGCGGCTTAATGCACACGATTCGAAATCGTGCGTTGGTATCCAACCCAACCTAGGGTTCAAATCCCTATCTCTCCGCCAAACTAGACAATTATGAATAATTGTCTAGTTTTTTTTGAACAAGAGCCGTCCAAATAATTATTTTTACAATAATATATTGTATACAAGCTTAGCGAGCATTTGTTAAATGACCATTTTTATACAAACTATTTAATTTTACAAGTTTGCGCACTAATAATTTTATGTGTTATAAGCGATTGAGAAAGCTTGAATTTTTCTGTATTTTATGATAATATTTATAGCTAGAGCAATAAGAATGATAAGTTTAATTATTTGGCAACTATTAAACTTAAAATGTTTTTTTATGGTCAAAAAAGGTGACAGATATGCTATATTTTATATGTTCTATTACTGCGTTTTGTTTAGGTCTTATCGTCTACAAAATCGGCGACATTATTGGCCGCAAAATTTGGAATAAAAAGCACAATGAGCAGTATGGAAAAGCGTTACAATACCAAGGCTATTCCGCAATGCCGCACAGCGAGCGCGCTAATGCTGTATTTTTAGGCGATTCGATAACTGAATTACTGCCCGTAGGCGAGCTATTTGAAAATAAAGCGTTTTATAATCGAGGGATAAGCGGCGATACCACCTATGGCGTTTTGGAAAGATTAGAAAGCAACGTATTTCCTCTAAATCCACGAAAAGTTTTTTTGCTTATCGGAACTAACGATATTGCTCATAATATTGATATAGATAAAATTTTCGAAAATATAAAAACAATTATTGATAGATTAAAAAAACAAATTCCTGATGTAGATATATTTTTAGAAGCAATATATCCTATCAATAATCACATACGCAACAACAAAAAATACGATATTGCTCGCATTAATGCCCTTAACCAAAAGCTTCAAAAATACGCGTATGAAACAGACCTCACCTATTTGACAATCAACGAAGCTTTAACCGACGATCAAGGCGAATTCGATAAACGATACACTTACGATGGACTTCATCCAAATTATGCGGGTTACATCGTCATAACCGATATAATAAAAAAATATCTTTAATACAATATAACCCCAAAAATAAAAACATATAAATTTTAGGCGTGCTTAGAAAAGCACGCCAATTATTTTCTTTTTACGAGAAATGATATGTTATCAGTCTTACCAAACAGTATCCTATGTATAATCCTAATATCTAGCTTTCCTTTTTATCAACGGAAAGAACATCGTCAGAGAATGCCAACGAAACCTAGTTACTGTTTCCTAATATCCTTTAAATAAATCGGCTTGCCGTCGTTTAGTCGGGACATTTCTGCGCCAAAACCTATGATATGGCTTTCGATGGACCTTTCAATATTGGACTTCATACTTGAATTGGCAAGGTTTTCTATTAGTCTTCTGTCTCCGCCGCCGTGCGCGTCTAGAATTACCTTTAATCTGATTTTTTTCTTTTTCTTACCATAAATATGAAGCATTATACTGTTTTTGCCCATATCGCAGTCTAATTCGCCCAACGTTCCTCTTATTCGTGTTTGTCTAAATGAATCTCCTGAGAATGCCGTCATTATAAGGCTAGACTGAATTCCGTTTTCAAACAGCATATTTGTCATTTGGTAATCCACAACGTCGTTGTCGCTTAGGAAAACGCATTTTCCGTATCTGGTATTTCTCATAGCGTCATAGAGTTTTTGTCGGGTTACGATGCCGTCAGACATTAGCCTTGATTGTGGCCAGGCGCCGGAAATAGCTTTTTCGGGCAGATGTTTTAACGTGCCGATATAAAGCTTTTCACAATCATAGGGGCAATTTTCTTTTGCCTTGCAACCGCCTAAGCAATACTCTGTTGCGCCTTGGGGAGCGTTTTCTTTATTAAAAAAGTTCAATCGACCTTGCGCCCAAACCTTTTCGCACGCGCTATCGGCTAAATATACGGCGATATCCAAGTCGTGACAACACTTAGAAATAATCATCGGGGTGCTTTCGTCTTTTCTTCTCCAGTCGCCTCGGACGTAACTGTGCGCCTGATGCCAATAAGCCACGTTTTCAACTTGTTCGATTGAGATTAATTTATCAAGTGCTCCGCTGTCGATAATTTCTTTTATCTTTTCGTAATACAAAGAATACCGTAAAACATGGCAAACTTCTACCCTAAGATTTTTTTGCTTAGCAGTTTTTTCGATATCTAAGCAATCCTCTATGTTACACGCGACAGGTTTTTCCAACAAGAGGTTGTATCCGCTGTTTAGCGCTGATATTGCGTGAGCGTGGTGGTCGGCGTCTTGCGTGCAAATAAACAGCCAGTCGGCAACTTTCGGCGCTGCCAAAAAAGCCTCTAAAGAGCCATATAACTGACTGTCGGCTAAATTTGTGTCCGCCTTGGCGGTTTTTAGCTTATCTTGAGAGTTGTCAATTACAGCCATCAATTCATAGTCATTTTTCATATGACCGCACATTCTTGCATAATGTCTTCCTCTGCCGCCGTACCCTAAAATTGCAATTTTTTTCATAAATCCTCCTCCGTTAGCCTTGTTTTATAAAAACATATATTTTTCTAAAGCGTCCATAAGCGCTTTGATATTTTCATAAGGTATACCGCCGTATAAGCCATATACAAACATAAGCCCGCCACGCTTAGACGATAGCCTTTCAACATAATGCTTTATCATACTATCTATTTCTTTTGGCGTTCCGTTTCTAGTTAAAAATTGTCGGTCAATATCCAACTCGATACAGCATCTACCCTTGAGATTTTTTTCTATCCATTCTATTGTATTGGTATTGTCTTGAAGATTGAGTATTTGGCAATCACAGTCCAACAAAAAATGAGCCAGGGTTCTTATATCCCCGTCGGAGTGGATATGAATTATCGCCTTGTCTTTTACAAGTCTAGTCATTTTTTTATAACTAGGCAAAATAAATTTTTCAAACATATCGGGCGAAAGCATCGGCCCCGACTGCATACCCAAATCTTCGGGAAGCTTAAAGACGTCGGGAGAAAGACTTATATAATTTTTGATAAGCTTGCAATTAAACTGCTCCACCATATCTAATATTTTATAAAGATTTTCATCTTCGTCATACATTGCAAGAATAGCGTTTTCGTAACCGCACAAATCACATAATTGCAAAAAAGTGTGTCCGTGCCTTAACCCCCTTGCAATAAGCGCTCCGTTTTGCTTATCACGCGTTACGTTTTCTTTTTCCAAATTCCAATCAATTTTGCCTATCCCCGTGCAAAAATCTGCGTCGGGAGCAGTATAACTGACAATATCCCCTAGGTTTTTTAAAGGGAACTCTGTTACCGTACCCGTTATTCCATCTTCTGTGGTTTTCCAAACGCAACCGAAATCATCGGTATAAGGAACGTCTTTTTGCGCCACTTTTTTATATTGCGGTTGATAATATGCTTGAGGTCTTTCAAAATCAGGGAAAAGAAATTTATGCTCCTGCATTAAATCAAACAACCTATTTTGGTCGTATAAGTGATAGCAAGAATCATTTATTGCAAATCTAACAGGGATATATTCGGGATTGTCAAACAAAGCCGTTTTAATATAATTTTTTTTATAATCCATTGCGGTAACCATAATATGTTTTACATTTTTAAGTATAC
>CAZSAC010000037.1:0-17173 GCA_964604875.1 uncultured Bacteroidaceae bacterium | reverse complement strand
ATATCATCGCCTTCTGCGTTTTTAAGCTCGGCAATTTCCTCAAACAGTTTATCATACGTCCCTTCAATGGTATCCCAGTCAAAACCGCATTTGACGGCGATTTTTTGTATCTTGTACGCGTACAAAAGCGCGGGCAAATTTTTTGGAAGCTTTTCCATTTTATCAGAAAGGCTTTCATAATGCTTTTCCACGTTTTTTGCCGCATTCCAAAATTTCAAAGCTTCCTCGGGGTTTGTGGCTTTATTTTCACCAAAAATGTGAGTATGGCGGGAAACCAATTTATAGCACAAGGCGGTCAAGGTGTCATAGATGTCATATTCCGCCCCTTTTTTGCCCAGCATTGCGTGGAATACCGCCTGAAGCAAAACGTCGCCCGTTTCCTCCTGCATATTCTCGATATCCTGCTTGTCGATTGCGTCAATAAGCTCATAGGCTTCTTCAATTAGATTTATTCGTATGCTCTCGTGCGTTTGCGCCCTGTCCCACGGACAGCCGTTTTCACCCAACAGCCCTTCCATAATGCAAATTAAATCCACAAAATCATAGCGTTTTGCCGTCAAAAAATCCTCCGACGGAATGACGCAGATTGTATCATAGGCGTATTTATTTTGTTTGTCTAAGTCTGACAGGCAGATGGATTTTATTTGTCCGCCTGAGGAAAGCTTAACTTCTTTATCATCGCCGTAAACATTTTGCAAAACAAGCTTGATTTCGCTTGCCAAAAGCTTGGAATCTATCTCTTTTATCAATACGGTATGTCGCTTATCGGGGAAAAAAGCCTTCGCGTCTAACACGTCGTACGCGCCATATTGCGAATAGGACGTATCCGTGGCAAAGCTCAACCCTGTCGAAAAACCGCAGCTTTGCATAATTTCAATATTTGGTTGGTTGGATAGAATATACGCTACGGTAGCGTCGTCCGCGCCGCTTCCGTTGACGCAAAAAACAACGTTATTCTTTTTGCTCTCTTTCAAAAGACGCTCGAAAATTTGTTTATCCAAGTCCCAAAAATCTTCGGCTTGGTCATAAATATAATCAAAGCTTTCCGCCGAAATTTTATTTTCAATGAAATAATCGTATGTAGCGGTTTTTGCAGTCTTGACAAAAACTTTATCGGCAGATTTTACCTCACGGTCTCCGTTTAAAGAAATATCGCCGACATTTAATCCAAGTCCCACAATCTTCAACATAGTTTAGTTCTCCCAAAATCGTATTTTCACTGAAAGCCTTTCAAGGTATTTCATCAACGGCACCCCGTCAAGCTCACCCTTTTCAAAAACTTTCAAAATCATCAGCATCAAAATATACACAACCGAGGCAAGTGTACCACCGATGACCATTGAGGATAAATTATCTCCGATAATTCTTCCAAAACCCAACGCAATTACGGTCATTATAACACTACTTAGCAGTATTGTGCTAATATTTTTAACCAGTTTGACGTTTTTACCTAAAAGATTATTATAAGCGGAAACATTTAAAACAGTTGCCGAAACGCCCAACGCCAATGACGCTATTGCCGAACCGTTTATGCCGATAAAGAGCAACAGCGCAACCGATACGACAGTTTTTAGCGCAACGGCAAAAAACATATTTTTAACAGGAGTATAGTTTTTGTCCAAAGCTTGCAATAGGGAATTATATATTTGAGTCTGCGCCGAAAATACCGCCGAGAAACACGCAATTCTTAACAGCATAATCGAGGTCTCTATATTTTCCGCCGAAAGACGGGGATATAACAGCGTAAGAATTGGTCTGGCGTATACAAACATCAAAATGGACGCAGGCAAGCCTACCACATATGACAGTTTTATAGAAGTTGCGCTTTTTAAAATTATCCCCTCTATATCGTGATTGATTCTGTTGGCAGAAACCGCAGGCACAATCACTACCGCTAAGCTCAGCGTTATCACTATCGGCATATTGACCAAGCTCATAACCGAGCCCGAAAACAAACCGTAATTTGCCGTGGCTTGCGCTGTGCTTAATCCTCCCTGTTTCAACAGATTAACAATCAAAATACTATCGATAAACTGTGAAAGCGGTAAAATAAGTCCTCCGATTGCCACGGGAATGGCAATTTTAAAAAGCTCCTTTGACGTTGCCGAAACGGTAATCGGAGATAACTCCTGCGTGGCTGTTTTCCTCTTTAAAAACCTTACAATTAAAATATAAACTAAGGCTATGGCTTCAGATAAGGTGACGCCCAACAGTGCGCCGTACACTGCGTATAATACTCCACGAGGGGCTAATATATAGGCAAATGACAGCCCGAAAACAAGCTTTAAAACTTGCTCTATAAGCTGAGTTACCGCAGTAGGATAAATGTTAAAATTTCCTTGAAACCAACCTCGTAAAACCGCTAACGCGCCTGCAAAAATAATGGACGGCGCAATCACGGCGTAACAAAGATATATGGACGAATTGCCCTGTAAAAAGCTTATCCACTTCCCTGATATCGCAAGCGCGCTTGAAATCACAACGCTAAAAAGAAGCGTCCACAAGGTGGCGCTTTTTATCACGCTTTTTGTTGACAAACCTTGCGCGTTGCGCTCCGCAACCAACCTCGAAACTGCCAGCGGAAGTCCGCTGGACGTCAACGCAAGCAATAAGGCGTATATGGAAAAAACAAGCTGGTACATTCCCATACCTTCTGCGGTCAAAAGGTTTGTTAAGGGAATACGATAAACCGCCCCGATAATTTTCGAAACCAGCCCTGCTACCGCTAAAGCAGCCGCTCCGCGTACCAGATTGTTGTTTTTCATTGAAGGAGATTTCCAAAAAATTTGGTGGCAACCTCTGTTAGCTTATAACCCGACTCGGGAATAGAGCTATTATCCGACAGAAGAATTATTCCGCCCATCATATCCCCGCCGCATATAATCGGAGAAAACACTTGCGTCCTCGCTCTGCTTTCCTCTCCAATAATCGAAACCGTATCGGCGCCCGTTAAAGTACGGACGGAACGCTCTTGTAAAAGCCGTTCGACGGCGCGTGTAAAAGACGCTCCCTCAAATCCGCCTTTGTTATCCCCGCTTGCGCTAACCACTTTTTCGGTATCTACAAATAGGATTGCGCAACCAGTTACCTCGTGCAAAGCCTCGGCATATTCCTCTGCCAATTCGGCAATATTTCCAATTCCTGAAAACTTTTTTAAAACCAAGCCGTCGTCGCCAACAAAAATCTCCATTTGTTCGCCGACCCTAAGCCGCATTGTTCTGCGGATTTCTTTTGGAATTACAACTCTTCCAAGCTCATCGATTCTTCTAATAACACCCGTTGTTCGCATAAAAAAACCTCCTGCCATCTAGTATCGATAAACAGGAGGGTTTTATTCTTAAAAAATTATCTTTTGATTTTATAGCTCAAAACAAAAAGACTATCGCTCATATTGATGTTTTCAACAATTATATCGTTGGAAACCGAGCTTATATCCACGGGCGCAAAGTTCCAAAACCGATTTATGCCCAGCTTACACAACTTTCGGGCGATTTCCTTTGCTTCCTTAGATTGCACGCAAATGGCGGCGATATCAACGTTGTGCGTATTTATATAGTCGGCAAGATAATCAATATGTATAAGCTCCACCCCTTCGGGGATTTTTTGGACTACCGACGTATCAATATCAAACATAGCCCGCACATAAAAACCGTCTTCAGCAAAATTTGCATACCTCGCCAGCGCCTTGCCGATGTTCCCGCAGCCGATAATGATTATATCGTGTCGGGTATCAAGCCCTAAAATCGAGGCAATTTCACCGCGCAGCTTGGCAACGCTGTATCCGTACCCCTGCTGACCGAACTCACCAAAGTTGGAAAAGTCTTGTCTAACCTGAGAAGCCGTAACCTTCATAAGCTTTGCCAAGTTTGAGGAGGAAATCCTTGTCATTCCGTCCTTTTCAAGCTGTTTCAAATATCGATAATAGCGTGGCAATCTTTTGATAACCGCTTCAGAAATAGCGCCGTTTTTAGGCATAATTCACCACCAAATGTCCTGAGTAATATACTAATTGTAAAGGTAAATAATGCGAAAGTCAAATAAACTGAGGGTTCAAATATAATAGAAAAACTTTTAATTTTTGCCTTTTTTATAAGTTGACTTTTAAAACTTTATACGATAGAGTATGAAATATGAAAGCGTGGATAAAGGTCTATATTGAGGATAAAATTATAAACGATGCAATTATCAACAAAAAAACTCACCTAAACCGTGAGCTTTTTGAAACGATAATCAGGGAAGCCTGCATCGACTTCGACTATGGTACGCCAGTCATTTTACCCTCGCATTTTTCTCAATTCAACAACTACAACCGCGCGGTTTTTTACCCGCGCGACTTTGTCGAAAAAGTGACTTTTGACAGAATGGTAATCGAATATTGCCATAGCTAAGTTCAATATTCTTCCACAATCTCTGCTATATAAAAATTGTGATAGTCGGGCGTTGCGCCGTATTGCTCGGCAATTTCAGGGGCGATGTCTTGCCCTTCAAACGTCAAGGTTTGCATTACCCTGCATTCAAAATATGCGTCGCAACCGTCGATAGTATAGGTATCTACGATTTTTGCTTTGGTCAAGCTAAATCCACATTCACGGTACTTTATCATATCCCGTCCGCTTTTAGTCCCGCAGAGCTTTAGTTCCTTTGAAAACTTATCGCCGTATGGAATACACATTGTAAACTCTTTCGATTTATCGATAATTTGCTTAGTAAAGCGACTGTCGCGTATTGGAACAACCGCCACCCGTTTGCCCCACATAACCCCTATAAAGCCCCAACTTGCCGTCATAACGTTGGGCGTATCGCCCGACACAATAAAGCAACCTCTTGTGGTGTAATTTGATAGTTCTTCCGACGCATTCTTAAAAATTGCCATTTATCTCTCCTTAAAACAGTTGTTTTTTGACTTATAATATGCTATATTTTTCACGATGGTTTTCGGAAAACACATCAGTAAAAAAACCGAGGTATTTTTATGCCCAAATTTTCAGCTAAATTTATTGCTAAGAGCGCGTTGATTGCGGCGATGTACGCAACCTTGACGCTTGTTTTGCAACCCCTTTCATTTGGTACAATCCAAATTCGTTTCTCTGAAGCGTTGACTATGCTGCCCTTTCTTATGACTGAAGGCGCAGTAGGCGTAATCGTGGGCTGTTTGATTGCCAACTGCTTCTCTCCATTTGGTTTATACGACATCATATTTGGCACTCTCGCCACCGCAATCGCCGCCGTTTTAACCTATAAGGTTAAAAACAAGTGGCTGGCTGCCCTTCCGCCGGTTTTGGTCAACGCTTTGATATTGCCCGTTTTGTGGCAAATCCTCGGCTCTGCCGAAGCGTATTGGATAAATTTGCTTTCAATTATATTATCCCAAAGCGCAGTTGTTTTCCTCTTGGGCGTTCCCTTAGTCGCCTTGCTTACGCGCATCTTGCCGTCGGAGGTGAATAATCCCAAATTTCTGCCCCAACCCAATGATGCAAAAACCAAAAAAGATATCGATTAGTGTGCGCTTTTTCCTCGCCTACAACATATTGTAAATTTACTTTTTTCCAAAAATAAACCGCCTCTTTTGCGTTAAGCTATGTTATAGTATTAAAGCTAAGTCCTTATAGTATATATTATTATATAAAAAAAATCAACATACATAAGAAGTTTTGGGGTTTCTGATATGGCGTTTTGCAAGTTTTCGAGCGACTATTTAATGGATACGTTTACAATGGTGGATAATCTTTTTATTCACGAGTATTTGCCATACGCCGACGATAAGTTTTGCAAAGTGTACCTTTATGGTCTTTACTTATGCAATTCCCCCTCAATGAGTGATAATTCGTTGGAAGTTCTATCAAAAACTTTGGATATTGAGGTTGACCAAATTATAAACATTTTCCAGTATTGGCAAGACGAGGGCTTGCTGGAAATTTTATCGCAAAATCCTCTTGAGGTACGATATCTGTCTATAAAGGGTTCCCGTCAGCCACCCAAAAAGTATAATACGGGCAAATATGCCGATTTTAACGTTATGGCGCAACAGCTTTTCACATCTCGCCAGCTTGTCCCGAACGAATATTTGGCGTATTACGAAACAATGGAAACCTTAAAAATCCAGCCTGACGCAATGCTTATGATAATCCAGTATTGCATAAATTATAAGGGTGTTTCCGTACGCTATCCATATATTACCGCCGTTGCCCGCAACTGGGCAAGGGAAGGCGTCCATACTGTCAAAGAGGTTGAAGAAAAACTCAATGAGTTTGAAGCTCTCGACGAGGATATGAAAGCAGTTATGCGCGCCCTCGGCAGGAAAGGTCAAACCGATTTAGAAGAAAAGCAAATGCTTATTAAATGGACAAAAAATTGGGGCTATGATACCGCAAGCATAGTTTTTGCCGCAAAAGCGTGTAAAAACCGAGGCGGATTTAAAAAGCTTGACGCCGTTTTAGACGAATATTACCGTATGAACATCTACACCGAAACCGAGATGAAAGAATACGTCAAGGAAAGGGACAATATGCGTGAGCTTGCCATTAAAGTCAATAAAACCATCGGCGTATATTATGAAAGCGTTGATAATATTATTGAAACTTACATAAATCCGTGGCTTTCCAAGGGCTTTGACGACGAGGCTATTTTGACGATTGCAAAAAACTGTTTCGTATCAAATATCCGTTCCTTGTCGGGGATGAACACTATGGTGCTTAAATTCTATAAGCTCAGCCTTATCACCTCTGCCGGCATAAACGAGTTTATCGAAAAGCAAATTCAAAACGATGAAATTATAAGAAAAATTTTGCAAACGGCGGGTATCGCGCGTTCGGTTTCTATGTCGGACAGGGAGCTTTATCGCATTTGGTGTTTGGACTGGGAATTTGCCGACGACCTGATTTTATACGCGGCGGAGCTTGCTTCTTCCAGCCGTTTCCCTATCCAGTTTATAAACAAACAGCTTTCTAAATGGAAAGAAAATAAAGTCACCACCATAGCCGACGCAAAAAAACTAAAACTTTCTGTAAACAATCCGTCAGCTCAACAATCTACAGCGGCGAACTTTACCGAAAGAGAATATACCAAACAACAACTAAACGCAATTTTTGACAATATACACACCACAGAGGACATAGATATTTAATGAAAATCGGCTCAATTATGCAAAACGTTTTATCAGATTTGAACTCGCTTAGAGAAAACGAGGAACGTATTTGTGAAAAAAAACTGAATATTGCCCTCTCTGATTTACGCTTTAATGAGCTTTCCGCTCAGCTTGCCAAAAAAACTTTTGAATACGCCGAAAAGGGATTGTGCGATGACACTGTTTTATCGGAACTCACCAACAAAAGGAATTTGCGGATAAGTGAGCTCGGGCTTTCTGTTGATGACTTATCTCCAAAATATCGCTGTCCGCTTTGCCACGACCTCGGCCATGTTGACGGTAAGCTTTGCAAGTGCTTTATAAAAAATTATTATGAAAAGTTGCGCTCTATCCTTGATATTGCCGACCCGCCGTCTTTTTCGTTCGGCGATTTCAAAACCGCCAAAATTGCCAACGTTGAGCAACTGGGGTTTCTAAAAGCCTTATACACAGTTTTCAAAAAATACAGTTTAAAATTTCCCGCAGTCAACACAACAAACGCCCTTCTTATGGGTGGCACAGGCGTTGGAAAAACCTGCCTGCTTAGCGCGGTATACAACGCTTTGGCGGAACGCGGGTTTGAAGTTATATATGTAACCGCGATAGAACTAAACAATATTTTATTAAACTACCATACCGAGCAAGTTTCCAAACGTCAGGTTTATCTTGCCGACATCATCTCGTGCGACGCCCTTTTTATTGACGACTTAGGGACGGAGCAAAAGCTTAGAAATGTGACTGAAGAATATCTTTTGAAAATTTTATCCTTGCGTGATACTGCGCAAAAAGCCGTGTTCTTTTCTACAAATTTGAATTATGAACAACTGAAGGAAAACTATAACGAACGCCTTTTTTCACGTATGGCAAACCGACAAACTACCATAATCAAAGAAATTGTCGGCGACGATTTAAGAATAAACTAAAAGCAAGGCTAAGCCTTGCTTTTTTCATTTATTGCTTTTGCCACGGCAAAGGCGGAGCACCACGCCCACGATAGATTATATCCTCCGCACAAGCCGTCCACGTCCAAGATTTCTCCACAAAAATACAAGCCTTTGGTGTTTTTTGCTTCCAAGGTGTTGCGGTCGATTTGGTCTAATAACACTCCTCCCGAGCACGCCTGCGCTTGCGACATCGCGCCTGTCCCCTTTATCCTAATTTTAAAGCTTGATATTGCGTCGGCAAGTTTTTGGATTTTTGATTTATCCATTATGTCGCCAAGAGAAAATCCCGCATATTCCACAATGGCTTTTGCAAGCATTTTATGAAACAACCCTACAAAAAATCTTTCCAACGTTACTTCTTTCATAATGGAAAAACGCTCCTCTAAAAAATCGGCTACGTTGCCCTCGTCATACAAAAAGCTCAAGGATACGGCTGCATTTTTCACATTAGACATTTGCGAGAGAAATTTTGATAAATTGAATATCGCAATCCCCGATAAGCCGTTTTCCTTAAATAAAACTTCGCCAGTCTCTGTCGCAACCGCAGAGTTGTCAAACAGTAGCGTTGCCTGACACTTAACACGTATGCCTCTAAGCCCTCTAATATTTGTGATTTCAGTCATAATCGGCGCAAGAGAAGGCTCCATCTTTCGGGTTTTAACAAAGGGTTTGATTATATCCAAACTGTCCAAAAAATCACCTGCGGGACTTCCGCAACAAACAACAACCTTATCAGCGCAAAACTGTTGCTCTGAGGTGGAAACAACAAAGGAGTTATTCTTGGAAATCTTTGTAACTTTTTGGTTTAAAAAAACGGGGATATTCCTTTCTTCTATAGTATACCTCAAACTGTCGACAATAGACGACGACGTTTCCGATATCGGATAAACCCGTCCTTCTGAATCCGCCTTAACCTCTACACCTAATTTATGAAAAAACGACACAATGCTATCTGTGGAATAATTTTTAAAAAAATCCTCTAAAAAGGTTTTATCATTAAAAAATGTAGAATTAAGTTTTAAATTTGTCAGATTACATTTTCCGTTTCCCGTTGAGGACAGCTTTTTCCCTAAACGTGGCAACGCTTCAATTATGCCGATTTCTTTTTCTTTTAGCGAAAGCGCGAGCGCCATTCCTGAGGCTCCTCCGCCTATTATCAACGTTTTAAAATTTTGCATATAATACCTCAAAGATAGTATAACAAATGAATTGTAATTTTTCAACTTAGATAATGCATATTTTCTGTTGACTTTTGCTAATTTCCGTGTATGATGTTGAATTAATAGTATATTTTTTTAGGATGTATGAGTATGAAATTGCAACTTATTTTAAACATTACACTTATTCTGCTTTTTACAAAACTTCTTGGACTGTTAATGAGAAAAATTAAGGTTCCTGAAGTGGTTGGCGCTCTGCTTGCGGGTATCGTCTTAGGGCCCTCTCTTTTGGGTTGGGTTGACAACTCGGAAACTTTGGAAATCTTTGCAGAAGTAGGTGTTTTACTTATAATGTTTACCGCCGGAATAGAGACCAATTTAAAAGAAATTAAAGCGGCAGGTAAGGCGTCGATGGTTATTACCATATTGGGCGTCATTGTTCCTTTGGCGCTTGGGTATCTTGCGGCGTCGTGCTTCTATGGCTTTAGCAGGGAAAACCTTATCACAAATATGTACTATGGCGTTATGCTGACCGCAACTTCTGTTACCATAACGGTTGCAACATTAAAAGAACTCGGAAAACTCAAAACCCGCGTCGGCGCGTCTATACTTTCGGCGGCGATTTTGGACGACATTATAGGTCTTGTTATCCTATCCATATTTATCGGAATGGAAAATCCCAATGCCGTCAGCCCTTTTATGACGATATTGAACGTATTCCTATTCTTCCTTTTTGCAATCGGCAGTGGGATTTTGTTTCATATCTTCTATAAGCTTTTGGAAAGAAAATATCCCAAAAACCGCAGAATGGTTATCTTTGGCTTGGTGCTATGCTTTTTCTTCTCATACGCCGCAGAAAAATGGTTTAACCTGGCAGATATTACCGGCGCATTTTTTGCAGGGATTGTGCTCGCAAACAAAAAAACGTCGCACTATATTGAACATCGTGTTGACATAAGTTCTTATATGATATTTGCGCCTATCTTTTTCGCAAGCGTCGGCATCAAAACCAGTTTGCAGGGAGGCTTTGATTGGAGCATCTTTGCATTTGGCATTGTTTTTGTTATTCTTGGATTAATCGGAAAAGTTGTTGGTTGTGGCGTAGGCGCAAAGCTTTGCGGATTCAGCAATACCGAATCGCTTATGGTCGGCGTAGGTATGATGGCTCGGGCAGAGGTTATTTTGATTACTGCGCAAAAAGGTTTGGACGCAGGGCTATTAAAAGATTCGTTTATGCCCTATGTAATATTGATGATAGTTTTAAGTTCTTTGCTTACGCCGATACTTTTGAAACTGACCTACAGGGCTGAAAAAATCCCCCCTGTTTTGGAAAACTTTGACCCTAGATATGTTTAAACTTTAAAATCAATTTGATATAAAAAACCCTCGGCAACTGCCGAGGGTTTATTTTCTTTTAGGTTTAGCCTAACGCCACAATCGAATTAGCGTACGCTGGCCAAGCAGTCTTATATTTGCCTACATAGGACGTTTGTACCTTAATTTCTAAAACACCTTCGTTGCTGTTTAAGAATACATCGTTCCCAAGCGTTGCAGGCTCCGTTCCCATAAAGGTTATTGCTGTCATTGCGCCATTGTCTGCAAACGCGCGGTTTCCTATCAAAACTACGTTTTCGCGTACGGTTACCGTGGTTAGATTATTACAGTTTGCAAATGATTCTCTACCGATATTCACTAGCGCGACAGGAAGCGTAATATTTACCAAAGAATCGCAATCTTTAAAAGCTCTATCTTCGATGGTTGTAATATTTCTTCCAAATTCCAAATTAGCTAACGAAATACAGCCGTTGAACGCATCGTTATCAATGGTAGTAATTCCACTATGCATTACAATAGTTGTTAAACTTGTGCAATCTTCAAATGCGTTTGCGCTGATAATTTTCAACTCAGCAGGAACGCTGAACGAGCTTAATGAGTGACAGCCTTGGAATGCGCTTGAGCCTAAGCTTACCAACTTACTTGCAGCTGTATTGATGTTTACCACAACCAATTTTGTACAGCCTGAAAATGCGCCTGTTCCGATTTTCTTGACTTCATTAGGAATATTGATACTTGTAATTCCCGTGTAGGCAAACGCCTCATCGCCGATTTCGGCAACAGATGCGTTGGAAAGAATATTCACACTTTCAAGTTTAACGCAACCATAGAAAGCTGATTTACCTATATGACGAATAGTGCTTAGCTCGATTGATGATAAGTTTGTGCAATCCTTGAAAGCGTAGTCGGCAATACTTTGGATAGACGCGTTAAAGTTGCCTTTCGGGATATTCAAAGAAGTACAACCGCTAAATACGCCAGTAGAGAGATACGTTACACCGACAATATTGATGGTGGGTAGCACTTTACAATCGGCAAACGCATACGCGCCTATGGAGGTAACTTCTTTTGATAAGCTAATGCTTCCTAAAAGTATATTGTTTTGGAACGCTTCATCCCTAATTACTGTAAGTTTGGATTTCAACGCTTCATCTGTGACGCCGTCACCGTTTAACTTCACCGAAGTAAGTTTAGTGCAGTTTTCAAATGCTCCTACACCGATAGTTGTAATATAGAATGGTAACTCAACAGCTGTAATCGCAGTATTTCTGAAAGTATAGGCTTCTATTGAAAACAATGCCGGTGAAAATGCCACGCCGTCATACTTAATCAGATTTTTATCAGTTGCGTCTACCGCAAATTTTGTATAGAAACTCTCTGCCGCGCCTAAGGTAGTGTCAAAGCTTAAAGACGCCAATGCTTTACAATTTTCAAATGCGCTAGCGCCTAAGAACGCTAAGTTAACGGGCAGCTTAACAGCGGTAATGCCGTTGCCGTTGCCTTCTGCAGAAAATGCTTGCTCGCCAATCAGTTTCACGTTGCCCGACAATGTAAGAGAATTTAATAATAAGCAATTATAGAATGCCCTAAGCCCGATTGTATCAGCGCTTACATTTACAGACACAAGTTGCGCGCAGTTTCTAAATGCTTCAGTAGCAATCATTGAAAGACCGGTAGGTGTAATTAAACCCGTTATTGCTGTGCCCGAAAATGCTTTTTCTCCGATATATTCTAACGAAGAGCAAGCCGTAAGGTCAATATTTCCTGCAACAGACGCCATATTTGTAAATGCGCCGTCCGCAATACTTATGGTTGTCGCATTAATCGAAAACGGGGTAGTGCCCTTATAAGCGTAAGCGACTCTACCGCCAACATAGATGACATCTTGAGTTTCTTCTTTATCCCAAGTTGAGCCTAAGAAAGCATTTTGACCCACCCTTTTGATTGCTGTAAAGCCTGCAATAACTGTCGCGTCTAGCCCTGTATTTTTAAACGACTCTCTTCCGATGGTTAAAACGCTGGCGATATCCGCCGCCGCCAAGGTTGTCAGGGAATTACAACCGCTAAATACGCTGTCGGAAATGGTGGTAACACCAACTTCAGGCAAACTCACGTCGACAAGTTGTGTACAATTTGCAAAAGCGTTAATCGGCAATACTTTTATTTCGGATTTAGATAAATCGATGCCTGTTATAGCCGCGCCCTTAAATGCGTTTATACCCAGATTGTTTACTTTTAATACGATGGTAGAATTTAGCCCGGTATAAGCGAATGCGCCTGTTCCAATATCCTTAACGCCGCTTAAATCCACCGAGGTTAAATTGTTGCAATTTTCAAAAGCGTGATTTCCAATAGCGGTAATATTTTGCGGATTACGGAAAGTAACTGTTTGAATTTCATAGCAGTTTTTATATGCGCTTTCTGCAATCATCGTGCTTGTTGAGGAAATAACGACTGTTTTTAATGCGCTAGGCACATAGTAGGAAGAACCGTTATATAAAACCCTATAAGAGTTTTCATACTCGGTTGTGCCGAATAGAGGCGCCAATACGACAGACCCTTTTATGGTTATTGTTTCTAAGGCAGAGCAACCCATAAAGGCTTTATCAATAATTGTATTTACGCTTTCGGGCAAGTCTAAAACCTTTAGCAATGAACAATATTTAAAGGCTTCGCTTTCTATGGTTGCCAATTCGCAGTTAGGCGCGAATTTAACGTCTGTCAGTTTGTCGCAGAAAGAGAATGCGCCTTGTCCTATAGTTTGTATATAGGTTGAAATATAAATGCTCTTTAAATTGCGCGCCGCGGGAGCAAATGCGTTATCTCCTATCGCCAATACGCTGACGTTGTCTACCGCATCGGGTATGATAATATTAGACCTTAAAAGCCCCGTTTCGGTAAGTCCTGTTAACGTATTGCCCGACATAACGAATATAGACTTCCATTTAGCCTTCAAAACAACAGCTTCTTCATCGATATTCCAAGCGTCTTTGAAAATGCCGTCTGCTTCTGTGACTGTAATATCTTGTCCGCGTTTTGTATAATACCAGCCGACAAATTCGTGTTGACCGTGAATATCGTCAAAATGATTATCAGCAGTTAGAACGGCAAACGGAGTCTCAACTTTTTCGCCAAATTCAATATTGCGCCCGTCAATTGTCACACCCTTGTACGTTGAAGTATCGAACGTTATTGCTGAAACAATAGGCTTAAACACGCATCTGATAACGATTGCGCCATTTACCGAAAATGAGAATGTATCGTCTTCCCCTGAAATTTCTGTCCAACTGGAACCAACCAATTTTTCCCAACTGTCGAATTTATACCCTACAGAAGTGGACGCAACAAATAAATCAAGGGTTTTTCCATAAGCATAGTTGCCCGTAACAACCCCGCCGATTGTCCCGCCGATATCGTCTTTTACGGAAATTTCCACCGAATATTGATTGGGCTTCCAATAAGCGTATAGCGTGGTGTCGACAGTAAGCTTTTGTAAACTTGCGCCGTCTTTATCGGTTACGAAATCCAAGTCGTCATACGCTACGGCAGCAGGATTAGCGTTTGTAACCCAACCGCCAAAGGAATAGAAGCCTGAGCTTATTGTCGGGATTGGAAGAACAAAGGGTTGATTGTAATATACAACCGCTTGCGCATTTTCTAAAGCTTCTCCGCCGTTGACTTCTAAGGTTGCGGTAATCTCATCATAATTCCAAACTGCAACCAAATAAATCTCGTTCTCCAAATTGACAGTACCACTGACAAAAGCATTAGTACCATCTGCCGAGTAGGCTTCTAAATCGTTTAGATTATTTGCATAAGCCACACCGTATAAATTTACCCATTTGCTGAAGGTATAGCCGGGATTTGCAACGGGAGCGGCAATAGTAATTTGGGTTTGATATTCGTAAAGACCTTCTTTTCCTACTAGAGAATAGCTTCCGTAAGAAATTGTTTTATCGGAAACAGTATTTCCGCTCATATCGCTGCTGATAGAACCCGCGTTGACATCCGAATTTAAAATACGAATGGAGAACTTATTGTCCCAAACAGCCTTCAAAGATACTGTGGAGTTTTGGGAAATTGTCCATAAGCCGTTATCCCAATAATCCAACTCGCTCACCAACGGAACAGCGACGCTATCGGTAACCAAAGTGCCGTTTTCTAAAGCCCAACCAACAAAACGGGCGCCCACTCTGGACTCGGGTATAATCAAATCAGAAGATATTGCATTGCCGAAAATGATGGTTTTATCCGCAATAGACGGAGCTCCGGTATAGTTTAAGTTCAGCTTTAACGCGCCTGTTGTTTTGGCAAAATAAGCCGTCAAAGAATGGTCTGTGGCAGAAGTCATTTCAAACTTATACTCAGCCGCTGTGCTAATATAATTTCCCGTAGGGTCGGAAGTGTTTTTCCACCCTAAGAATGTAAAACCAGTTTTGGGAAGCGCTTTAATAGCAACTTGGCTCCCGTATGAAAACTTGCCTGCGCCCGATACGCTGCCTTTCAATTCGTCCTCGGAAAGAAGCTCAACCGCATATTGTTTATAAACCCACTTTGCAGTTAATGTCACATCTTCGGCAAACTTCCAGTCAACAACACCAACACCGTTTTTATCAAAGACTTTTGTCTCACCGTAATACCAGCCGTCAAACGTGCCATATTTGTGCTGAGGCAATACGATATCATTGCCAACCTTTAAGTATGTATGTAAGCCTGCGGCGGATTCGTCAAACGTAATGGAAAACTCCGTTTGTCCGGCATACGGCAAAAGACCGATGTCGTTGCCTAAATCCAACGAAACTTTATAATTATTTTTGGACCATACAGCGTATAAAATAGTATTTCCTTTTACGGTATCAGTCTCAAAATTCCAATATTTACTTGATTGACCTCCGATATTTGTTGACCAACCCACAAAAGAACTGCCTACTCTGGAAATTGACGGAGCGGTAATCTTAGCGCCCTTTTCGTATAAAGCAGTCGACACGGGAAGTTCATTAATTTCGTTATAGAAAACAACCGAATACATTGGTGAACGCTCTACCAACAACTTAATAGTTCTTGACATAACAACACCTTGATAGCTCTTTTCCATTTTTATGTAGAAAATATTATCGCCGTTTACCAAAGGAGCAGCCGTTTTAGAAACTGCCTTTGTAAGCCCTTCATCTGAAAAAACGCTAAATGAGATACCGTTATTAACGGGGAATTCGTCATTAAAATTAAACATCGTTTTTTCATTATCAAACGCTTTGGGGAAAGCATATTCGCTTATAATGCCACGATTAAACGGCGCGCTTAAATCCGTGTCGGCTATATTTATATCGGTTAATACCAAATTTTCGCTGACTACGGGGGATATGTCATCCCTTAAAACAAACTTTGCATATATTTTCGTATTATCAACAACCTTATCTTTTTCAAAATTCCATAAAGTTGTCAGCTCAGCGTCTTTATACCACGAAAGGAAAACCTTCCCTTGCTCTTTCAGAGTTGTCAAAATCCCTGATCTAGAGTTAGCTGATACTATAGCCTCTTTTGAAGGAGCCTCCACTTTTGCGCCTTCTCCAACAACCGCAAGGTTTGAAAAAGAAACTGTGGTATTATATAGTTTTGTTTCAGCTCCATCGTTAATTGCGCTGTCAACCAAAACAAAATCTACGCTATAGTTTATTGCGGAAGATCCACCGCCACCGCCTCCGCCGTTGCCGGGAGTGGACGGATTATCCGGGTTACAACCTGCAATAACCCCTAAAGACAAAACTATAACCAAAACTAGCAAAAATACTTTCGAGTAATTTTTCATATTCTTCTTCCTTTACATATGTGCGCACGTACACGCAAAATAAGATAGATATGTATAATTTTAATACAAATTGCAATATAAGTCAATAGCAATTTAAATCCAAAAATTTACTTCAGCCTAAAAAAATTTTCACATTATTTTACTGAATTTAAAATTATGTCAATCAAACGCATACCATTGTCAAAATAACAAATAAAATAAATAAATTGAAAAAATAATGGATTCTCATATGAGAATCCATCGAAAAGTTATTTAGATTTGATAATTTTTCTTACGTATACGTTTTTATGCTGTGGAAATCACAAAATTAATACGAGGTTGTATCTTAAGCTATATTTTTACCTTATCGCTTGAGTATAGTTTATTTTTTTTGCCGTTCTACGTATTTTTTCTCTATCTAGCCCTACCAATACGGCAACGTCTCGCAAGGAAACCCCGCTTCTAGTTTGTAATTCATAAATTATTGTCTTTAAAAGCTCGGGGTCCTGCAACGAATTTTTGCTTGTGATATTAAAGCGACGTATCAAATCCAATAAAACCTTGTCGCAGTCTTCTGTAGGCCTTGCTTCGTGAAATTCATAATCCGAATATGCAAACGACGAAAGCTCCGGCACTTTTTTAAAAAGTTTTTTAAGCTCGTCATAATCGATAAAACTTAACTGGTTTTTATAATCCTTTGCGCTGGAGAACATATACTCACTACTATTTATTGCAACCTTTTCTTTAATAGGATTATTATGCACAAAATAAATTGCGCCCAAAACTTCATCCTTATCAGCTAAAGTATCACTTTCATATCTGCCGTCAA
>CAZSAC010000036.1:0-17584 GCA_964604875.1 uncultured Bacteroidaceae bacterium | reverse complement strand
CCCTATAACGCTGAAAAGCTTTATATTTCCGACCCGCTTTATAAGGCAACCTTTATTCGGTTTATGGGCAACATTATAACAGGCAAGCCAAAGTCCACTAAAGCCGACAGATATAACGCCTTGAAAACAAATAATTACGGAAAATGCGTGTTTAAATGCGATAACAACGTTGCCGACCATCAAGTGGTTAACATATTGTTTGAAGACGGAATTACTGTTTCACATACGGCTTCGGCTTTCTCCAAACAATGCTTCCGTCAAACACAAATTTGCGGCACCTTGGGTGAAATCGTTTGCGATGATAGAAAAGGTGTGATAACATTAAAACCGTTTAGAGGTAAAACACAAAAATTTAAACCCAGTAAACTCACTTTGTTTGGACACGTTTCGGGCGATATTGGCATCGTGAGGGACTTTTGTAAACTGGTTAAAGGCGAAGAATGCTTGGATAACGCTAACATAACATACTTGAAAGAAACCATCGCTTCGCACCGCGCCACTATCGCTGCGGAAAAATCCAGATTAAACGGCGGAGAAGTTATCTCTTTGTAAGAGAGTATTATATTGAGGGTAGATTATGGCAAATGTTATTAGTTTTGTGAACCAAATCGCAGGAGTGGGAAAAACAACAGTTGTTTTACAAACTGCTGCTATACTGAAAAAAAGAGGATATCAAGTGCTTATGGTCGATTTTGACCCGCAAAGCGCGCTTACAAAAAGCTTTGGGATTGAACCCGCAGAGGGGCTTACGATTTTAGAGCTTATTAAAGGCGAGGTAAAGGTTGACGATATCTTAATCCGCACGGCGTCGGGTGACTTGTTGCCGTCCGATTACGGCTTGGGCTTAAACGAAAAGAATATGTTTGACGCTATCGGAAGGGCGTTTTTCCTTTCTAACGCATTGTCCGACGTTGTAAAAAAATATGACTATGTTTTAATTGATTGTCCTCCATCAAAAACCATATTGGTTTATAACGCTTTGCTTGCGTCGGCATACTCGGTAATAGTGACGGATACGTCTAAATATAATGTGAAATGGTTGCAAAAACAGTTTGATATTTTTTCGGAAATTGAAACCGCATTCAAAAAAAGAATTAACGTTTTGGGAATATTACTTTCAAGGACAGCGGATAAGCAACGTTTGGAAAAAGGCGTCTTGGACGCTATCACAAGCCTTGCAGCCGAAAAGAAAACGTTGGTTTTTAATACCACGATTTCAAGCGGAAACGTGATTAACGAGGCTGCCGCTTGCTTTAGAAGTCTGCCTGATTTTGCGCCCACGCACGAGCTTACAAAAAAATATGAAAGTTTTGTTGATGAATTGACAAAATTTTTCGAAGAAAAGAAAAAAAGGAAAAATAAATAGGATGATTGACTCTCCCAAATTTGCAAAGGAACTTGTTTCTAAATTTTATATTCCACAAGATTTACAATCTTTTGAACCTTTTGGAAACGGACATATCAACGATACGTATCTTGCCACGGTTTTAGATAACGGCAAAATAAAAAAATATATTTTTCAACGCATAAACAGCGAGGTTTTTAAAGATGTCGACGCTTTGATGAACAACATCGTTGCAGTTACGGAGTTTATTAGATATAAGCTTAGGGTTCAGGGCAAAGACCCCGAAAAGTATTCTGTCACCATTGTTAGAGCCAAAGACGATAAAACCTATTATAAAGACGAAAACGGCAATTATTATCGTTGTACGATTTTTCTTGAAGGCTCGGAGATGTTGGAGCAAACAGCCGAACCGCAACAGTTTTATATCGCAGGGAAGGCGTTTGGACAGTTTCAAAAATTGATGTCGGGGTTTGACGCCAGCATATTGGCGGAGTCTATCCCCAATTTCCATAACACCGTTGATAGATTGGCTAAGTTTAAAAAAGCGGTAGAAGATGACAAGGTCGGAAGAGTCAAGGATTGTCAAACTGAAATTGATTTCTTTTTAAGCCGTTCTCATTACGCCAGCGTTGTATTGGATAGGATAAAAAAAGGCACCATTCCGCTTAGGGTTACTCATAACGATACAAAACTGAATAATGTCCTTTTGGACTTGGTTAAAAACGAACCTATTGCCGTATTAGACTTAGATACGGTTATGCCCGGCTCGATTTTGTATGATTTCGGCGACAGTATCCGTTTTGGCGCGTCAACCGCTGCCGAAGATGAGCCCGATTTAAGCAAAGTGAATTTTTCGATGGATTTATTTAAGGCGTTTGCAGAAGGTTTTGTGGGCGAGGTTAAAAGCCGTCTGACATTAAGAGAAGTCAAATATATGCATTTTGGCGCAATTTTGATGACTTACGAGTGCGGAATGAGATTTTTAACCGACTATTTAAATGGAGATACATATTTTAAAACTTCCCGCAAAAACCAAAACTTGGATAGAGCGCGCACTCATATCAAACTAGTTCAGGAAATGGAAAAGGTCGAGAAGGAAATGCAAAAATTTATTATAGGCATTGTTTTTGAACTAGACTAACAGAAGGATTGGCTGTTTATTTTGATAAATTCGTTCAGAGAGAAATGTGGAAATTCTGTAAGATTTCAACAATTCTTAAGTTTTATTAATAGGATATATTTTTCGGATTTTTATTTGGCATTTTTGATTTTTATAAGTGTCATCGGCTTTTCTTTTAAACTGGAAATTGCCGCTATGGGAATACTTATAATTTTAATTGCAGGAGCGATGGCGTTTACAAAAAATATTACGCCCGTCTTTGTTTCCATTTGTTTTATAAGCATTATTCCGCTTGGGTTTTACGGCGCGTCGGGGGAGGAATTTATCCCGCTTTTTTGCATTGCGCCGATATTTTTGTTTGCAATTATTTTTAGATTTTTAGTTTTTTCGCCGCAATATAAACCGGATAAACTGTTTTATAGCCAACTTGTCTATTCGGTAGCTTTATATTTAGGCGGAATCGGCACGATAGCTATTGCAAATTATTTTCGGATTATGGCGTTGTACGCAATGTTCGGCGTGGGTTTTTTGCAGTTGTTTTTTCTGTTTTTCTTTTCCGCCTATTTAACGGATATAAAAAAGGAAACCGTCCGCTATTTTGCCAAAGCGATGGTTGGTATAGCTGTATCGCTTTCGGCAATTTATTTGATTCAATATGTTTTAGAATTGCCGATTTTTAAAGAATCGGGGTTTTATTTAATATATCGACAATATAAAAACAACTTTGGAAATTATTATCTTCTTTGCTTGCCGTTTTGCTTTTATCTTGCGGCAAAAAGCAAGTATGGTTGGCTATATTTTATTTTGGGTTTTGTAGCGTATGCAATTATGCTAATAATGAAAAGTCGAGGGGCGCAATTATTCGGTACGATTATGTTGCCGTTTTCGGTGGTGTTTTGTTTTTTGAAAGCTCCAAAAGAATTTCGTAAAAACCTTTGCTTTGCTTTTGGCGGTATATTGGCAGTCGGAATTGTATTCTTTGCAATTTTTGGAGACGAAATTATCGGGGCTTTGAGCGCGGAAGATATTACCAACGACTCGGGTAGAATCCCTTTATATAAAGAGGCGATAAGGTTGTTCTTAATCAATCCTGTATTTGGCGGGGGAGTGGGACATATGAATCCCGAGGTTTACCCGTCGATGCCGAAAATGGGGATTTTCTATTTCCATTCAACATTCTTCCAGCTTATAGGGGCAACGGGATTAGTGGGATTATTTTCCTATACGGCGGTAACTTTTAATAGATTGAAAGCGTTCAACTTAAAAAATTCTCTAAATTGTTTTATTTTGTTTGGTTATTTGGGGTTTGCGGGTTATTCTTTGATAAATACCGGTACAATGTCGCCGTTCCCGTTTATGATGATGGTAACTTTCTTTACGGTTTTTATTATGCGGTATAATAAAACGCGTTTGGAGGAACAAGAACGGGACAAGCTTTATTTGCAAATTCCATAGAACAGGTTATTTGTTTTGTTCGTCTGTCGTGTCTGACTTTATTTCGTCTGATGAATCGTTCTCTTTTGTGGAGGGCGATTGTTTTTTCTTTAAAGCGATTTTTATGAATAGTATTGCCAAAACTACGGGTACGCAGTAGAGAAAAACGTCTGAAATGATATGAGCTTTATCGCCCAGCGCCCACGCAAGAAGCAATACCAAGCCGCCTGCGGTCAGATTGCCTGCAGTAATTGTCAAAAAAGATTTAAGTGGTTTTAGCCCCATAAAAACAGCAACCGCAGTCCCAGTCCAAAAGCCCGTCATAGGCAGAGGGGCGGCTACAAATGCGTATAATGCAATGTACTTTAAAAAATCCTTATCCCGCTTTGAGACTATTGCGCCGTCTTCAACTTTTTTTGCTCGGTCGGTAAAATATCTGTCTAGCGCTTTTCCAAATCTTCCAAATTTTTTGGAAGTTATCATCCAATTAATAACTTTCTTTAAAAATAAAACTAAAATCGGTACGACTATTACGCCTGCAAGACAAGCCGCTAAATAGCTTAGCCCGACAGACATTCCTAAGCTTATGCCAAGAGGTATGCCTCCGCGTACCTCAACAATAGGAAACATTGACGTAAATAAAACCGCAAGAAAATTCGACTTAAATAAATCTGCAAAAAACATACCGATTTTTAATGATAAACCACTCATAGTTACCTATCCAAAAGCTTTAATAATTATATTATTTGCATATGTTATTTTTTTTAGGGAAAGATAACAAAAAGAGCAAATTTATTTTATATTAGCACATACTTTTTTTAGTGTCAAGTTGCAAGTAAACTGTTGGAGGAGTTGTTATGGAAGATAGATGTATATGTTGTGGCGCAATTATTCCCGAAGGTTGTATGGTTTGTAAAGAATGTGAAACAAAATTTGGGGTAAAAATCGCAAAAAAAGTGTAAATATTAAAAAAAACGGAGTCTTTTATTGTACAAATTTTATTATTATGGTATAATACCATCAGCTAATAATATATGGAGTGGTTGAATGATTGATATTCTAAAGGCTATATTTTTGGGTATTGTTCAAGGCTTAACAGAATATTTACCTGTTTCGAGCAGTGGGCATCTCCAGTTTATAGGCGATTTAATGCAAGCCGATTTCGATAAAGGAACGGGCGCTTTTGACCTAATGCTACACGTTGGGACGCTTATTCCTTTGTTTTTTATATTTTATAAAGACATAATTAATTTATTTAAAGCTCCATACAAAGATTTTATGTATTTGTTTTTCGCAAGTATCCCTGCAGTTATTGTTATGGGCGCTTTTAAGGTGTTGGACATTGCCATACCGGGGAAAATATTGTGCTTCTTGTTTCTAATTACTGCCGCAGTTTTATATATCACCGAAGTTAGGGCAAAAAAAGTGCGCACAATAAAGGAGTTCGACGGAAAATCTGCAATGATTATGGGCTTTGCTCAAGCTTTTGCCGTATTACCGGGAATATCTAGAAGCGGTATGACAATTTGCTCAGGCGTTTTGAACGGGAACGACAGAGAAAAAGTTGCAAAGTTTTCGTTTTTTATGAGTATGGTTGCCATTTTGGGCGCGTCAACCTTACAGTTGGCTCAGATGGTTTATCAAGATAATTTTGTTTTAGACTTGTGGCCGACAATTTGTGGAATGGCTGCCGCTGCAATCAGTGGATTCTTTGCCATAAAGCTTTTATTGTTTGTTATCAAAAAGGCAAATTACAAATGGTTTAGCGTTTATTTAATCGTTATATCCATTGTTTCTTTCTGCTATTATTTTTTAATTAGGTAATACTATGGGCGAATTTGTTAAAAAACTTTATAAATCTACAAAAAGAGAGCGTACCGCTATCTTTGACTATGTTTTTGTAGGCGGGCTGACGCTTGCTGTACTGTCTTTGTTTAATCTTATGGAGACGGTTTCTCTTTCGGTAAGTCAGTTCGTTTATATAACGGGTATGACCTTGCTTATTTTCTTTGTGTTTCATACGCTGTTAAAACTCTATAAGACTGTTTGGGAATTCGCCGCTTTTAGAAATTTTGCAAAGCTTGCCGTTGCGTTAATGATGACAATGCTTACGTCATTCGGAGTTACTATCTCGGTGTTTTCATATGAGCTATGGTACGTTAGCTTCTTTGCAACAAATTTCTTTGTCTGTTTTACGTTTTTAATGCTAATACGCTTTGTTTTATTATATATTTATAACACCCTTCATAAGAAAAAGGTTAACATAAATACGGAAGAAAACAATAATACAATGATTATCGGCGCAGGCTGGACGGGCACTACAATTGCGAAAGAGCTTATAAATAATCCTGAGCTTTTCCATCCTGTTTGCTTCTTGGACGACGATTTCGATAAAAATAATAAAGAAATATTCGATATACCGGTTGTAGGAAATACCGATTCCATTCAGCTTAATATAAAAAAATACGACGTCAAAAAAATTATTTTCGCTATTCCTACTTGTGAAAAAGAAAAAAGACGTAAAATCCTAAAAGAATGCGTAGAGACTAAATGCACTTTAAAGGTAGTTCCTCCTATTCAGGATTTGATAAATAAATCAGACGTTATCCCTCAAACTCGTGACGTTAGAATCGAAGACTTATTGGGAAGAGAACCTATGACGTTTGACACAAGTGAGGTTCGTCAATATGTTACGGGGAAAGTTTGTTTGGTTACGGGCGGAGGCGGCTCTATAGGAAGTGAGCTTTGCCGTCAAATCGCCAGTTTTCAACCCAAAAAACTGATTATTTTGGACATATATGAAAATAACGCCTACGACATTCAACAGGAACTTATCCGTCAATATGGTTCGGAATTGGATTTAGAGGTTGAAATCTGTTCTATAGCAGACTATGATAAATGTCGGATTCTGTTTAAGCGATTCCGTCCTCAGCTTGTTTTTCACGCCGCTGCGCATAAGCACGTTCCGTTGATGGAGACCGTACCGGAGCAAGCAATTAAGAATAACGTTGTTGGTACGCTGAACCTTTGCAGACTTGCGGCGGAGTTTAAAACTCAGAAATTTTTGCTTATTTCAACCGACAAAGCGGTAAATCCTACAAACGTTATGGGCGCTAGTAAACGTTGCTGTGAAATGATAGTGCAATATCACTCTCAAATATGTGATACTACCACCTATTGCGCAGTTCGTTTTGGAAATGTGCTTGGGTCTAACGGCTCGGTTATCCCTTTGTTTAAAAAACAAATTGCAGAAGGCGGTCCCGTTACGATTACCGATAAGCGCATTATTCGTTATTTTATGACAATTCCCGAGGCTGTATCGCTGGTATTGGAGACCGGAGCATTGTCGCAAAGCGGCGAAATATTCGTTTTGGATATGGGCGAGCCTGTAAAAATTGTGGATTTGGCTGAAAATATGATAAGCCTTTCGGGCTTAACGCTTGGAAAAGATATCGAAATTGAATATACGGGGCTTCGTCCCGGTGAAAAACTGTTTGAGGAATTGCTTTTAACCAATGAAGGCATGAGGAAAACCTCCAACAAGAAAATATTTATTTGCAAACAAATCAGCGTTGATGAAAAATCCTTTATGGATAAGCTTAATAAGCTGATTGAATATGCAAAAGAAAACAAACAAGGCGAGGTTATCGGTCAGCTGAGAAACATTATTCCCAACTTCGTGCATAAAACAAATGGTTCTATTGATTTAGAAAAAATTTCATCTGATACCAAGGAAAAACCAAAAGCCTTAAATAAAAAAATCAAAAATAAAAATGTATCTAAAAATGATGAAAATAAAATTTCCATATCAGGAGGAACCTCTAGACCGCAGGCGCTTCCTATTGCGGCAAAGGCCGAAAAAAAAGATACGTCAAGCTATAAGAACTAATTAAAAATATATTTTTGCATAAAATAACAGTTGATGTGTTTCTACATCTTACTTATGAGGAGGGACTATGTCCGAGATTAAAGAACCAAGACAATCTGAAAATTATATCCCAGAAAATGACGGATTAACCTTTAAACAGATTTTTTCGTTTTTAGGGAAAAGTTTACCGCGAATCACTCTTTTTGTTGTGGTTGCAGTTGTGATTTCAGCTATTATCTGCGGCACAATCTTTATTGGGTCAAGAGAGAAAAATGCCCAAGGCGTTATAGATTTTGCTTATGAAGGCGTAGAAAAAGGGTTGGATCCACTAGGCGGTGTGTTTGATTCCGAGTCCATTAAGGCGCCGAGTGTTTTGGCTGCGGCGGTTAAATCATTAAATTATGACGTTGACGTAACAAAGCTAAGAAACGCCATTACAATCAGCGGCGTTACTCCCAAAGACGTAATGGATCAAATTGCAATTATCAAAGAGATTGCAACAAAGGATCCGACTGCCTTGCAACAGTTAGACCAATTGAAATATTATCCAAACAGATATATTGTAACTATAAATGATTGTGATAGCTTGGGATTATCCTCTAACGAAGCTAGCGCTTTACTTGACCAAATATTTGTGCAATATAAATCATTCTTTAAAGAAAGCTTCGGACAGGTTTCTTTGGTTTCCAGCGCATTGAAGCCTTTGGATTTTTCAACTCCGGAGTCGGAAGGCTTTGTTTATGATTATATGGAAATTTGTGATATTTTAGGAACAGAGCTTAATAACTATATCAACTACTTCACCGAGATGGAAACCTCTGCAAAATCCTTTAGAAGCTCCACAACCATGCTTGGCTTTGGAGACTTGAAAGAGCTTCTAATTCAAATTAGAGACGTTGACTTAACGGGCTTAGAGAGCTTCATTATTTCCAAGGGGCTTGCAAAAGATATGGATAAAACCATTGGCGTTTTGGAACAAAAGGTGGCAAATCTCAAAATTATAGAAGCTAGGCTAACCTCGGAGATAACTGCCTATGAAAATCTGGTTAAAAAAGACGGATTTTATCAACAGGGCTCTGTTTTGGTTCCCGTGGGCGATACTTTTGTTGAGTATAAAACAAATTCTGAAAACTATGATAAACTTGTAAATAAATTGGCTTCGCTCTATTTGGAAAAGGAAAACATCACTTCAAGTAAGGCGATATATCAAAGCCGTATTGATAAATTGAATTTAATTGTGGGCGGAAATACTCCGTCAGACATTGCGTATGCAAATAATTTAATTATGTCGATAAACAAAAAAATCGTATATTCCTTAGATGTTGGAGAAGAAACAATCATTGAGTATAGAACCTCAAAGCTTTTAAGCGACGCGGTATATACAATCAATTCGGGCATTGTTAGCGACAGTAAAATGTCATTAACTATGGCTATTGGAATCACTGTGGTTATGGCGATAATCGCGGCAACTGCTGCAATGGTTATTGAAAACAAAAAGCAAAAAGAAAAAGATAAAGTTATCGAATAAATAAATTTTAATTTTTATCCCGCAGTTATATAGCTGCGGGATTTTTTTATGTATAAAATTTGATGCCTAATTTAATTTATGAGGTATATAAAATTAAGATTAGAAATGCAAATTTCCCAAAAAACTGACTAAAATAGGCAATATTAAGAGTTTTTATGTAAAATAAAATAAAAAACATATACTAAATCTTATATTTTGTATATAAATCATTTGCTTTTTTTTGCATATAATGTAATAATAAATATAGTTTTGGAGGAGCTATGGAAAGATTTGAAAATGTTTCATTTATAGATAAAAAATCTGTCTTTATCGATGACACGGTTGTTATTGGCAACAATGTTGTTATATATGAAAACAATCGTATTGAAGGAAATACTGTTATTGGCGATAACTGTATAATTAAACAAGGCAATTATATCAAAGATTGTAAAATTGGCGCAAATTGCGAGATAATTTCCAGCTATTTAGAAGATAGCGTTGTGGGTGAAGAAGTTCATTTGGGTCCGTTTACGAGATTGCGTCCAAATTGCGAAATTGGTAACAAATGCAAATTGGGGAATTTTGTTGAGATTAAAAACAGCATTCTGCACGAGGGAGTTAAGGCTGCGCATTTATCGTACGTTGGCGACGCAGAGGTTGGAAATGACTGTAATATCGGCTGTGGTACTATATTTGTAAACTATGACGGGAAAAACAAAACAAAAATTAAAGTTGGAAACAACTGCTTTATTGGAAGCAACAGCAACTTGGTTGCGCCGTTGAACATTGAAAAGAATACTTATATTTGCGCAGGCACAACCGTAACAGAAGATACGCATAACGCAGATTTTGTAATTGGCAGAGTTCGTCAGGTTGTAAAGCCTAATCGCGCAGGCAGATATCTTAAAAAACTGGAGGATTAATTATGGGAGTATTTTTTGGAACTGACGGTATAAGAGGCATTGTAAACGAGGATTTAAACTTTGATATAGCAAAACGTTTGGGAAACTCCTTGACGTCCGTGAAGGCAAACCCCACCATAATAATTGGTGAAGATACCCGTATCAGCGGCACGTATATTATGTTAGGAGTTGCCGGCGGCGCGATGGCGGGTGGCGCTCGAGTTATTGATATAGGCGTTGTCCCCACGGCAGGGATAGCTTTTTTAACGCAACAAATGGGCGCCGATTTCGGAATTGTAATAAGCGCGTCTCATAATCCTGCCGAATACAACGGCATTAAAGTGTTTGATAAAAGAGGCTATAAACTTATCGATAAGGATGAGGAAAATTTGGAAAGATTTTTTATGCACGAAAAAGTTTTGGACTTTCCCAAGATAGGTACCTTTGAGCAGGATTTAAACGCATATAAAAGGTATGAGAAGCATTTGATTGAAAGCGTTAAAACGCCTTTAAACGGGCTTAGAATTGTGCTTGACGGAAGTAATGGAGCTTCGCATAAAATCGCTCCACAAGTCTTCCGCGCCCTCGGTGCGGAGATTGTGGCGACAAACTGTAAAAACGACGGAATTAGGATAAATGAAAATTGCGGTTCCCTCTATCCGGAGCAACTTTCCAAAAAGGTTTTAAAATTTAAAGCTGACCTTGGTTTTGCGTTTGATGGAGATGCCGATAGATGTATCGGTGTTGACGAGAAAGGCGAGATTTTTGACGGCGATATGATGTTGTATACTATGGCGACGCATATGTACGCTGAAAACAAGCTTAGGGGCAATGTTGTCGTTGGCACCACTCACACAAATATGGGCTTACAGGTTGCGTTGGAGAAAAAAGGCATAAGCCTGCTTCGGGCAAATATCGGGGATAAATACGTTTTGGCAAAGATGGTTGAAAACAATTATAACCTTGGCGGAGAGCAGTCGGGGCATATTATTATGAAAGATTACGCGTCCACGGGCGACGGCATTTTGACTGCGTTACAGGTTTCACAAATGGTAAAAACCAGCGGTAAAAAACTTTCGGAGCTTTTTGACGCCAAATTATACCCTCAAACCAATATTAACGTTAGGGTTAAGGATAAACTTGAAATAATGAATAACGAAGAAGTAAGCAAGGGCTTGGCTCACGCGATGAACAGGGTTGGCGACAAAGGCAGAGTTATGTTGCGAGCAAGCGGAACAGAGCCAAAAATTCGTGTTATGGTGGAATGCTTGGACGAGGATTTGGCAAAAGACTGCGCAAATGAATTGGTTGACGTAGTCGTAAGAGTAAACGACCTAATGGCATAATATATAAATTTCCAATTTACACCTAAAAAAATAAAGGTTCGGAAGTGTCCGAACCTTTATTTTTATTAACTTAAATCAAAAGCGCAGATTGTAATATATATTCATAAAAGACTAAACTAACTTGCAAGCTGCATCTTCACCTAAGATGACAACGGTATTAGGGTGCTTTTGCAGTATAGATGCGGGGCAGTTTTCGCTTATAGGTCCTTTTATCATATTATAAACGGCGTCTGCTTTATTATCTCCGGTTGCAAGAATAAGAATTAACTTTGCTTTAACAATTTCGCCAATGCCCATAGTAAGGGCTTTGGTGGGAACTTGACTTATATCGTCAAAAAAGCGCGCGTTGTCGGAAATGGTTTTTTCCGTGAGAGAAACAACGTGAGTTTTAGATTCAAATGCTGTCCCGGGTTCATTAAAAGCGATGTGACCGTTTCCTCCGATGCCGAGAATTTGAATATCGACTTTGTTTTGTGATAAAACAGCGGAATACCTTTTGCATTCGTTTTGAAGGTCTGGCGCCATACCGTTGGGTATATTAACGTTTTTCATATCAATATCCAAGCTGTCAAAGAGGTTGTCTTTCATAAAGCGGATATAGCTTTGCTCGCTTGAGGAATCCAATCCGACATATTCGTCAAGGTTAAAAGTTTTAATGTGACTATAGCTGGTGCCGTTTTTTTCAAAGTCCAAAATCATTTCTCTATAAAGGGGAAGGGGAGTTGAGCCCGTCGCTAAGCCAAGCGTTGCATTTGGATTGCTTTTCACAACGTCTGCCATATATTCAAAAGCTTTTTTGCCAAGTTCAATAGGGTTTTTAACAACAATAATTTTCATAATTAATTAAATCCTCCATATTTCTATTATACGTATTTTTTCATATAAAAGTCAATAAAGTTTTATTAAATAAAACTTTAAATTTAAAAAATATTATAAAACCTATAAAGCATAAATGATATATTGACATTAAAGAATGTTATATTGACATTTTGACAAAATTCGTGTTATTTTGCTTAAAGATGTGATTTTTCTTTAAAAAATCTGCGATATAATTTTTTCATATTAATCGGAGGAGCTATGAGTAGAAGAATTGTTATTACATCTGGCAAGGGAGGGGTTGGAAAAACCACCGTAACTGCAAGTATTGGTATGGCCATTGCCGAGCAAGGAAAAAAGGTTGCCCTTGTAGACGCAGATATTGGCCTAAATAATTTGGATGTGGTTCTAGCGATAGAAAACAAAATAGTATACGACATTTTGGACGTAATCAGCGGTAAATGCCGATTAAGGCAAGCGTTGATTCAAGACGGCGCAATTCCTACGCTATTTGTGTTGCCGTCAGCAAAAATATGCGACAGTCCGCTTATGACCGCGCAAAGCTTTAGAAACGTTGTTCACGCTTTGGCTCAAACGCACGATTTCGTTTTAATTGATTGTCCTGCGGGCATTGATAACGGCTTTCACAGAGCGGTATCCGCAGCCGCGGAAGCGGTAGTCGTTACTACGCCGGCGGTTTCCGCCATACGGGACGCTGATAAGGTGCTGTCCTTGTTATCTAGCTATTCCTTAGACAGAGTGGGTTTAGTGATAAACCGTTTGCGATACGATATGGTGCAACGGGGCGAGATGATGAGCGCAGGCGACATCGCAAGAATCGTTCGAGCCGCGCCTATTGGAGTAATCCCTGAGGACGATGATATAACAATGTATTCCGCCGTTGGGAGAGTGCCTTTCAATACGATGAGCGGACGCGCGTTCAATATGCTGGCTTCAAACATTATATCAGGGACGAATACCATTTATGATTGCGCTCAAAAGCAGGGTAGATTTGAAAAATTTAAAAAACTGTTAGGTGTCAGATAATGAAAAGAAACGCAAAGATTGCAAGAGACAGATTGAAGTCGGTGTTGCTAACTGACAAAATTGCGCAACCGGAAAAGTTTAAAGAGTTTTTAAGGGCGGAGGTAATGCTGTCACTTAATAACTATTTTGAAATTATACCTGAAACTTGTGAAATCAATTTCTCGGTTGGAGAAAACGCAATAGATATTTCAATTAATATCAAAGCAGACCGAATAAAACCATATGGCAATTTTATTGCAGAGTCTGTTTAGATGGTTTGACCAAGCTGGTCAGGCAAGCCTCTAGGCGGGCTTTTAGTGGATTTGTGCTTAAAATATCATACATTTGCCGCTCGGAAAGAGTGGCAATTTTTTTTTGATTTTTAAGCACTATAAACGTACAAATAGAGCGCGTATCAATCATTTTTACTATTCTCGACAAAGGAATATCTGATGATATATACATATTTTTGCACACAACCCCAAAATCGTAGAATTTTGTCATAGGTGAACAGTTGAGAATATGCGCATACATTTCTTGCTTTGTTCCGTTTGTCGCCCCAACGAATAGAAAAATTGCCATTATCCCTAAAGTTAGGTTATAGGCGTAAAAGAAGGATATTATAAACAAAGCAAAAAGCAAAAAAGAAAGCGTAATGCCAATGATTTTCAAAATTTTTATTGTCTTAAACTTTTTACTTGAGGAAGCAATTATCAGCCTTGAACCGTCCAATGGATATACGGGTATTAGATTGAAAATTCCGATTACAAGATTTGCATTCACAAAATATTCCGTATAAGGATAACTCGACGGAAACAACCACCAAGACGAAACCGTGACCAAAGCAATCAAAAAATTTGCCGCAGGTCCTGCGATGGCAATCAGTATATTCGATAGTTTATCTAAGTTATCCTCGCAATAAAGTACCGCTCCGTACGGAAGAAGGGTAATTTTTTGCGAAATATAACCCCGCTCTCTCGCAACAATGGCATGCGCGGTTTCGTGTAGCAAAACGGAAAGAAGAACAGAAACAAAGTTTAGCCATCCATTAAGCCACACAATGACCGCTGCCAATGCGATAAAAAGCGGATGTATTTTAATTTTAGGAGGCATTTAGAATAATGAAGAAAAGTTTAAAATCTGATTTCCTATTTCTCCTGCATATTTGGCTAACTGCGCAATCAAAAATCCAAATGAAATGGCTGTGCCTAGCGCAATCGGAATTAAGAATGCGTCATAGGTATCAAAGCTTAATTTTGGAGCTTTAAATTTTTTGAAGCCTTTTTTGGGCTTTACGTCAAAGACAACATTATCATTTATAGAGCTTTCACTTTCAATCAATTTAATTTCATCGTTTTTCATATTTTCACCTCAATCAATTAATACGTTAAAGAAAAAAAAATATGACAAAATGCAAGAAAGTGTTAAAAGATTTTGGATTGCATTGACTTTTGTCTCCCCTTTAGTATAGAATATAGTTTGCTTATAGAATATATTGTGAGGGCTTTATATGTATAATATCGGTATTGATATCGGGGGTATGAGTTTTAAAGGCGGAATCGTTGACCAAAAAGGTAATATCGTATATAAGGAAGTCGTGGCGACAGTTCCAAACGCCTCGGCTGATAAGAACGCCGACGATTTGGCAGAGTTGATTTTAATCCTTATACGCAATTCTAAATTGGACGTTGCGCAGATTGCTTCAATCGGGATTGGCTTTCCGGGGACAACCGACAGCGATAAAGGCATTGTCGTACATACTCCAAACATTTCTTTTGAGAAATATCCTATAAAGAAAGCGTTAAAACAACGTTTAAACAATGATTTCCCGATTTATATAAGCAACGACGCAAACTGCGCGGCTTTGGGTGAGTCGCTATTTGGCAAGCAAAAAATTGATAACGCAGTTTTAATCACACTCGGCACGGGCGTAGGCTCGGGGATTATTGTGGACGGAAAGATATTTGAAGGCTATAAGTCTATGGGCGCAGAGGGTGGGCATATCCGCATAAAATCCGGCGGAGAAAAATGCGGTTGCGGAAATAGAGGCTGTTTCGAAGCGTACGCATCGGCAAGCGCGTTGATACGTCAAACGAAACTTGCCATTGAAAAAAATCCTCAAAGCATTTTGGCGCAGGTTGCCCAAAAAGAAGGCGAAGTTTGCGGTAAAACAGTTTTTATAGCCGATAGACAAGGCTGTAAGGTTGCAAAGTCGGTGATACGGCGTTATACCAAATACGTGGGCGACGGGATTATTTCGATTTTGAATCTTTTCGGAAGCGAATATATTATTATCGGCGGCGGCATATCCAAGGAAGGCGATTATTTTATCAAGCCTTTGTCCCGTTACATAAATCGCTATAAATACGGCAGTAAATTCTATCCAAAGACAAAGGTTATACCCGCATCTTTACATAACGACGCAGGCATCGTCGGCGCCGCATTTATCGGACAGTCCAAAAACTAATTTGTATGGAAAATTTTATAGATAAATATAACGAAATTCTTCTCTCGGTAGAAAAACCCGCTAGGTATACGGGTGGAGAATATAATATCCCAAATATGACAAAGCCACACGGCTTGGACTTCTGTTTTTGTTTTCCCGATACCTATGAAATAGGGATGTCAAACTTGGGGCTAAGCATTTTATATCAGCTTTTAAACGCTAAGCCTGACGTGGTATGCGAGCGTTGTTTCGCGCCTTGGTTTGATATGGCGGAAATATTAAAAAAGCAACACATCCCCCTTATATCTATCGAAACCAAAAAACCGCTGAAAAACTTTGACGCTGTTGGGTTTTCTGTGCAGTATGAAATGCTATACAGCAACATTTTGTATATGTTGGATTTGGCGGAAATACCCTTTTATGCAAGTGAGCGAGGCGAGGATTTCCCTATCCTAATTGCAGGAGGGCCTTGTACGGTTAACCCCGAGCCTTTTGCCGATTTCTTTGATATTATCGAAATTGGCGAAGGTGAAGAGATGTTACCCGCGCTTTGTGACGTTATCTCAAAAGGAAAGGCAAGCGGAAAAACAAAACAAGAGATTTTACTAGAGGCAAAAAAAATCGAAGGGGTATATATCCCTAGTCTAAGCCAGCCTGGTGAAAAAGTTAAAAAAGCCGTTTGGAAGGATTTTTCCACAAACGTTGAAAACATAGATAAGCCTTTGGTGCCGAATATCGAAGTGGTTTTCGACCGCGCCACTATAGAACTATACAGAGGTTGCGCCAGCGGTTGCAGGTTTTGTCAAGCAGGCTTTTACTATCGCTCCATACGTGAGAGAGGTGTTCAAACCTTGGTTGAGCTTGCCAAACGTATTATAGAAAATACGGGCTTTGACGAATTATCTTTGGCAAGCTTAAGCACGGGCGACTATAGCGAGCTTATGCCCCTTATAAAACAACTGCAGGATTTGACCTCCCAAAAAAATGTTAACTTATCTTTACCGTCGCTGAGGCTGTCCAGTTTCGAGGGCGCCTTTGCAATGAACAGCAGACGAAGCAGTTTGACTTTTGCGCCCGAGGCAGGCACTCAACGGCTTAGAGACGTAATAAATAAAAACGTTACCGAAGATGAAATTTTAAACAGCTTAAAGGAAGCGTTTTCAGCAGGCTATGACAGCGTTAAGCTTTATTTTATGTTGGGCTTGCCTACAGAAACTGACGACGATATTTTGGGGATTGCGCGCTTAGTTGACAAAATCCGCGCTTTATATGTTCAAATTGCGCATAACAAACGCCTAACCGTATCGGTAAGCTGTAGTGTCTTTATACCAAAGCCTATAACTCCATTCCAGTGGGAGGAGCAAATTTCCATTGAGGAAATGAACAGAAAACAATTTTTACTTAGAAATGCTTTGCGCCCTATGAAAGGGGTTAAGTTTAGCTATCACGATGCAAAGACGTCCGTATTAGAAGCGGTTTTTGCAAGAGGCGATAAACAGCTGTCAAAGGTTATTGCTAGAGCGTTTGAGCTTGGCGCGCGTTTTGACGGTTGGAGTGAAAAATTTAATTTTGACGTTTGGCAACAAGCCTTTTTGGATTGCAATATAAATATGGAAGATTATACTCGTTCAAGAAATGAAGAAGAAATTTTGCCATGGGATTTTATTGATACAACCGTTAAAAAAGATTATCTTTGGGCGCAAAGGCTGGAAGCGTATAATGGCAAAACGACACGCAACTGTAGAGAAGGTTGCAATAATTGCGGCGCAATGAG
>CAZSAC010000035.1:0-18689 GCA_964604875.1 uncultured Bacteroidaceae bacterium | reverse complement strand
CCCCTAAAAACTTTTGTAAACAATTTACCACACTTTGACAAAATAGTAAACAAAATCAAACAGTTTGTTTCACAATATATTTTTAAGGGCGAAATTGTACGATTTTTAGAGAAAAACTAGACAAACCTACAAAAAATTCGTTACAACTATATGAAAATGTTTAAAACAAAATAAGTTTTAGAAATATGCCTTGAAATAGCAAAAAAGCTGTGTTAGAATTAATATATTAAAAATTATAAGGGGGTTTTTATGGACACAACCACCAAGGCGAAAATCAATCTCTTTGCTGTTCTTAGAAACCTTGAAGATTTATGTGAGCTCGACGCTCAAGCAAAGGAAATCATCAAGGATGTCAAACTATCAGTTCAATTCAACGTTGTTGACGTTGGAAGCGCAACACTAAAATTTGAAAATGGCAAATGCAAGTTTTACAGAGGTAAACAAAGCGCGGCTTTAAAGCTGTATTTTTCCTCGCCGGAGCATTTCAATAAGCTTATCGACGGTGAAAAAACTATTCCGATTTTTTACAACGTATTTAAAGTCGGATTCTTGCTTAACCAGTTTACAAAGCTTGCCGAAAGATTGTCATACTATCTGCAACCTTCCGACCCAAAACTGTTTGAGGACCCTGAATTTTTCAAAATCAACACAACTCTAACAATCTATACGGCGTTATTTGCTTTGTGCGAAGTTGCCAACAGCGATAAAATCGGCAAGATTGTCGCCCGCAGAATTTCTGACGGCGTTATCTCGGCAGGCGTTCCCAACGGTCCTTGCGCAGGTATCGAGGCAAAAGGCGGTAAACTCAGTTGCACTCTTGGCGAACCTAAAGAATGGAAATCATCAATGGTGTTTGCCGATATGGAATTTGCGCACAATCTTTTAAACGGTAAAGACAGCAGTTTCGGCGGTATGGGTAGTGGCAAGTTCCAAGTTAAGGGCGCGTTAGATATGCTAGAGCAAATGGCTAAGCTATTGAATCTGGTCAGCGTTTACCTACAGTAAGGAGGGAAAAATTATGAAATTGAATTATGAACCAAAGCCCGTAATTGACGTAACCAAAAGTCAAGAGACTTTCAAAAGAGCCTTAAAATGTATTCCGGCGGGTATTTACGGACACCTCGGCCCCTCTGAAGGCTGTATGGTTCCCGTATCATCCTATCCGCTTTATATGTCCAAAGCGCAGGGCGCATACATTTGGGATGTAGACGGCAATAAAATTATCGACTATATGTGCGGATACGGCCCCAACTTTTTGGGCTATAACGACCCCGATGTTGACGCAGCGGCGGCAGCCCAACGCAAGTTAGGCGACTGCACCACTTTAATAAGCCCTATTACTGTTGATTTTGCAGAGGAAATTTGCAATACAATCAATATGGCAGACTGGGCGTTCTTTGCAAAAAACGGCGGTGACGTGACTGCGTTTTCGGTTATGATAGCCCGCGCGTACACCAACCGCAAAAAAATTGTACTAACAAAAGGCTGGTATCACGGCGTTGCTCCCTGGATGCAAAAAATAGGATACTCCGGCGTTACCGAAGAAGATTTGGTAAACAATCTTTATATTGATTGGGACGCTCCCGAGCAATTTGAGGCGTTGTGCAAAAAATATCCCGGTGAGATTGCCGCGTTTATCGCAACTCCTTATATGCACGGCAACTTCTGCGATAACATTTTGCCCGCAGAAGGCTATTGGCAAAAAATCCGCAAAATCTGCGATGATAACGGCGTAGTATTGATTTTCGACGACGTACGCGCAGGGTTTAGAATCGACGTTAAGGGCAGCGACTATCACTATGGCATTAAGGCTGACTTGGCTTGCTATTGCAAGGCTATCGCCAACGGCTACAACGTATCGGCTATTTGTGGCAGGAAAGAGCTTATCAACGCTACTTCCGATATAGCTTATACGGGCAGTTACTGGCTATCCGCCGTTCCGTTTGCGGCAGGCATTGCGTGCTTAAAGAAAGCTAAGGCGTTAAACGTTGTTGAGGAAAACGCTAAGAAAGGCAAGAAATTAAGCGATGGACTTAAAGAAATCGCCAAGGATAACGGCTTTGATTTGAGCGTAACGGGTGAGCCGGCTATGTTCTATCTCCGCCTTAAAAACGACTATCCTTCCACAATTTTGCACCAAGAGTGGGTTGCAGAATGCGTCAAACGTGGCGTATTCTTTACAAGTCACCACAATCACTTCATCAACTACGCTTTGTCCGACGCTGATATCCAATATACTTGGGAAGTCGCCGATGAAGCATATAAGGTTGTGCGTAAGGCGCATCCTGACGCTAATTATATTAAATAGTATAGGAGGAAATATATATGAGTTTATCAAAACAGGAATGGATAAGGCTGGAGAAAAAAGCCGATGAGCTTAGAAAGCTTTGTCTTTATACAACCCACTGCGCGGGAAGCGGTCACTTAGGTGGCGGACTTAGCGTGTTGGATATTATGACCGTTTTATATCATAAATGTATGAATTTCGACCCCAAGGATTATTCAAATCCCGACCGTGACAGATGCGTTGTATCCAAAGGGCACGCAGGTATCGCGCTTGCAGGCTTGTTCGCCGACTTAGGATTAATCGACAAAGAAGACCTCAAAACCTTCAACCTAACGGGAAGCAAATTAGGTATGCACTTAGACAGCAACAAGGTTAAAGGCTTAGACGCGTCAACAGGTTCGTTGGGACATGGTCCGTCCATCGCGCTTGGTATGGCGTTAGCGGCAAGATTGGATAAAAAATCCTATAAAACTTTCTGCATTTTGGGCGACGGCGAATGCGACGAGGGTTCGGTTTGGGAGGCTGCTATGGCAACCGCTCATTTCAAGGCTACAAATTTAATTACGATTGTTGACCGTAACCACTTTATGATTGACGGCAACACCGAAGATATTATGGCGCTGGAACCGTTTGCCGATAAGTGGACAGCCTTTGGTTTTGATACAAAAGTCGTTCCCGGACACGATATCGTTGCGCTATATGACGCGATAGAGTATGCAAAAAATGCAACCGAAAAACCTGTCTGCATTATTGCCGACACCATCAAGGGTTACGGCACAACGCTTACCGCAGGCACACACAAATGGCACTATGGCGCTATTGACGACGACAGATATGAAAAATGCTTAAAAGACCTTGACGAAACATTTAAAGCAAGATTAGCAAGAGCAGAAAAGGAGGGTAAATAATTATGGCAGGAGGATTAGTTTATACCGCCGTTGAAAGCACATCTATGGCGACGGCTGAAATATACGGCAAAACTTTGGCAAAATTAGGAGCCGAGAATCCAAGAATCGTTGCTCTTACCGCAGACCTTCAAGGGTCAACCAAAATCGGAGACTTTGCAAAACAATTCCCCGAGAGAATATTTAACGTAGGTATTGCCGAGCAAAATATGTACGGCGTTGCTTCCGGTTTGGCAAAATGCGGATTTATCCCGTTTGCAAGCTCTTTCTCAGTGTTTGCGTCTTTACGTTCTTTGGATCAAATCCATACGGATATTTGTTATCAAAACGTAAACGTTAAGATTATCGGAACGCACGGCGGCACGTCATTCGGTCAAGCGGGTTCAACTCACCACGCTATCGAAGACTTTGCAGTTATCCGCGGTTTGGTTAATATGACGCTTATCTGCCCCGCAGACGGTATCGAAACAGGTTTGGCGGTTGAGGCTGCGGCAAAGACACCCGGCCCGTTCTATATTCGTATCAATCGTGGTTTTGACCAAACGGTTTACGCTGACGATAAATACGGCTTTGAAGTTGGCAAGGCGGTTTTATTGCACGAAGGCTCCGATATTACAATCATCGCTTGTGGAAGCTGCGTATATCAAGCAGTTCAAGCGGCAAAAATTTTGGAATTTGACCACGGTATCAAAGCTCGCGTGTTGAATATGCATACACTAAAGCCTATTGACAGAGAAGCTGTTTTAAGCGCAGTTAAAGACACTCGTCGTATCGTGACGGTGGAAGACCATACCGTTATCGGCGGACTAGGCTCGGCTGTTGCAGAGGTAGTCATCGAAGCAGGTAAGGCGTGCGCATTCAGAAAACTAGGCTTGCAGGATAAATTCTCGGCTATCGGCTTGCACGAAGACCTTATGGCTATGCACGAAATTGACGCCGAAGGTATCGTTAAAAACGTTTTGGAAGTTATCTCTTCCGAATTTGAAAAGGACGAAGTTAAGGGTTCTGCCGTCAAGACAGCGGCTTCAAACGAAGGCGGAAACGCCGCAATTAAGCTTGCTCCTCAGGGTGCAAACTGGATAGATGAGGTGTAATTATGGCAATGACACAAGGCGATAAATACGCATTGAGGGTTTTCTTCTTCTCTGCGATTCCCTTGGCCAAAGCTATTGCCGAAAACGACCCTAAATATTCTAAAAAATTTAAGGGTAAAGACTTTGTTTTCCAAATTAGCGTATTGGATGAGGGTTTCAAAAAGACGGGGAAACTTTCAACGCACTTCGTTGTCAAGGACGGAAAGTGGACAACCTACGCAGGGATAACCCACCAAAAGCCTGACATCGAGTTGGAGTTTTCATCGGTACAAAAATTTATCCTTTTCTTCACGGGAAAAGGTATGCCGTTGCCTAAGATGAAAGGGGCAATCGCGCACTTTGGGACATTCCTTTCCATTATGATGGTATTGTTGAGAATGGCGGGCTTATTGCAAGCTACAGACGTTCCCAAGACCGAGTATGACAGAGAATGGACCGTTAGATTATATTTCTATCTTCTAACGACAGGCGTAAGCCAACTTAACAGGGTGGAACATCCCGACGTTAAGGCGTTTACTGAACCCAGCCCCGACCGCGTCTATGCTTTCGCAGTCACAGGGAAAGAGGAATTGCAGGCGCATATCCGCGTTAGAAAGGGTGAAACTGTTTCTGCAAGAGGAGAATGCAAACGTACGGCCCCGTTTATGTGTATGAGGTTTGACAGCGCGGAACACGCATTGGAAATTCTTATGAGCAAGGCGGAAATGATACCCTATATGCAAAAGGGATATCTTGCCGTTGAGGGCGCGCCCGAATTTGGCGCAGCGCTGAGCAATCTTTTGTTTACGGTTGCGTATTATGCTCAAGGCACTTACCTAGCAGACAATAAGTAATATAATTTTATAAGACGGGCGTTTTTGCCCGTCTTTTACATTTTGACAAAGCCAAACCATAATTCTATGGCTTGTCTTTGCTATATGGAGGAAAAATGAAAATTGTTATACTTGACGGGCGCACCGTTGTCGGAGACGACTTAACTTGGGACAAATTTAATAATCTGGGCGACATCACGGTGTACGACAGGACGTCGGCAGAAGATACCGTTGCAAGAATAGGCGACGCAGAAGCCATTTTTTTAAACAAAGTTGTCATTGACCGCGCGGTTATGGAGGCTTGCCCAAATTTAAAATATATCGGAATATTTGCAACGGGCTATAACGTTGTAGATATTGTATGCGCCAAAGAAAAGGGCATTGTGGTCGCAAACGTGCCGGCGTATTCCACGGACAGCGTAGCGCAAATGGTTTTTGCATATATTTTGGACTATGCGTCAAGCGTAGCAATTCACAACGACTCTGTGCATAACGGAGAGTGGAATTATTCCCCCGATTTTTGTTTTTGGAAACGTCCGTTGGTGGAGTTGGTTGGCAAAACTTTAGGGATAATTGGGTATGGCGCAATCGGTAAACGGGTGGCGGAGCTTGCAAAAGCCTTTAAAATGAATGTGCTATATACCGCCAAAACGCCTAAAGAGGGCTCTGTTGATATAAAAACTTTGCTTGAGCAATCCGATTATATCTCGTTGCATTGTCCATTAACAGCAGACAATGCCGGGCTTATATGCAAAAAAACAATAAGCTATATGAAACCGTCGGCGGTTTTTATAAATACCGCGCGAGGAGGGCTTGTCGCCGAGCAGGATTTGGCAGACGCGCTAAATCAAAACGTAATTGCAAAAGCTTATTTAGATGTGGTATCAAAAGAGCCAATCTATGTTCAAAACCCACTTTTAAAGGCAAAAAACTGTGTATTAACACCGCATATTGCTTGGGCGCCCTATGAAACGAGGGAAAGGCTGATAGAAAAAGTTGTGGAAAACTTTATAAAGTGGAGAGAGGGAAACCCGCAAAATAACGTTGCAAGATAAGCAACCCGACAATCGGGTGAGTCGTGTTTTGGGGAGTGGTTTTAAAGGTAGCCAAAAAATCGCTGCGCAGTTGCTTAAATTCTTCCTCGCTCATCTGCGTTTTAAGCCAAGCAAAATATTGGCGGGAAAGCTTTATAATTTCATAATCGGATAGTTGCAAGATTTCGGCAACAGACATTGTCAATCCGATATTTTTTATTGCGTGCTGAATTATTAAAGAGTTTTTATAGGCGGCAACCGTTGCGCCGTATTTTTTTGCCTGAGCCTCAACTTCTGCCGAGCTTAAATGTGTAACCACTTTTTCGTGAGCGACTCTGTCCTCATAAAAATGCAGTTGCGTATCAGTTATATAGTCGAGAGGGGCAAAATTGACTATTTCAAAATAAAACGCAACAGGCGCAAATAGGATTAAAAAACATATGCTTAAAAGTTTTAGGTTTGTCATATAAGTTCTCCAAGCCTTAGTTTGCCTCAAAACCATAAAAAAATTCTGCAAAAAAACTTTTCATATTGTTTTGTAAATAACGGGTTTCTGTGATAAACTTAACATTAGGAGCAATATGGTAAAAACAATTCAATTAAAAAACCCAAAATTGTTGTATTTATACTGGGCGGTTGTGCTTGCGACAGGCGCGGTGGCTTTGATTGTAACCCTAACCGTGGAGAGCGTTTCGGTTGCCCGAATAATAAATTTAGTTTGTTTTATTGTGTTTTTGCTTGCTTTTTTTGGCGGATACATTGATTTTAAAAATTATAAGCCGCTAAAAAGCGTTCCCAAAGCGTTATATATTGCCGCAGGTATGATAAGCCTTTCTTTAATTCTTTTTCACCTAAATGTTGAAAACTATAACACTCTTTCGTCTGTTGACCTATTTAATGATTATTATAGTCCGATTGCGTCGGCTTTTGTTTCGTTGCAGTTGGCTATAGGCATTATCGGGGCTTGTTTAGCCATTATAAACCACAGAGACAAGCATTTTCAAACAAGAGTTTTTTACGCCATAGCAATATCGTCGATTATATCTGCAGTTATGATGACATTTTTCAATTTCAGCACAAACATCATTCTGTTCAGAGGCGTATTCGGAGTATTTGGTTTTGGCGGAATGCTGCTTGACATAGGATTGACAACTTTAATCGTTAGGGTATTATTGGAATATTCGATTTTCATTACACACTCAATTCACAAGAAAAAACATATATCAAGCTTTGAAGGAAGACATATCCGCGACGAGGTGGAGTTTGAGCCTATTATGGTGCGACTGGCAAAAATCGGGTTTTGGTTAATGCTCGCCCACGTGGTTGTATTGCGCATAATAAAGTGGTTTTCGGGTATGTTTTCTGAATATTCTAACGGCTTTTTCATCGCGTATGAGGTGATTGAAATTGTTTCTGCCATAGGCATAGTGGTTGTTGGTATTTTGATGTGTCTGCGTTGTAAAAAGAATATGACTTACGGACAAATCTACAGAAGAATGGGTCTTGCCGCCGTCATATTCGGGGCGGTATATTTGGTTATGGACTTTGCGCCGATAACGCTTTTGTTTCCCGACTCGACACAAGCTCAGGGAATAGTCATAACCGACATTTTCCAATCAATTGTCAAGACGGTGGGGTTGATAATTTACTCGGGATATGTAATGTTCAATAAAAAGCTGAAAGAGCAGATTGATATAATTGAGAAAGAACGGCACGAAACCGTTATACTTGCATAAGAAAAATTTTCTAACTTATAAATGGTAGAAAAAAAGGACGCATCTGCGTCCTTTTTTTGTATAGTTGCTTATTTTTTCTTTTTAAAAAGTTCAATGGATAGCTGGGGCGAATATTGTTTTGCGCTCATTGCTTCAACGGTCTTTTGTTCAATATAAGCTTGAGAACCCTCTTCCATTGCGCGGCATGCCTCGAAAGCGTCTTCTAGTGTCGCTCCGCAAGCGAATACGCCGTGGTTTGCAAGAAGACACGCGTTTTTGCCTTGAATGGCGGCGATAGTGTTTTTAGTCAATTTCTTTGTGCCTGCGATGCCGTATTTTGCGCACTTAGCGTCGCCACCGACATACTTTTTCATTTTATCGCTCATGCAAGGAAGTGTTTGTCTGGTGCTTGCCATAATCGCGCATTGAGTCGGGTGAGAGTGCAAAACGACGTTTATTTCAGGGCGGGCAGCCATAATAGCGGCGTGAATTTTGCGTTCGCTGGTGGGCTTTTTGGGGCCTGTCCATTCTAGGGTGTGGATATCAACAATCGGTAAATCTTCGGGTTTGAGAGAGATATAATCTAACCCCGAGGGCGTAACCAGCATACGGTTTTCGTCAAGACGGATAGAGATATTGCCCCAAGTGCCTTGAACGAGATTTTCGTTTAGCATTTGAACGCCGGCGTCTTTAACTTGTTGTCTAAGTTCTTGTTCGGAATATTTCATATTGCGCCTCACTTTCTCTCGGCTTCCAAGAGCGCCTCTTGGTTTGCCTTGCTGTATTTTTTCTGATAAACGATATGCTCTAAAAATGCGCTGATTTTGCCGACGGGCTTACAACCGCCAAGCGCAAAGCCCATAATATAGGTGTGAGCCGCCTTATCCAAAACCAAGCTGTTGGTGTAGGCTTCATCGATAGTCCTGCCTGTTGCAAGCACTCCAACGTCTGGCAATAGGCATGCGCCACGACCTTTCAACGCCTTTAGGATATCCGTATTTTTTAAGGATTTTGCCGTGCGGGCTGTTGGTCCAACAATTTGCGCCATATCGTCCAAAACGGGTGGGATAGTCGCCTTAAGCGAGGCAACGGCAACCGAGGCAGTTGGAGAAGTAACAAAAATACATGCAACGTCAGGGCGTCCGATATAGACCTGCGAGTGAAGATTAAAAGAGTCCAGCAAGTCTTTAGGGCAAGCCGAAGCGTCGTTTATATTTAGCGAAACCACATCTTTAGCGCTAATATTTGCAAAATCAACCCCTGATTTTGTGATATAAATTGTATTTTCACTTTCTTTTACGCTGATATTATTTACGCCTTTTCCGCACAGCTTTATGTCTGCGGCGCGTTTAGCGTAAGCAATAATATTGTCAACTAATTTTTGATTCATAATTAGCTCCTATAAAAAAGGGCGGGATAAAACCCCGCCCAAATTTTTTTGATTATTTTTCTAAGCTGCGGGTGAATTTATCCGTAACGGTCGAGAAGACTTTGTCAAACTGAGCAAGCGCTCCGTCAATGACTTCGTCCGTGTCAGCCATAGAAGTGTATAAACGACTGCCCGCAAGAGTAACAATCCCGTTTGCCATATAAGCCGCGCCCATTTCTTCCATCGCAACTTTACGGGCAAGCATTTCGGGTTTGTGTTTTAATAAACCTACCGCGCTCTTAAGCAAAGACATACTGCTGAAATCATAACTCATTGCGCCTGTGCACTCAAGGTGAACGATGGAGCCTTGGTTATAAACAACGAAAGGTAACCCGTGCTTTTTGATAAGTTCCTTCAAACCGTTTGCAAGACGGTCACCCGCGTTTCCGGCAACCTCGCACGCGTTATATTTTTCAATAGCTTTAATGCAGCAATAGCCTGCGTAAGAAGATAGTGGGTTAGCCGCCAAAGTACCGCCAACATATGCGCGGTGTCCCATTGTGGCAACGCCAGCCGCCATAAGATTTGCGTAATCTGCTTTTCCGCCAACGCCGCCTGCAGAGGGGAATCCGCCGGCGATAACTTTACCGAAAATGGTGAGGTCGGGGGAAATGCCAAAGAAGCCTTGGGCGCCGCCTAAACCGATACGGAAACCTGTTACAACTTCGTCCATAATGAACAACGCGCCATATTTATGCGCCAAATCCATAGCTTGCTTATTATAGTCAAAATCTACGGGACGAGTGCCGCTTTCAGGGCCGACAGGCTCAACGATAACTGCCGCTGTACCGCCTTTCATTTTGTTTAAGCGGAGCATTGACTCAAGCATTTTGAGATCGTTAGGGCGAACTTCGTCGGTTGTGCCATAGCAACCCTTCGGAATGCCGTGGCTTTCAAGCAAGAAACGGCTTCCGGGGATTTTCAAGCCGTAAACCATTTGGTCGGACCAGCCGTGATAAGCGCCGCCGACTTTAATAATTCTCTTTTTCTTTGTGGCGCAACGCGCGATACGCATAGCCGCCATAACAGACTCGGTACCCGAACCGAGCATTCTGAATTTTTCAACGGCGGGCATATGCTTGTTGATTTCCTTTGCCAAAAGCATTTCGCCTTCGTGGAATAAGCCTGTAACGGGACCGCATTCTTTAATCAGCTTAATTGCCTCGTCTTGAACCTCGGGGAAATTGCTCCCCAAAATTGTCGGGCCGCCGGCTTGCAAAAAGTCGTAATACTTATTGCCGTCGATGTCATAGAGATATGCGCCCTGCGCTTTCGTAACGCAAATAGGGAAAGGCTTATTGAAAGCGAGGTTATGTTGAACGCCACCGGGGATATATTGTTTTGCTTCGGTGGTAATTTCTTTTGATTTTGAGCACTTGGTATCAAAGTGGTTTAAAACCTCGGCGTATGTTTCGTCGGAAACGCACCAGATTGGTTTTGAAGTGAGTTCAGCAAGTTCATCATAAATTTTTTGAGCTTTGGGCCATTGCGCCTTATCGGCAGCGTAACCGTTTTTCATATTAAATTCCTCCTACTTTTTGAAAAAAGTAATTAATTTGTTGATTGTATTTTTCATCTCGGCGTCATCGCTGAGTGATTTATTTTTAATAAAACGTTGGAAAACCACGCCGAAATACGAGCCTAAAAGCAAAGCGGACAATTCTTCGGGCGAGAAAATTTCCAAAGGTTTTTGATAGGCGGGGTGGCTGGAAATCCTGTCTTCCGCCAATTTGTAAAGCGAATTAAAACTGCTTTCGCCTTTACTTAAAATGCCTCGCATTAAAAGTTCCCCTGTCAGATAGGGATATGGAATAGTGTCGTCAACCAGTTTGTGCAATAGGGCGGTGATTGAAAATTCATCCTCGCTGTCTGTCCATACGGCAACCAAATCGTTGATTTCCTCGTTGGCAATTTGCTCAATCAAATCGTCTAAAGAGGCAAAGTGAGTGAAAAACGTGCTACGGGAAACGTCTGCCGCCTCGCTTATTTCATCGATAGTAACATTCCCGATGCCCTTGGTTTCGAAAAGTTTTTTCGCGTTATGCAACAGCGCCTTGTGAGTATTGTTTTTCTTTCTTAGTCTACGTGACGGGATTTGTTCTTCCATTTAGTCCACCTAATTTATATAGTAAAAATATTGTAACATAGCAACAGCAAAAATGTAAAGCAATTTTTGCACTATAATACAATTTTGTACCGTATAGCATTTTTTGTATCATTTTTTGATGAGATTAGTATAGATAGTTTTAAAATAAGTATTATACTTAAAATTAATCGTATTCAAAATTTAAAGTGGTAAATTATTGACAAGGCGAGATTTGCTTTGTATAATAGGCAGATAGATAAAAAGACGCAATTTTTGCGTTCCCGGAGGGTTTTTATGGATAAAGAGGTGTTCCTAACACGTGAAGGTTATGACAAGCTTAAGCGTGAATACGACGAGCTTTGTAGCAACGGCAGAAAGGAAATGGCGGAAAAAATTAAAATCGCCAGAGAGTTTGGCGACTTAAGCGAGAACGCTGAATACGATGCCGCAAAAGAAGAGCAAGGCTTTTTGGAAAAGCGTATCAGGGAAATAAACGAGATGCTGACTGCAGCGACAATCATCGATGAAACCAATATCAGCACGAAAGCCGTTTCGGTAGGTTGCTCTGTTAAGTTGTTGGATATTGAATTTGACGAGAAATTGGAGTATAGAATTGTCGGCACGGGCGAGGCAAAAATAGAAGAAAACCTAATAAGCAACGAATCACCGCTTGGAAGCGCGCTTATGGGCAAGAAAAAGGGCGCGATAGTAGACGTTAAAACTCCGGCCGGCGTCACTCAATATAAGATATTAAGCATCAACGCATAAGGAGCGCATATGGCAGAAAATATCAATGTTCCCGTAAACGAAGGGACAGAAGTCGATATAAATGAAATTATTAAAATCCGCAAAGAAAAACTTGCGGATTTAATTGCTCAAGGCAAAAATCCGTTTGAAATAGTATCTTTTGACAAAGACGCTACAAGCAAAGGTATTGTGGAAAGATATTCCGATTACGAGGGCAAAATCGTCAGTCTTGCGGGCAGGCTTGTTTCCAAGCGCGTTATGGGGAAAGCCAGCTTTGCGCATTTATTGGACGGAGAAGGACAAATTCAATTATATTTTAAACGCGATATTTTGGGTGAAGACGAATATGCGGAGTTTAAAAAATACGATATCGGCGATATAATCGGCGTTAAGGGCGAGGTTTTTACAACGCATGCGGGCGAAGTCAGCGTCAAGGTTGAAAGTGTTGTGCTTTTATCCAAATCCCTTTTGCCGCTTCCCGAGAAGTGGCACGGCTTGACAAACACGGATTTACGCTATCGCCAACGCTATGTCGATTTGATTGCAAACCCCGAGGTTAAGGATACGTTTGTAAAAAGAAGCAGGATTATTACCGCAATTAGGGAGTTTTTGGATACAAAAGGCTTTTTAGAGGTGGATACCCCTGTGCTTAACACAATCGCAGGCGGAGCAACCGCCCGTCCGTTTATTACTCATCATAATACGCTTGATATTGATATGTATCTTAGAATAGCCACCGAGCTTTATTTGAAACGTCTTATTGTTGGAGGCTTTGAAAAGGTTTACGAAATGGGAAGAATCTTCCGAAACGAGGGAATGGACCCTAAGCATAATCCCGAATTTACGACCATCGAGCTTTACGCGGCGTACGAGGACTACAACGATATGATGCGCATTTCCGAGGAAATGTTCGAATATGTTTCCAACAAGGTTTTGGGGACGGCCGAAATCACCTATCAAGGCGAGCAAATCAGCCTAAAGGCGCCCTGGAAACGTATCACTATGGTGGACGCCGTTAAGGAATATACCGGATTAGATTTTTCAAAAGAATGTGAATTGGAAACGCTTATTAAACAAGCCGAGGCGCAAGGCGTCGGTTTTGCCGATAAGGATTTGACTTGGGGCAAGGCGTTATACACCGTATTTGACCAAAAGGTTGAAGAAAAACTTGTTCAGCCTACCTTTGTATTGGATTATCCCGTGGAGGTTTCTCCGCTTGCAAAGAAGAAAGCATCGGATAAACGCTTGACTGAACGCTTTGAATTTTTCATCACCGCGCGTGAAATGGGAAATGCGTTTTCGGAGTTGAACGACCCTATCGACCAGCGGGAGCGTTTTATGGCGCAAATGGCAGAGCGAGCAAAGGGCGATGAAGAAGCGCAAATGCTTGACGACGATTTTGTAACCGCGCTTGAATATGGTATGCCGCCGACAGGAGGCTTAGGCATCGGTATAGACAGAATGGTAATGTTGCTGACAGACTGCTTCAGCATAAGAGACGTGTTGCTGTTCCCGACGATGAAGCCAATCAAAAAATAAAAAATACGCAAGCCTTCTCGGCTTGCTTTTTTTAAAGATTTTCTTTTCAAAGCCGTAAGAGTAGTGTATAATTATCATATGCCAAAACCCTTATATGACGCAATAACAAAATACGTTGAAAGTTTCCCCGAAAGATTTCATATGCCGGGGCATTTCGGGGTGGATTCTGACGGAGCGATATACGAAAGCGCAAAATATGATATAACGGAATTGCCTTTTTCAGATAATCTGCAAGCACCAAGCGGATTGATTTTAGAAAGCGAGAAAAACGCAGCCAAAGCCTATGGCGTTTCCGCCACGCTATATTTTACAAGCGGCGCGACGGTGGCGATGTTTGTTGCGTTGAGCGCATTGACAAAGCGAGGTGACAAGGTTATCGTTCAACGAGCCTGCCATAAATCGGTTTATGCTGCCATAAGATTTTTGGGGTTGAAGCCTTGCTATATTTCCGCTAGCTTTAATAACGGCTTGCCCGACCTTGTTAAAGAGGATACGCTTGCCCGCGTGATTAAAGACAATCCCGATGCAAAAGCCGTCGTGTTGACTTCCCCCGACTATTTCGGAAGAGCGCTTGACCCAAGGCGGATAAAAAAAATAATGGCGTCTTCAAATATGTCGCTGGTGATTGATGGGGCGCACGGGGCGCACTTTGCTTTTAGTGGTGAATTGCCCGAAAGCTTTTCAAATGTTGCCGATATTGAAGTAGTGAGCTTTCATAAGACCTTGCCGGTATATTCGGGCGGAGCGGGGTTAAATGTCAAAAACGAAAGTTTAGCAGACAAATGTCGAGCATTAAGGGCGGATTTACACACAACAAGCCCGTGTTATTTGACGCTTGCGTCAATAGATTACGCCATAGACGAATTTAGTCGGTTGGGCGAAGTTTTGTATGAAAGACTTAAAAACCGCATAATAAAGTTCAAAAAAAACTTGCAAAATAAATATGTTTTTTTAAACAACGAGGATTTTAGCCGAATTGTCATTAAGCTCGGAAGAAGCCTTTATGAAAGATTATACAGGCTAAACATCATTGCGGAAGCATATATAAACGGGTGGGCGGTGTTTATTGTATCCCCCCTTAATATGGAAAGGCTTGACGTTTTGGAGGGGCTGTTGTTTTCGGAAAACCCCGACGCAGCCGAAGACACAAAGTTCTATTTTCCAACGCCTATTGAGGGGCGCAGAGGGGAAGGCTTTGAAATGGTTGACGCAAAAGATGCGGCAGGGCGTACCGCCTATAACGAAATAGGCGTCTATCCTCCTGGGATACCGCTGGTTGCGCACGGAGAAATCATCACGACGGAAATTTTGGATATTCTGGCTAAAAACGATACGTTTGGCTTTATAAACGGCAAAATCTGTGTTATAATATAAGGACGAGAAAAGTTTTTTGGAGATATAATGTTTATTACTTTTGAGGGCGGCGAGGGAGTTGGTAAATCAACGCAAGTCGCTATGCTTATGGAATATTTGGAAAAAAGCGGACAAGAGGCGATACTTGTTCGTCAACCAGGTGGTACAAAAATTTGTGAGGCCATACGGGATATAATTTTAAGCACCAATAATTCAGAGATGTGCGCCGAATGCGAGGCTTTGCTTTACGCCGCTGCGCGCGCTCAGCTTATGCGCGAGGTTATAAAGCCCGCCATAAAAAAGGGCGTAATCGTGGTTTGCGACAGGCATCTGGACAGCTCCTTGGCGTATCAGGGCTTTGCCAGAGGGTTGGGAGTTGACCAAGTTCAAGAAATAAACAAGATGGCTATTGGTGAGACGGAGCCCGACGTGACCATATTTTTAGATTTACCGCACGACAAGATGTTCCGTCCAAAAGAGAAGTCCAAAAATATGAACGACAGATTGGAAACTGAAAGCGAGGCATTCCACGACAAGGTATACGAGGGCTTTAGACAGCTTGCCAAGCAATACGCAAACCGCATCGTACGGATTGAACCGCAGACGGAAAAAAAGCAGACGTCCGCCGCAATTATTGAGGCGTTACGCAGTAGGGGCGCAATAAAATAATGTTTACAACGGCGCTAAAAAACAGCGAAGCATTTAAAACGGTCAAGCGTGACATAGACAAAAACAGCTTGTCCCACGCTTATATGCTGATAACGCCCGATTCTGTTGCCGCGAGGGAGCTTTTTTCGTTGATAGCCTGCGCAGTTTATTGCCATGACGACGTATGCTTAAAGTGTTCGGCTTGTAAAAAAGTTTTAAACAAAAACCATTCGGATATTGTGTATTTGAACTCCGACGGACAAGGCATCAAGGTTGACGACATAAAGGATTTAATCGAGGATACGTCGCTAAAGCCTTTCGAGAGCGACCATAAATTATATTTCATTTACGGCGCGGACAAAATGGCGGCAGTCGCGCAGAACAAGCTTCTTAAGACCTTGGAAGAACCTCCGACGTCGGTTACCATTTTTTTAGGCGTGGAGAAAGAGTCCGCGATGTTGGAGACAATAAAATCCCGCACAAAGAAAATCTATTTGGACAGATTTTCTCAAGACACGATTTTTGACGAGATTTTTCAAGAAACGCGAGACGAAAAAAAATCCCGAATTGCCGCTTTGTGTTCTGACGGTATGCTGGGCAAGGCTGTGGATATTGCAAAGGGTACGGCGTATGAAACCAATTTTGAAATTGCTCTTAACATTTTGCTTAATATGAAGAAAAGCAGCGATGTGGCGTCATTTTTGGGAGATAAAGCCCTTTCTTTGGATAATCTGCCGATATTGTTTGACACGCTATCCTTGCTTATAAGGGATATTATGGTTTATAAAACCAACCCCGAGCTGGTTTTTGCAAAACATAAAACTGTGGAAATAAATCAGCTGGCGGACATTTGCAGCGCGAGGGCGCTGGGGAATATTTTGTATTTGATAAACGAAGAAAGGAAAAAACTTGAGGCGAACGTTGCCAAGGTTGCAATATATGAAAATTTGTTGTTTGGAATATTGGAGGTTAATTATAGATGTCGGTAAAAATTGTTGGAATTAAATTTAAAAGCGGAAACAAAGTATATTACTTTAGTCCCGAAGACATAGAGTTTTGCGAGGGAGACGGCGTTATTGTCGAAACCGCAAGGGGTGTCGAGTATGGTGTTGTAGTCATCGGAAATAAAGAAGTCTCCGATAAGGAAATTGTGCAACCCTTAAAGCCCGTAATGCGAAAAGCAACTTCCGCTGACGAAAAGCAAGTTCAAAAAAACGAAGAGATGAAGCCCGAGGCAATTCGGCTGGCAAACGAAAAAATCAACAAACATAAGTTGAATATGAAGCTTGTGGACGCCGAATATACTTTTGACAGGAATAAGGTTATTTTTTATTTTACGGCAACGGGAAGAGTCGATTTTAGAGAGTTGGTAAAGGATTTGGCGGGCGTGTTCCGCGTTAGGATAGAACTTCGGCAAATCTATGAGCGTGACGACACCAAAATGAGAGGAGCCTTGGCAATGTGCGGTCGTCCGTGCTGCTGTAAGACGTATCTGCCCGATTTTGAAAAGGTTTCAATCAAGATGGCAAAGGTGCAGGGACTTTCTCTTAATCCCACAAAAATAAGCGGAGTTTGCGGACGGCTGATGTGCTGTTTGAAGTATGAAAACGACTATTATTCGGATATGTTCAAAAAAATGCCGCGTATAGGAAGCCGAGCAAAAACCCCCGACGGCGAAGGCGTTGTGGAAAGCAACGATATATTGCGTCAGCAAGTGCGGGTCAAGGTTTTGGGCGCGGACGGCTCGTTTGATATAAAGACTTACGCGCTTGAAGACGTTTATGCAAAGGAACATCAATCGGTGTCGGATTCTGACGAAAACATCGATGACGATTTAAAAAACATTTTGGATTAACCCCTTTATCGCCTAAATTTTAGGGAAAATTTTATTGCAAAGTGATTTTTTATATGTTACAATAGTATATATTAGGTAAATTAATTAAAACTTATAAGGAGATTTATTATGGCACACAAAATTTCTGATGAATGCATTTCTTGCGGAGCATGCGCAGATACTTGCCCGGTAGGCGCAATTTCTGAAGGCGATGGCAAATATGTTATCAATGCTGATGAGTGTATAGATTGCGGAGCATGTGCAGAAGGTTGCCCGGTAGGCGCAATTTCTGAATAAGCTGACATTATAAACTGACACACACTTTCTAAAGACACTCAATTTTCGGGTGTCTTTATTTTATTGGAGGATAAATATGAAAAATAAAATCCTTATTGCCGTTCTGTTAGTATGTTTGTTAAGCTTTTTTGCCGGTTGTGGCGCAAAGGGATATGACAGCGAAACCCCCAACGTTGCCCCGAAAGTTGGACAGGACGCTCCCGAAATAAGCTCTTCGGAAAGTGGTATATTGTCAAATTCCGCCGATAGAAAGCTTATCTATACATTTTATTATTCCCTAAATGTTTCCAACGCCTTAGAATGTTCCGATACCATTTTAGAGGCGGTTAAGGCAAACGGCGGATTTGTGGAAAGCAGCAGCCAAAGCGGTACGCAAAGCACATCGGTTTTTTTGGTGGTGCGCATACCGATTGGGAAAGTTGAAGCGTTTTCAAGTGACTTAAGCAAGGCGGGCACAGTGGTTGACAAGCGAATTGAAAGCGCAGACGTAACCGCGCAGCTGGAAACTTATGAGGAAAAATTGGCGTCGCTTAACGTGCAATTAAACGTTTATAAAAATATGGATACCTCCACGTTTACTTTTTCGGAGCAACTTGTGGTTTTAGAAAAAATAGCCGCGCTGGAAAGTGAAATCGACTCGGTGGAAGACAAAAAACAGGCAACCACGGCAAAGGTTGAATATTCTACCTTTACAATAAGGCTATATCAAAACTATACGCCCGAGGAAGAGCAGGGTTTCTTCACCAAATTGTGGAATAATTTTGTAGACTCCATAAAAAGTATGGGCGCGGTATTTGAGTTTATTGTCACCGCAGTAGTCGTTATTTTGCCGTATGGCGTCATTATAGGGTTGATTGTCACGTTGATAGTTTTAATAAAGCGCAAGGCAAAAAAAGGTAAATCCGAAAA
>CAZSAC010000034.1:0-19486 GCA_964604875.1 uncultured Bacteroidaceae bacterium | reverse complement strand
CCCCCTACAAGAGCGGGGCGCAAGTCTCACACACGAAAACGGGAAATCAAGAACGGCTCTAAAATCTAGGGGTTTCGAACCCGTAAGCGGGGCGCAAGTCTCACGCAAATAAAAGCGGTTTTCAAAAGTGGTATAAGGGACAACCGGCGCAAATTTTTGGGATTTCAAAAGGGGGATAGACCTCGAAAAATATCAAAAATGAAGAAATAACGACCGAGTTTTCAAGTAATGCCATAGGAGGGACTATAAATCAACTTTTGTGGCAAAAACAAGCGATTTTGTAGAGAATAGGCTGTAAAAATCGAATTACTGTGGCAAAAACAATCAAAATGACATTCAACTTGTATTCAAGATAATTCAAGGTGGATGCAAACAAAATCAAAAGGAGATAAAAATCATGGCAAACGGACATGGCGGCGCACGACCAAACGCCGGGAGAAAGAAGAAACCGATACAGGAGAAAATATTAGAAGGAAAAACACCGAGACCCGAGGCTATCGTGTTAAAAGTGGCAGATAATCTGCATGGCGAAGATATGCCCCCGGCAAAACAGTATTTGCAAATGCAAACGAAAGGTGCGGGGACGAACATCGCCGCGACAATATATAAAGAGACGTGGGAGTGGTTGCGTGTACGTGGCTGCGAAAAACTCGTAAATGCCGACCTGCTGCAAAAATATGCTATGGCGGAGTCACGAGTAGCTCAGGCGGAAGAGGCTGTGAACACGTTTGGCTTTTTGGCAAAACACCCTACAACGGGCGCACCGATTGCAAGTCCGTTTATAAAGATATCTTTGGATTATGCAAAGCAGAGCCAGTCAATATGGGCGCAGATTTGTACTACGATAGCAGACCATATCGTTGAGTACGGAATACCGTTGAGTGATGAGGATAAAACAATGGAATCTATACTGGCAACGCCTCCGAATAGGTGGAATAAGGGTTGACGAATGGTATGTTTTGACATATAAATTCTAAGTTTCGATTTGAGGTGCTTTGTACTTGACTTACAAGAATTTGTATGGCTATATACTTGATACCTTGAGAATAGGAGGTGGAAAAATGGAAATGAAAGTGATACCGCAGACGCGCAACCTAACTCGAAAAATACCGCGAGTATGTGCGTATTGCCGCGTAAGCACTAAGAGCGATGAGCAACTCAACAGTTATGAATTGCAAAAAGCGTATTGGGAAGGCAAGCTTAAAGATAACCCAAAATATGAGTTCGTAGGGATATTTGCCGACCATGGAGTTTCGGCACGGACAATTAGCAAACGCCCTGAGTGCGTAAAAATGTTGGAACTTGCCAAGCGCGGCGAGATAGACATTATCTTCGTGAAATCAATAAGCCGATTTTCGAGAAACACAGTAGACTTTTTGACAGAAGTGCGAGAGTTGAGAGAACGTGGGGTGGCATTGTACTTTGAAAACGAAGATATCTATACAGCCGATACAACATCGGACGTGATGATATCCACGTGGGCGATGCTTGCAGAGCAGCAACTTAACGAAATCAGCGAGAACCAAAAGTGGGCGGCTCGAAAAAGGTATGCCGAAGGCAGTGTTGAACTTAACGGCAACATCATGGGATATAAGCTTGAGCGTGATGAGAACGGAATAAACAGACTGGTGATTGACGAGGAACAAGCACAAATTGTCAGACTTATATTCGAACTTTATCTGCAAGGGCTGGGAGTAGTGGCAATCAGTAAGGAACTTGACAGCCGTGGGATAAAGACACCGCTCGGCAAGGATAGGTGGGGAAAGTACACGATAGGATATATACTACGGAATGAAAAGTACGTAGGCGACGCTGTGTTACAAAAAAGTTATCGCGACAAATTCAAGACAGTCCAAAATAAAAGCGAGAATCCTAACGCACCCATGCAATATGTGATGAACGACCACGAACCGATAATCGATCGTGATACCTTCCAAAGAGTACAAGAGTTATTCGCAGAGCGAACCCAAAAATACGGGAACACCAGTGCTAAAGCAAAACTGCCGTTTTCGGGCAAAATAATCTGCGGAGAGTGCGGCAAGAAGTATCGCCATCAAGTAAAAACGCGTTATGGCGGCAGGAAAGTCGGCGTGTATGAATGCTCGACATACGGAATATACGGCAAAGCGTATTGCAACAGCAGTGTAATAAACGATGACGAGCTGGAACGGGCGTTTGTGAGTGCTTATAACGAGTTTGTAACGATAAAATCAGACAGCGACAAGGTGACCGCACTGGAGGCGGAGATAGCCGCTTTGCAAGGGGAAGACAAGCAACTTTATAATTTGCTGTTTAACGGTTATATAGCAAAGATAAACTACGAATATGAGCATCGCATACTGCAACGACAACTTGAATCGAAGCAAGAGGAGCTTAGGAAAAAGTCGGAGGCGAATATATACAAACGGCTGAAAAAGCAAGTTACGCAGTTTGATGCAAAATTAGTTGATATGTTTTTGGAATCGGCAACCGTGAGCCATAGGACCGTCAAGTTTCTATTCAAAAACGGAGTGGCGATAATCAGAGAATACAGCATCCCGGCGGCGGGAAACAAAAAAGGCTGGAACAGAAAGGAGGAGGCAGGAAATGGAACGAGCGGCGAGAACAGTTAGGGCAATACCTGTAAAGCCTATATTTGACAAGACTTCGGTTGAAGCACAATTTAAAAAACAAAAGGTTGCCGCCTATTGCAGGGTTAGCACCGGGAGCGAGGAACAGTTGACAAGCTATACCTTGCAATGCGAGTATTACACAAAATTCATAACCAACAACAGCAACTGGGAGTTGGTGGACATATATGCCGATGAAGGCATTACGGGCACGAGTGTGAAAAAGCGGAAGAATTTCCTTCGCATGATTGAAGATTGCCGTGCCGGGAAGATAGATGTCATTTACTGCAAATCCATATCTCGTTTTGCAAGGAACACGATAGACTGTCTTACTTACATACGAGAACTCAGAGAATTGGGTATTGACGTTGTATTTGAAAACGGTGGTATTCATACGTTGAGTGATAAAGGCGAAATAGTACTTGCCGTTCTAGCCAGCCAGGCGGAGGAGGGAAGCCGAATAATATCCGAAAACGTTATGTGGGCAAAACACAAGCGATTTGAAAACGGCGAGGTAAGCTGGGCGTATAAGTACTTTCTCGGCTACAAAAAAGGTGAAAACGGGACAATCGATATCGTTCCCGAAGAGGCTGTTATTGTGCGTCGAATATATGGGGAATTTCTTGATGGCTCAACGGTTAGTCAAATAGCAAACGGATTGGAGGCGGACGGTATAAAGACAACGCGAGGCGGTGAAAAATGGCAACGCTCCACTATACTCAGTATACTGAAAAATGAAAAATATAAAGGTGACGCTTTGTTGCAGAAGACGTATAAGAGAGATTTCCTCAGCAAAAAACGAGTAAAAAATGAAGGGCAAGCACAACAATTCGAAGTGTTAAACAGTCATCCGCCGATAATCAGTCGGGAGACTTTTGACTTGGTGCAGGCGGAATTGTTGCGTCGCAACGATAGCAAGGACGGACAAGGCAACGCAATGCGTTATAGTAGTGAGTATCCGTTCAGCGGACGGCTGCGCTGTGCCGAGTGCGGAGCAACGCTTAAGCGCGGGAATCGAAATAATCCAAATAAAAGCGAGCCGATATGGTGTTGCCCGACGCATCGGGAAAACAAGGAGCAATGTGTATTGAAGGCGGTAAAGGAACAGGCGGTGGAGCAAGCGTTTGTTGTTGCATTTAATGACCTTGTTGGTCACCGATTTGAGGCTCAGAGTGAATGGGAAAGTGAAATTGCCAACTATGAAATATCCACTTTGGACAGCAAAAAATTCACGCTTACCGAACTTCAAGGTAAGATGCTTGAGCTAAACATTCAGCACCGAGCAAACTGTTTGTCGGATGATGAATACCACGAACAAGGGTTGCTGCTGATGAACCAAATGGACGAACTGATTTCAGATATAAAGAGAATAGAAAACCTCAAACAGCAGGCACTTCTCAAAGACTATCGAATAAACGAAATCGACACTTTGAACGAAGTTACGGAATTTGACGCAACTTTATTCAAGACACTTGTGGAAGAGGTCGTGTTGTTCCCCAATCGCACGGCAGAGTTCAGATTCAAGTGTGGGGTGGTAATACGAGCCGATATTAGGTGAGTATATCATTAAATGCGATAGAGTGCCGAATTTCGGCACTTTTTCTTTTTTATGAACTTTAAGTTTAGTAAGTCTTGTATTAGGGCCCTAAATATGGTATAATATGTTTACTATTATATCGAGGGCAATTTCATGGATAAACAGCTTTTTGGCAAAAACATTGTAACTTTGCGTAAATCAATAAAAATGAGTCAACAGCAGTTGGCTGATAAACTTGGTGTAACCACACAAGCAGTTTCCAAATGGGAGCGAGGTGTCGGTATGCCAAGTATGGATTTGTTTATCAAAATGATAGAGTTGTTCGGTGTTAAAGCGGATACGATAATTGAGGAGGAAATCAAATAAAATATTTTTTTCAAAAAATGTTAACTCTCTTTTTGTGTGAACCAATATACAGGTATCAAACGAAAAGGAGCCACACAAATGAAAAAGTATTTCGAAGTAGTAGCAAAATGCGGACACGTAGGAAAGAACCAATATTATGAAGGACATTTCTTTCTTTTGGCAGAAAGCGAAAGCAGAGCTGCCCATTCTGTTAAGGGAATGCCTCGAGTAAAAAGAGACCACGAAGACGCTATCCTTTGTGTGAATGAGATTACATATGAGGAATATGCCTCTGGTCGTGAAGAAATGTCAAGTAATCCGTACTTCAACTGCAGAAGCAAACACGAGCAAAATGCGGTTATGGACAGAATTATTGATGGCATAAGACCTGAAACGGAAAGGCAAATTGCGTATCGTGAAAGCCACGGATATAGCGATCGAAAGGAAAAGCCGAAGTCAAAAAAGAACGGCATACGCAATCCGTATAAATACGCAAAATACAATATGGTCAATGATTGGGACTACGAATATATAGGAGCGTGACGGATATGAAATACTTCAAAATAATCTTAGCACCAAAGGATGACCATGAAGGCACCGAACGCGAATATCTCGGACATTACGAAAGCACAATCGTGCTCGCCGATGATGACGATATCGGGAGTAAGGTACTGGCAGAAAAATTAGCCATCATAGCAGACGTTTCTAAGGATGATACGCTGGACGACTACGTAGATTACACTAAGGAAGTCTCCGTGGAAGACTTGATTGAGGAAGAGGAGAACAGCTTGAAATCTCGTATAAAGCGTGATTATATGGCTCTAAAATACGATGCCGAAAGCATGACGATTCGAGACTTCAATAAACTTTCACGCAGTATTGATTTCGACAACCCGGAAACGTACTACGAAACGCTGACGGTAGCGAGTAAGATGTTGAGGCTAAAGCGTTATGTGCGTAAAATAGCCGACCTTACCAAACTAACCGTCAAGGAGTATGACGAAATTGCTATGGCGCTGTATAAGGCACATAATGAAGAGGAAATGCAAGCCGTATTAAAAAAATACAACCTAAAAAGTTAAGTTCGGATTTGCGTGACACTATATATAACCATCAACGCAAAGGAGCGGAAAAATGGATAAGAAAATAGAAGAAAGATTAGAGTACTTGAAAACAGTAAAAATGGAAGAAATAGCTGTGGAAATACAGCGTATTCATGCAACATGTGGAGATTTGTCGGAATGCCCGGAGTATGATAAGGCTATGTGCAAAAAATATGAAATCGAACAGGACATCCGCAGGATTGAGAGCGGAAAAGAGCCTAAAGGTTTCTTTATCGATGAAATTGACTGGATTTATAAGTATTTTGACAATGATGATTTTATCAAGGCCAACCTTGACAAGCAGTTTTCGATGTCGGATAGAATCGCACTGATTGTTTACTCACGAAAAATATCGATGGAAGACAAGTTTGCCGACTTGCAAAAGATGGTGGCAGACGAAAATGGCGAATTGAAAGATAGTGTCGAGAAATGGATAGCGAACAAAAAGGAAATACTCGGCTACATCCAAAATCTACACAGGGATGACGTGGCATTTCTTATCACGTTTGACGGAGGCAGCGTGGGAAACCCCAAAATCTACCGTTCGTTTGATGCGGTCATTGCAGACAGCAGTGCAAGGTACTTTGGTATTTCAATTGAAAGAGTGTTTGACGCCAAAGCAAAAACGTATGGCAAACTCGGTGCAGTAAGATTTAATTCGCAAACCGGGCAAATAACGGACGTTAACCTATATATGGGTGACATGGATAGCAATGCCCCTAAGTTTAAGTCATCTTTGTATGATATCCAAATAGAATTGAACTGTCCTTTCAAACCGTATGACTTAATCAAATTGCCGTTGCGGGACCAGTATCAAGTGGTAGGCGATGAAACGGACGGAAGGATTAAAAAAGTCAAGAATGAGTCCGAACGTGTTCCATGGAAGCAAACTTGGTTAAAGATGAATATGTCAACGTATTTCTCATCTACTTGGGATTGTGGGGAAATTCGATGCAACGCTTTCACTAAGTTGCCGTTCTGCCTTGACGATATCCGAAAGGTTGAAGAAAACGAAATGACAATTGGACAGCAAAAAATAATAGAGTATATAAAATCGTCCAGGGAGGACTAAAACAATGAAAAGAATAGTTTTCAGCAATTTACCAATGAAACAAGAACTGTATGCCTTCAAATATAAGGTTGACGGCAACAGCACCATAGAATATGACGGGGAGGTAATCTTCCCGGTCAATTCGGTTTTGGCTAGGACGATGAAAAAGGGCGACCAAGTAAAGGTCGTGCTGCTTAGCAAAACAGACATAGAAGGCAACAGTGCCATAAATGGAGGCAAGTTTCAACAAGAGCTTGACAATATCAACCGTAGCATAGGAGCGGAAATTGAGTATGTTACAATTGCAACTCCGTTTGAGGAAACGAAAGACACTCACGAAACCTTGCTACGCAGCATGATTGGCAAGTTGGAGGATGAGGCGGAAATAATCGGAGACGTTACCTACGGACCGAAGCCTCTGCCTATCGTGATGTTTAGCGTTATGAATTTTGCGGAGAAGTTTTTCAAGGCAAAGGTAAAAAATATCGTGTACGGCAAGGTGGATTTCCCCAACGGGAGCAAAACGCCCATCAACCCTGTGCTGTATGATTTGACTCCTTTATACTATTTGAATTCACTTACAAATACGATGGAATGCACAAGCAGCAAGGATGCGGTAAAAGCATTGGATACGTTGTTGTCGATATAGGGTAGATTATGAGACGCACAGAAGAAGAGTACATACGTTTAATAAACGGCTCGCTCCTTTTTGACATAGTCAAAGAGGATGATTTTGCGTTGTACAATTCCACCAAATACGAGTTCATAACCTTGCTTACGGAATATTACCAAGACTACATTTATCGCAACAAACCGCTTGAGTATTACGACATGGAACTGCTTGAAACCGCCGGGGAATGTATAAAGGGATACGATAAATCGAAGGGAGCGTTTTTGAACCTTTTTAATTCGGTTATGAAACGCAATATGCTCCGCTCAAAAGCGAAAGAGGCGGCGGACAGACAACGGCAAGGGCTGACGCTCTCGCAACGCGACAATAGACTTATACGAAAGATATTGACGTATGTGAAGAGTAAGGGTGCCGATATTGATGACGAGCATACTCAAAAGCAAATTGCCGAATACTTGAATTTGCCTATTGAGAATGTTGCAGAGTTGATATACATCAATCAAGATGCGGTGGCGGTCAGCAGTTCGGTTACCAATGATGACGGAGATGAGGTCGAATTATACGATTTGCAAGCGTCCAAGGATACTTCACCCGAGGATAAGGCTATGCAAATCGATGAGGTGAGGACCTTGCTGCGTTTGATTGAATCTGAGTTTTGCAAGTTGCAAGAACGAACAAAACCCGTTATGAGCAAGTTGCTTACGGCAAAGTTTTTGGAAGGAATTGAGGACACATTTGACTTTGAATTACTTCACGGTTTGACCTTCATTGATGGAGCAATGGTTGGAGCCTATATCCTCGGCGATATGCCACCAACCTCAAAAGCCATTGCCGAGGAGTTCGGGTTATTAGAGGCAAGCGTCAGCCGAACCTACAAAACGTTTATTCAAAGAATTAGGAAGGGAGAAAGTATATGAATCAAGAACAGCAAATGATTTTCAATGATTTCATGGCGTTGTACAACGAATTAGACGGGCTGTTGAAGAAGGTCTATTCATCGGATGGCAAGCAAAGCGTCATGATTATGTACATAAACGATATTGCCGAGCCTGAGTCGTCAAGGATGAATACTATTCGATGTGCTCGCAACGTGTATATCCACGGAACCAAATTTGACAACGAGCCATTAATACGTATTAACGGAGAGTGTATCGTTTTTTTAAGAGGGCGAATTGAGGATGTTAAGCAAAGGATAGCAAAGCTTTCTCAGTCCCATACGATTAGCGAATTGTCGCAGTCAAATCCCGACAGCGATATTTTTGAGTATAGAGAAAGAACTCTGCATAACGGCGAAAGTATCAATGACGTGAAAGAAACGTACGGCTGGTATGGATGGCAATTTGTAGAGTGTCGGGGACTTGAGGAACTGGAGAGCGAGCCAACTATGTTATTCAAGCGGGACAAAAAACAAAAGGGCTATGATGCACTCAACGCATTGTGGCTAAAGCGAATAGAGAAATTTGACGAATTGGACAAGGTAAGAACATCTAATAAAACTAAGCATAGCCAGTCTGCCGTCATAAGTAGTCTGAAAATTGTCGGGATGGTATTTGCCGAATTTGCAATTATTATCGGATTAGCAATTGCCGCTATATTCTCCATAAACGCATTGGCCAATGTTGTCGCGCAGGTATTCGTTGGCATATTTGCTTTTGCTTTATTTATTTTTGTTATTGCATTTATCCCCAATATTAATAGGTGCGGTAAAAGATGGTTCGGCAAGAATAAAAACGCCTTGCCGAGAACAGAAACACAAATCGCACAGGAAATAACCTATTTGGACAGCCAAGCAAAAAATATTACCGACTATGTGAGCTAATATGTTAAGTGCCGTAAAATATACCCCTATATAAAGGTAGGAAACAAAAATAGTTATCGTAACAGGCGAACAAAATAAGGGAGGCAATGGTAAAATGAGTTTTTTGTATTTAGATTTCACTCGCAATATAAGCGATGGCAAGCAGTTCGGTGCTGATTTTTTCAATACATCATTAGAGGAACAGTATCAAAGCATTCTGCGAAGGATGCCTATCGGCATGTCAAAAGTGAGTGATTTTACTCAGTTTATCAATATGTGTTTCAATGCAATGGAGGCAAAGTGGTATTACCTCTCAATGCCAAGTTTCAACAGAGAAGCAAAACCCGATATTAAAGGTGTTGATTATTACAATAATGTCGTAGTTAGGCCGCAAAAAACAAATGCGATGCAGTACATATTGCCACAAGGTATGAACATTATCCTTATCGGTGATATCAGAATGGCAAGCATGCCAGTGTTGACTGTAAAGGGTATTGAATTAATAGATGAAAACGTTGTAACATTTGGCGAAAAACCTGTGATGTGCATCGCAGCGTGTGCTTTTGGGACTAAAACTTTCTATAATACCCGTGCAGGCAAGGACATGACTTTACCCGATTATGGACAAGCAAACACAAAGGAACCAGTGTTGACAAGAGACTTTGTTCTTGACCTTTGTAGTACTACGTTTGCCGTTCCAAATCCTATGGTTGCGGTAAAGGTATATGAGGATTGGAAACAGTATATTGAGTTTCGCAAGTATTATTTGAGTGAACAATCCAATCGAAGCATCGATATAACGAGTGCAAGTGTTATCGACACTTATTTTGTGTCAAAATTTACTTATAGAAATAATGAGGAAAAACTCTCGCAAGTAGTCCTTGACGGAAATATCAAGGAATTTGCTTCGGGCGAGCAGATAGTATTAACCGAGAAAGTCGAAGGGGCGGAGAGTTTTCCGTTGATTAGAGTTACGGTAGACAGAAACAGAAAAGAATTGTTGGCTGATAGGGCTCCGAGAAAAACGACTCCACGATTTGAAATATACATAAAAAGGTTTTCGAGAGAGTCTATGGGACTTGCGAAAGAGCCTCCACGTTTCGATCGAGAAACAGGAAGACAGTTAAACTTTTCTTATAGTTTGGAAGATAGGTATCGCCTCGTTCATTATGACGTTGAGCCGAATTACGATGCGATAAACACATTATTTGAAGCAGAAAAGAAGAAAGCATATCAACAAATAGATAATCAGTTTGATGCTATCAAGGCGGGCAAATTAGCCGAGTATATGGATGACAGGGTAGGCTTGTTGACAGCACAATTGCAAGCGGAATTATCGCAATTGGAGAATTCTTTGAAAACAAGGCTGGAACAAGATGTCCAAGAGAATACCGATAGCAACGTAATTGCTCAATATAAAGCAATTATCGCAGAACACAAAAAGAAAATTCAGAGTCAAATAGACGTAATTAAAAAATCGTATAGCTCAAGGCTTGACGCTGCGCATAAGAAAAAAAACGATGCGGCGGTTAAAAAACTAACAGAACAATTGGCATCAGAACTGAGCATATTGGAGACTGAACTAAATCGTATCCCGGCAGAAGCATCTCTTCAATTGTTGTATACAGCGAGAAACAGCAAAATCATTGAGGAAAAAAAGAAGAAAAACATAGAAACGCAAACATCTGAGAGCAAAAGAATAAGAGATGAGAAAAAAAGAGCACTTGATGCTGAATTCGCAAGTCAATTGACGGATAGCAAGCGTAAAGCGTTGCGTGAGTTGGAAATTACAAGAGACAAAGCAATTGACGAGAAACGCGAAAACGAAACAATTCGACGCTATTGCATTTATTTCAAAATTGAAAGCGATACTCAAGCTAATGCTCGCAAGAAGATAGAAGAGCTTACTCCTAAATATCTAATTTATAATAATATCGCTGAAAAAACAAAAATTGAGCGTCAAGAAAGAGCCCTCGATGGGTTTTTCGGAGGGTATGTCAAAAACCCATTTTTGGCATCGTATCTGTTTGCTCCCGAGAAACTTGGCGATACCATAAATCCGGGGACTGAGGAAATCGAATGGAACCTCGCCAGCTTAAATGAAAAGCAAAAGGAAGCAGTTAGGAAGGCGGTTGCCAGCGAGAGCCTATTCTTATTACAAGGCCCTCCCGGTACAGGGAAAACACAGGTTATTGCTGAGATAATTGCTCAATTTACCAAAAAAGGGAAGAAAGTGCTTGTCGCGAGCGAAACACACAAGGCAATCGATAATGTGTTTGAGCGACTTCCAAAAATCCCTGAGATTCGTCCGTTAAGGCTGATACCTTCGCAAAGCGGAAAAGAATCATCATACGGTCCGCAGAATTTAGTAGATAATTTTTATGCGAACATATCAAACAAATTAGATAGACAGGTGCAAGCGTTTGAGCATTTTAACGAAACGAAAGAAACCTTTGCAGAGAAAATGCAATCGCTTAAATACGATTATGACAGGATACTTCGCACTGAAGCCCGAAATAGGCAAATTGAGGATGAAATTGCAAGGCTTAGCGATACACTTGGCGGATTAGTTGGAAGACAAAACGAGTTGCGAGAAAAACAAGGGGCGCTAATCAGAGAAAGGGATGAGTATACCCATACTATGAAAGACATAGAGGGGTATCGTTTTGACAAAACCGATGATGTCAAGGTTTCATACTTAGCCTTGGCAAAAACCAAAACACTATCCATTGTACAGTCATATTCTGTATTTGGCGAATTGAGCGATGTGCAAATTCGAGATATGCTTCTTGCCAACATTGACGTTGTTAAACAAGAAATTGCGGGATTGAACATAGATGGCCGTTTGGTTGAGCTGGAATCACAAAAAGCCGCGATAAAACAACAAATGAATGCATTGCTGGATGAAGACACAGAAGAAGTGTTGGAAGGGCAAGAAAAAGAGTACTCGAGACTTCGTGGCGAGTTGATTGCGATAGGTAGCCAAATCAAGGAAGCTAAGGCAAGCAGTGAGACTGATGTCTCTGACCTATATTTATCTAAATTTTTGACGGTGTCAAAGCTGACTGCTGAAGCATTAGAGCACTTGCCTGCCATCTTGATTGATATAAAAGCACGCGTTCTTGCTGAAATCAGTGGTATCACGAGCACAATTTCAACAGAGATAGCCAATTTGGATAGAATTATCAATCAATTTACAAGTCAAGAAAATGACATTAAAATACAAGCGAACGGCATAAAAAACAAAATAGAAGAATTACGAGATACCAGCGATTATTCCGAGCATAAGGAATTGTCAGTCAAACTCAAAACATCTATAAGCCAGTTTTTCAGTGATTTTAACATAGTCAAAGAGTATAAGGATATTCGCGAAGCATTGGATATAATCATCGCTGAGTGGCATGACCTTGAAAGCAACTTTGAAGAGAAAAAGAAAGAAAATCAAGAAAAAATTCCAATGTACAAGGCTATTTGTCGATATCTGCGAGATATTACAATATTAGATGAGGATAGGCGTAGTTATACAAAAAAATTGTATGATAATGTTAATGTAATCGGTATTACCTGTACCAGTCGAGACAAATTCAGCCAAAAGGCTATGGAGGAGTTGGCGCAGTACAATATAGATGAAATCGATGTAAAAAGACAAGGTATAGACGTAGTTATTATTGACGAAGTCAGTAAATCCAGTTTCCTTGATTTGCTTATACCTATTCTATATGGAAAAACCGTAATTTTGGTTGGCGACCATAGGCAATTGCCGCCAATGTATGATCTTAGAAATCTAAGGGACGATGATTTTGAAGGGCTTAATCCTGAGTATATTAATAAATCGTTGAACGAGCACTATACTCAACTGTATGAAGAGTGCTTTTTCAAAACGTTATTCGAGAAAGTGCCAGAGTCATTTAGAACGAGACTCGATAAGCAGTATCGTTGTCACGAACAGATAATGAATGTCTTCAACCATTTTTATGGTGGTGGCAAAGATAGAACAAAGGGTTTGCAACTTGGTGATAAAAATCAAAATGACAGAAAGCAGCATATGCTTGAAATCAAGGCAAAAGGCAGAACAATAATCGAACCTTCAAAACACGTGTATTTCGTAGACTGCAATCAATTTGACGTTAACGACAATGATAGCACCTCCATTCAAAATCCGAGGGAGGCAAACGTGGTAATCGAGTTGCTTAGGAAAATTGACAAAGGGTACGGTGATCTAAAATCCGCAGGCAAATTTACCCCTCGAGTAGATAAAGAAAGGGGTATTGATGAAAACATGAGTGTCGGGGTTATTTGTACATACGGCGATCAAGCAGGTTTGATTAAAAGGAAATTAAAAGGCAAAATTAACAGCTATCAGAATTTTAACAGAACCGATGACGGTAAATTGATAATTAGCACAGTTGATGATTTCCAAGGAGACGAACGGGATATTATCATTGTTTCAATGGTCAGGAATCCGTCCAAACGCACCGGGAACTACGATTTTATTAAGAAATTCGAGAGAATTAACGTTGCTTATAGTAGGGCCAGGAGACTTTTGATTATCGTTGGAGCAAGAGACTTTCTATCCGATAAAGGAATAATTGATTTGCCCGATGACAGCATTCCGCCAAGGATTCAGTATTCGTATCCTGTATATAGAGAAATAATCAATACGATTGACGTATATGGCAGAATACTAAGTGATAGCGATGTTTTAGAGGAGGATAAATAATGGAAAAGAAAGTATTGACCTCGTGTCCGTTTCCGCTGATAAAATTTGATGTCAATATCAAGTATACCGAAGTAAAAAAAGCTTCAGGTATTGCTTATATGCTGCTGGTGCTAATTAAGGAATCAAACAACAAGAATGAGTATTTGACGAATGTCCTAAAACAGTTTGGAATACCCCAAGAATTGCAGTACATATACGCTGACGAGATATCAGAGATGATTACTTTGGGAATCATCGAAATGCGTCAGGTTCATTATAATATCAACTCTTTCGGGGAGTATAAGCTGGCTCATTTTGTGTTTACCGCTATGGGAGAAAAAATATTTGCGGAGGGCGCAATTCCTACCGGGCAGGAACTGACAAAAAAGAAGGCATTCTACTTTAACCCGGCAACCAAACGTTTTGCACTCAATATAACCACGCCATTTAGCCCGATAGAAAATTCGTTTATGGGTAAAGGTTTTATGGATAAGGTAGACATAAACATCGGCGGATTAGAGGAGTACATAAACCAAAAGCAGACAGAACTTGGATTCAAAAAGGAAGAACGAGTAATCTCTTATGAAATTGAGGATCGTCAAGACCTATTTACAAAAATCGAAGAAAACGTCACGATAGTATTTTGCGATGACACTATTGATTTTCAATTTAAAGAAAAGACGGATGCGGAATTCTATAAAAAGTATTATTCCGGGGAGATTTTATCGAAAGAAATCGGAGGAAAAAACAAATTCAAATTCGTTTTGGCAGATAGAACCATTTATAACCCCAACGCTATCCATAGGTTGTCTGACCTCGGTGAAATAAGCAATCTTTATTTGCCGGAGGATTACAATAAACAAGCAAACAGACCTTGTAGGATACTCTTGAAAAAGGGTAACCTTGATATTACGGGTCAATCTGCAACGGTAGTGGGCACGCTTAAAGAGACCGGGTGTGAGAAAATAATAGGCTCGATTGATAAAAACATTGAGTTTATTATGATGGATTCGTCAGGCACCAAAGCATTTATCCCTCTTCGAATTGGTTTTGATACAATTGCAGACATAGGGGAGTGTATGGTGAATATGTTGGTGGAGAAAAGGCTTACCGACACGGAGCACGCAAAAATCGTGACACAATTGTATTCGTGTTATTCCGAATTGCCTTTTGGCACGGAAACGGCAAAAGCGATATACAGTATTTCTTCTATGCAAAAGCAAGATTCCATACTCACGGAATACATTGAAAAAAAACTTTCATCACTAAACGATGCCGATGAAAAAATAGCATTGTTGACAAGTGCCAGCAAATACTTTTTAAACAACGAATATTGGAACGAGTATAGAAAAGAAAAAACGGCTGCACTTATTGACGAAAGCCTTAATACTGTCACCATTGACACAGTGTCATACAAAAGTAAGATTGCTGAATCTGCGTTGGCGGCAGCAGGCATTTCTACGATAGAGTATATCGAGCGGTGCTGTCGAGGATTAAACACAACTGCTACCACGGAGCAAATATATGAAGCGTTAACGAAAGCCGGGTACGACACTATGGAAGTGCTTCCATATGCAAATGTCATAAAACTTTATGCCGCCAAAGCAGTTAGAAACGAGATTATAAACGCTAATAGTGATTTGGCAAGAGGATTTGCCACGTTAGGGAATAACCTATCGGTATTGAAAACGCTTATTGGAGTTAGGTCTACTGTCGATTATGCAATAAAAGACAGTTTCAGCATGGAGTCCTTTTTCAGCAACTATTCAACATTTATCAAACAGCTTGGAGTCTTATCAAAATACAAACACTATGCAATTGATGAGTTCAACGAGATAGACGCATACAACAAGATATTCGTCCCGGTATACGATATCTTACAAATAGAAAAAACGGCAGCAGGCCAGCCTGATAAAATTACAGCTAAATATATTGATACTGAAATACAGCGAGGCAACCTAAAAAGTGCAATAAGTGATATGCATGTCAAACTGGAATTCGAACTTGGCAAAAGATATGGGAAAGCCGCGGGGGCAGGAACATATGAGATGATAGACTATTTGAAGGATAAAAAAATCATCAGCAGAGAAGATGCTGACTCGTTGCATGAATTACGAATAGCAAGAAACAACCTTTTGCACCCGGCAAAAAGAGATATTATTGTTACAAAAACTAAGGTTGAAATGTGGTGTCAATTAGTATTTAGTGTCATTGGAGGTGCAAAATGAGCCATCAGGTTGTAATTAATTATGAAGGGATAGCAATACAGTGCCAAAGCATTTGTGACGTTGCTTCAAAGCAACTCTGCAAAATTGACAGATTGATTGAAACCATCGATAATTATTCATCGAAACTGTTGAATGAGCAGAGTAGGCGTATGCGAGAATCGTTGTTGGTAAGCAAAAAACAGATAATTATGCAACTTGAGAGCGTGATTTCACAGGCACAGTTGCAATCGAAACGTGGCAACGTTAGCGTTAGTTCGCACGATACGCAAACTCCTCAAGCCGCAAATTCAGTCTTGGTGGAAGCAAAGCGGTTAAGTCAACTGGTTGATGATTTGACAACAAGTCAAATCGTGGCTTATGAAGGGTTGCTAAATCGATTGCTGTCAGATAGTGTTTCTGAAACAAGTCGAATGGTAGCAGAGCGTTCAAAAGGCAATGTTCGATATGATAGTGATTTTGCTGATTTTATTAACACTATTAGCGATTCAGTATTACGTGAATTTGTTTACATTGCGTGGCTCGATAATACAAATTTCGGCAAATCGAATGAAGAGTTGCTGCAGATTGGCGAACGTGAGATGCGTAATCGCACTGAACAAGCGTACAAGGACAAAAAAGATGCAATAGTTGCTGATATCAAACGTGATATGGTTGAGGCAAAGTTGGATTCAGCAACCATTGAATCGGTAATTATGGACGATGGCGAAGGTAGCGTTGATGAACAAATAGTGGCTTTACGAAAGAAGGCAACGGCTGAGATAATAGGAGAAGGGGTAAGAAGGCAAACGCTCCGAATAATCATCAAAACGATAGAAGATAAGGGATTTATTGTTGATCGAAAAAATATAAAAATCAACAAAGATAGTAATGAAGTTGTTGCTATCGCTCAAAAGGCAAGTGGTGAAAAAGCCGAGTTTAGAATTTTTCTGGACGGAAAGTTTATCTATCGGTTCGATGGATACGAGGGACAGGCATGTCAAAAGGATATTCAGCCGTTCATGGCTGATTTAGAAGATATATATGGTATCAAGGTGACGAGTAGAGAAGAAATATGGAGTAACCCGGACAAAAATATGACTATGAAACACCAAGCAATAAATACAAATAAAAACAGAAAGTAGGAGGAATTATGTCATTAACTACGATTTTCAATAGAGTAAAAAGAGAAGTGGGTATAAAACGTTGTGTGATTTTGGACGGCAATGTTGGAGATGTCTATCTAAACGACAAAAAACAAATTGTTAATATCAAACAGTATTTGATGGAAATGCTGAAGTCGATGGACTATGATGATATTATTTATTGGGATAGAATCGAAGGCGTTGATGGCGACTTATCGTATTTGAAAATTACCGATGATGTCGAAGTGGATGGCGATACGTATGACTTTGAAGATGAGCCACAACAGAAAAAATCGGGTAGCGGTCAGTTTAAGCAACCCTCCGAAATTTTCAGTATAGTATTTAAGAACCTGACCAACAAAAATAGAAAGGTAGCTTTTATTTTGAATTGGGCTGACTATCTATTTTCGACAAGTGGGCAATTTGACCAAGAAGAACGGCAGAATATCACATTGCTTGGCAAGGCCATAAAAGACAAAAAAGTTGATTATTTATCAACCGATGTCAACGAAAGCACAATTATACTGATATCAAACAAAGCCGCCATGTTCCCGATATCGTTTTATCAGTCAAATCCTGAGGTCAGCTGCTTAACGTTGTCAAAACCCGACAGGTTGGAACGTGAACAATTGCTCGAAAAAATCGAAACGGGTTTTGATGTGAAATTAAAACCCGGTGAAACGTTGATTACATGTGACAAGAAGAATGAATACGTTGACATGCTGGATGATTTTGCAAATCGTGAAATTATCCAAATGGCACGTTTATCCCGAAAGGAAAGCAAGTTGACGTTTGACAAGCTATACCTACTTTTCAAGTATGGAGAAAAGGACAATCCGTGGGAAAAGCTTGATTATAAAGCGGTGAAAAGCATAAAAAAGACGCTGGCTGAACGAGTTGTCGGTCAAGACGAAGCGATAGCAAAAATCGAAAAGGTTGTCGTTAAGGCGTATATGGGATTAACCGGGTTGCATAAATCGTCGAGTCGTTCAATGCCGAAAGGAGTGTTGTTTTTTGTTGGGCCTACGGGAGTAGGAAAAACAGAGTTATCAAAAACGCTTGCCAAATTTCTATTTGGTGATGAACAAGCATGCATTCGATTTGATATGAGTGAATATGCTCAGGAGAATAGCGACCAAAAATTGATTGGTGCACCTCCGGGATATGTGGGTTATGAAGAAGGCGGACAGTTGACTAATGCTATCAAGGAGAAACCATTTAGCGTTATACTTTTTGATGAAATAGAAAAAGCTGCCAAACCTAATCCCAGGATATTGGATATTTTCTTGCAAATTTTGGAAGACGGAAGATTGACCGACAGCAAGGGTGAAACAGTGTATTTTAGCGAAAGTATCATTATTTTCACATCCAACCTTGGTGCAAGCGAAGTGAAACCCGGTAGTGATAACGAGCAAACCGCAGCGGAGTTTATACAAATCGTCAAGAATTATTTTGACAATGAAATTAAACGTCCCGAAATATTGGGGAGAATTGGATATAGTAATATCGTACCTTTCAATTTTATTAAGGACAAAGATTTTATGATTAAAATAGCTAAATCTAAACTGGCACCGATAAAGCGTGGCATATTGGAAAAATATCGTTTAGATTTGGAGTTCGAAGATGAACTGAAATTTGTCAATTACATATTGGGCGACGCGGATATAAGCAAAGGAGGACGCGATATTTTGAATGCAATAAACGATACCCTGCTTGATAGTTTGGCGATGTTCATGTTCGAAAACAAGCAAGACCTGGCAAGTTATAAGGGAGCAAAAATTCTCGTCAAAACTACTAAAGGCGGATTGGAATTTAGTTTTGAAAATGATTAAGTTCAACATAGCATGTATAAATAAATGTACGAAGGCGGAAGGTCCTTATAAACGACTGGCGATATGGTTTCAGGGCTGCGATATTCATTGTGATGGCTGTTGCAATAAAAGCCTACAAAAATTATCACCTCGCCATATTATCCCCATATACGAGCTTTTAGCTGTCGTCAGTGATGCAAAAGACGTCTATGGTATTGAGGGCGTCACATATTTGGGCGGAGAACCTACGCTGCAGCAAGGGTTGGCTGTTTTATCGAAACAAATCCATCAACTAAATCTTGGAATAATCCTTTTTACAGGAAAACTGTTGGAAGAGTTACAGCCCGACCTACTACAAAATATAGACATGGTTATTGATGGTAAATTCGAAGCTGAGCACATGGACAATACTCGAAATCTAATAGGGTCAACCAATCAGAGAATGGAACATATCACCGAAAGATACAAAGAATGTGATGATTGGTTTTTGATTCCGAGACCGAAGTTGCATGAAGTCAATATAGGTGACGCTTTATATTTGACAGGAGACGTA
>CAZSAC010000033.1:0-19799 GCA_964604875.1 uncultured Bacteroidaceae bacterium | reverse complement strand
ATATTAGTTGCACGATTGACAAACTCAATTTCTTTATCAGTAGGATTGCTCAGATGAATCCATTTTCCGGTAAAGTCAAAGTCGGGGGAAAGCTCTCCCGCGTCATAGCTTAGAAGTTTTTGTTCGTCGTTGGTGAAAAGTATTTGAAGCATTTCTACCCACCTCCCGTTGTATAAAAAAAGTATGGCTTAAACACCATACCTTAATCAAGAGGCAAGAAAATCTGCCGTTAGATCAATAGACTATGGTGTGTATTAAAAATTTGCTTTCTACTTAAAGGGTCATCCATTTTTTAATACCTCAAGTTTGATATTGCTATTTTAGCACGTAAATTTTTTTTTGGCAACCAAAAATCTTTCGTTAGAAAAACTTTTAGCATTTCCAAACATTATAACTTATGTAAATTATACAAAAAAGTTTCTTAAATCGGTTATGCCGCCAATCTATAGGCTTGGATAAGTCGTCTTATACTCTGTTTAAGGTCGGCTCTTTGTTCGGGCTCCTTAAATTTTTCAAAAGCCACCAACATAAGCTTTGCCACTTTTAGATATAGCGCGCGGCTATATCCTCCGTCTATAATCTGGTTAAGAACCATATTAAATTTATTGAAATCAATAGGTTTTTTCTTGGGAACGGGTGTCGGTTCTTCTACCTCGGCGGGAGACGTATATTCAACGGAAATTAACTCGTCCTCGGAAGGAAGGTATCCATATGAGACAGGCTCAAAGGAAGAATCCATATATTTTTCCACGACATCGGGTTTTTCTTGATTGTCTTCATCGGCAATATTGTCTTCAGAAATTTCTTGAACGTCTGAATCCTCATCAAACAGAATTTCCGAGCGGATATCGTCTAAGCTTTCGTCTTCAAGCTCGTTAGTCGGCAAAATTTCGTCGGCGTCAAGCTCTTCACCGCTTTCGTTTGATTCGTCAGCTATTTCCTCCGCATCCTCTTGACTTTCCGCTTCTAAAGCGGCAGCTTTTTCCAATTGCTCTTTTTTGGTGGGGATAGGCTTGTTTTCTTCCTCGTCAATTATTTGGGAAATTAGATTGATAACGCTGTCTAATTTGGATACGTCTATTGCATAGCTTTCGTGTTTTTGGATTTGAACTTTTGCATCCAATGAATCCAACATATTATCCAAAGCGGAAGTCACTTTTTCGGTTTGATTGCGGCTAGCAGAAAACAGAACTAACCACGGAATAAGGCATATTGAGGCAAATCGTAAGATTCTTCCGATTAAATATACGACATTGGTCATAGAAGCGGACGGGTCAAGCAACCAAATGCCTGCGCCGAAAACTCCAACGGAAAGGACGTACAAAATTACCAGAGTTATAGCAGCTTTTTTATTGTGTTTTTTTACGTCGAGGTTTGTAGAAAAATCATTTTTCTCAAAATATTCGCTTGGATATCCAAATCTGGCGGTTTTAAAGGTTTCCCACCCGTCTGTGAAAGCCTTTGGGCAGTTTTCGCTAAGACAAGTTGCTTCAAATTGTTGCATATTAACGTCATCAATTTTATCTACGTTTTTGGCAAAATCGGATACGCCGTTTAAAAAATCGACAAGTTTTTTAACGCCGACGTTTCTGCCCGCAAGTTTTATTATAACGAATGCAACGATGCTTATAACAAAAAGCGCAATCGAAGCGTAACTAATATAATCATATAACCCCATAAAAACTCCTAAAAAAGCTAGAATATCTTTATTATTATAACATAAATCAGTTATTTTGCAATTGATTGGGCGTATTTTGTAAAAAAAAGTATATTACTCAACCTCTATAAGCGCTTTTTCTTTAAACGAATATAGGTATTTCTTATCGATTTTTATATCAAAAGCCTTTTCAACTGCCAAAATATATAGATAAAGCTGCTTTTTGTATTTTTCGCTTAAGTTTTTTCTAATCAAGGCGGAATTTTTATAATCAATCAAAATATTTTCCTTTCCAACAATCAAAAGGTCAATAGTACCTTGAATTAAAACGTCGTCCTTTGCCGAGGTATCCAATACAGCGTCTGCAGGCAATTTCAACATAAAGGAACGCTCTCTATATATCCTTCCCTTCAAAAACCCGCTTCGTATAATCGGATTTGTGATACAAGCCAAAATTTCCTCGGCGTCAATCAGTTCGGCTTGTTCGGCCTTTAAATTTCCTTGAGAAACCAATTTATCAATCCCAGATTGAACCTCAGCCACCGTATCGCACATAAAATCTATGCTTTCCATAACAGCGTGATAAGCAATTCCTCTTTCCTTAGCGTCGATACTGTATAAGTGGGGAGTATATTCCATTTCCCCGTCAGCGTTAAGCTGGTTTAGCTCCGATACGGTATATTTAGGGCTAATTTTTACGGCGTCTGAATGCGGATAAGAAAAAGAAATTATCTCCTCAAACGCTTTTTTATAATCTTGGTCTGCCGAATTAAACACGATAGGGGTAGGCAAAGCTTTCGCGCGTTGTATTTCTTCAATATTTTCCAATTTAATACTGCGTTTGATTTTGTCGTTTATCGCAGCTGCGTACAAAATAAAATCGGAAAAGCATTTTGCTTTAAATATCGAACCCGTGAACGCCGTCTTTTTATTGTAGCTTTTCTCCGACAGAGTTCCGCTGATAAACAGCATATCCTTGGCGCGCGTCAAAGCCACATAAAACAGCCGAATCTCCTCAACAACCTCGCCGATTTTGTGCTTTATTTCAATGGCGTTATACGCAACCGAATTTTGCTTAATTCTTAAATCGTCGTTGAATATCCTTATCCCTATTCCAATATCTTTGTCAATCAAAATATCACTTGCGCCCGCGCCTTTTTTAAAAGAATTTGTTTGACATACAAAAACCACAGGAAATTCTAATCCTTTACTTCCGTGTACTGTCAAAATTTTTACCGCATTGCCGTATTCTAATTTCACCTCGGGAGTTTCCATTTTTTGAACGTTGTCGAAATATCTCAAAAACGAGGTCGTGCTATAAACGGCATCTTTTGACGCCAAACTAGACAAAAAGCAATCCAATAAATATAGTTCCTCTCTGCCCTGAGGTCTTGCTAAAACGTAAGCGTCAAAACCCGTTTTCAAAACAATATCCGATAAAAGCTGACTCATACTTTTATATGACGCTTCAAATCTCCAACTTTTAAGTTGCGTAATAGCTCTTCTACATTTAAGCCCTAGCTCGTCTTCTTCTGTAGACAAAGTTTCAACGGCTTGATTTAAACGCAGTCCATCAGCGGTTCTTTGCCGAATAGATATTATATCATCCTCGCAAAAACCGCCAAAATAGGATAATAAATATCCTACAAAATAAACGTCAGCAGACGAATTATCCAAAACCCTAACTAAATTGATGATGATTTTAACAATATCCTCGCCTTGCACGCCGTCAAAGCCGTTAGCTAGATACGGAATACCATAATCCTTCAACGCCCGCAGAAAAATTTTTGATGAAGCGTTTCGTTTCGTCATCAAAATCGCAATATCAGAATAATCTAGTTTTCTTGCCGATTTTTCACCGTTTATGTCCTCAACAATTTTGCGGGTAGAAACAAGTTCTTTTATTTTTCTAGCCACGCCAACGCCCTCGTAGTAGGCGGTTTTATTTTCAGACGTTTCAACCTCTATATGGTTTTTTACACTATACACCCCGCAAACAGGAACCTCGGGTTTGGTATTTTCACAATAGTAAAAACAGATTTCCACATCGTCGCCAACCGTATCCATATTTTGCGAGCGCGCATTTTTTTCATTTATAAACAAGGATTCATCCGCATAATTAAAGCCGGAAGTGTCATCTGTCATTAAAACCGAAAACATATCGTCGGCAAACTCCAAAATTTTGCGTTGACTTCTAAAGTTTTGCGTCAACATTATGGCGGAGCCGATGTCGGTAGCAGATTGGTAGCTTAGTTTTTTATCCAACAATATTTGCGTATCAGACCCCCTGAAAGCATAAATGCTTTGCTTACTGTCCCCCACCATAAACAAATTATTGCCGTTTGAAATACGCTGTAATATAAACTCTTGCAAGGGGTTAATATCTTGATATTCGTCAACAAAAATATAACTAAACTTTTTTTGGACTTGTTCAGCATAGTTATCATCGGCAAGAAGCTCTATAGCCAGCCTGGATAAATCCAAAAAATCCAGTTTTCTTAGCTGATATTTTTTTCTGTCGTATTCTGTTTTAAACTCTGAAATAATATCCAAAAGCTTCAACGTCTGCTCTTGCGACTCGCTGATAGACTCTCCCTCTAAGGCAACGTCCAGATATTTATTCGTCTCCTCAATCAACGTTTTAACGCTGTCCCTCACCGCAGTTATTTCTGCGCATAAATCTTCACTGATAATATTTTTGGAACGATTTGGCGTATTTAAGCTTGGTAAATTTAGTTTAGCCCTCTGCCAATCATCAAAAGTTTCTATTTTTAAAATTTCGTCAAGCGTATATAAAATCGCGCCAATCCATTTCACTTGCGCCACAAAATCATTTGAAACCTGCAAAGCAAGTTTTTGCGCATACGGGCGATAATCCTTTGCAATTCGATGAATATACTTGATAATTATTTTTTGGTTTTCATCGTTATATCCGCCGTTTCTTGCGTCCGACTTAATTTTTTCAATAAATTTAAGCGGATTTGGGTGAATATATATGCTTTCATATAGATTGAGCCACTTGTCGGTTAAGTCTTTATCCGAAGTTATTTTTGACATTCTTGTCAATAGCGATGAAAAAACCTCGTCCTTAGCTTTTTTGTGGACGTTAAAAATTTCCATCATTGTTTGGCGCTTAAGGATATCGCTTTCTTCCTTGTCCATTTGCGAGAAATCGGAATCCAACTCCAACCGCTGAAAATTCTCTCTTATAAGCCGTGTGCAAAAACTATCCACGGTCGAGATGTCAGAAAAAGGAATGTCGTCAATCTGTTTTTTTATTTTTTCCGCCACGCCTATGTCGGCGAAGTCCCCGCAGGAGCACTCATAAAGCGACTTAATGATTTTCCCACGCATATCGGCGGCGGAGGCAACCGTATACGACAAAACAAGCACGCTTTCAATCGGCACGGGCTTAAGCAAAATATCCTTTATTTTTTCCACCATAACAGTAGTTTTACCGCTTCCGGCCGAGGCAGACACCAAGATGTTTCCATTGGCGCGCAAAACCTCTTGTTGCTCTTTCGTCCAAGTCCTAGTCGTCATTGTCAGCCTCCTCCAGCTCGCAATCACAGTTCCACGCTTTGCCGTTGTTGATATCGTCGAAATTTGCCGCAGAAATCGATGGAAAACTGGTTCGGAAAAAGTCTTCGCGGAAAGCAAATTCACATATGGCGTTATAGTCGCAAAATTCGCAGGCGGACTCAACAGGACTCGCCTCAATATTACCGTCAGCCATTTCTTCAAGGGCGGTTTTTGAAAGCGTTTTAACATACCTCGACATCGCCGTAAATTCCGTATCCGAAATTAAGTTTCCCGTTGAATACAACGTATTGTCTTTCTTAAATTTAAAGGGGTAAAATTCACTTTTTTCTTCCGCCCCGACCGAGCAGTCAAGCGTTTTGACAACCTCGGAATCCTTTAAAACAAAACCGCTCATTCTAAAGCGTGAGTTTAAGTTCTTCTTTTCATAGCCGGGCTTAACGGGCAAATAGAACAAGCCGGCGGGATATAGCGAAGGGTTATCCTCAACAATTGCGTTCATATACAAAATCGGTTGAATATTTACACCCTTATAAACAGATTTTACGTCCAGCTTTTTTATAAAGCTTTTATAATCGATAATTGTAAACCATCTGTCGAACATATCCACACGATCAATATAGCCTTCAAAGGTCATTTCCTTGTCAAAAACTTGCGTTTTAAAACCTTTGATTTGAGCGCCTTCCTCCGATTTCCCAACTTTACCTTCCAAAATATAAGGCTTAAACCTCGAACTTAAAATTTGTTTGCGAATATTATCACAAAAAACTACGCAGTTTTTCTTTATGGTTTGATATGAATTATCATAAACTGCCCAGTCTAATTTGCACAAATCTGAAGAAGCTATTTTTTCTTCCACAGCTTTTTTAACAAACTTTTTAATCTCAGTCAACGTCATATTTTCATAGTTTCCAGACAAAAACTTTTCCAGTACGTCGTGAATAATTGTTCCGACGTCCGATGCTTGCAAGCCGTCCTCCAGAACCCTTTGAACCTTTGCGCCGTAACACAAAAAATATTTATACGGGCAAGAAAAATATTTTTCCAAACGGCTTGCGCTAAACTTGTCGCCATTAAGCAAGCCTTGTTTGTTTTTCAAAATCATTTTGTTGTCTTTAGAAATTAAATATCTGTTAAGCTTTTGCTTATAATCACTTTCCAAAATCTCAAACGCAGCGTCATAGGGTTGCATAAAAATCGGCAATGGCGATTCATTTGCAACGTTTGCCAAAAGCTCATAAAAAATCGCCTTGGAGGTTGCAAATTTCCATTTGTAAAGTTCTATCCTTTCCTGCATTGATAGCGTTGGTAAATCCAAATATTTTTCTTCTAAAACCGCCTCAGGTTTTAGTGGTTTACCTTTAAAAGTAAACAAATTTTCAAACTGAGAAAATAATATCGACGCCAACCTTTGACTTCCCGAAACACGCTCTGCATAGCTTAAATATAATACCTTTTTTGCGTTAATAAACAGCTGTATAAGATTTAGCAACTCATACTTTCCGCTTTCTTTCTTATGCGGTCTAACGTCAATGCCGAGCTCTTCAAGCAGTTCCTCGTCACGGCTGGTCAATACCGCCGTCTCGCTTGCCGACGACGGAATACTTCCCTCTGCAACGCCGACAAAAAACATAAAGTCAAAGTCATCGTATTTGCTGTCTTTGGGGCTTCCCACATAAACGCAATCGGAAACCACGGGAACTATAGATATTTCCAACCTATCGAAAACGCTTTCCAAACAGTTTAAAAACTGATATATATCCACTTCTTCATCGCCGATAGTATTATCCATTTCCTCAAAGACGCTTTTAAGTTTTTCGCTTACTTGAGCGTTAACTTTGATAAATTCCGTTTTTTGTTGGTCGGAAAGCAACTCGATTTTCTTATTAAACTCAATTTCCTCCAAAAAACATTTAAGCCCTAATATAAATTCGCCGACGGTTTTTGCGCCCTCTCCGATACAGTTTTTTATTTGGTTTATAATATTTAGTATTGGTAAAAACTGATTTTCAAAGTCAACGCTATCGTCAACCTTTGCAATAGAACTTCTCTTGCAAAAATTTCCAAATTCTTCAATGATATTATAGTTGCAATTCATATAAAAAATCGGATTTTTAATCAGCTCTAAAACGGCTTGTATACTACAACCTTGCGTCATCATATTTAGTATTGATATGATAAACCGAATTGGCGCCTGTTCCTTAAACTGCTGTTTTTTATCAATATAGCACGGAATATCAAAGCGGTAAAATATTTTTGAAATAATGTCGCCATAGCCCTCTAAATCGCCCGTTATAACGCACATATCCTTATAACGCGCGCCCTTATCTATGACAAGTTTTTTTATCTTTTTGGCAAGATAATTTATTTCGGAGTCTGCGTTTGGAGCAACCCTTAAAACTATGTTTTCCGCTTCCTTAGCGGTTTGTTTTTCATATGAGAAAAAGTTTGATAAAATATGCTGATTTTGCTTTGACAAGGTTTGCGAAACCTCAACCGTTTCCACGCTTATGCTTTCCTTTTCAAACAAATCTTTTAGCCTCTTAAGCATATACGACGGGTATAGCCTTGCATTTTTTGCATCGCCAAAAGGAACGATTGCGCCGATGGTCAATGATTTTGAAAAACGGGCAAATTGCCCAATAATTTCATATTGAGGCGCGGTAAACTCTAAAAAATCGCAGATGTAGATATTTGTGTTAGAAATATCGGGCATTGAGGGAATATAATCCGAAAACGCGTATAGTCTTGTGGTGCTGTCGGTATGTGTTTGCTCTAATAATTCCACATATTTTTGATATATAAGCGCAATATCGTGCAGTTTGCCTTGCAGAACGCCCCCCTCGTCTGCCTGCATAGAGGCTTCTTGAATCGCCGAGGCGGAAATACCGCTGTTTCGTAAAAGCGTTAGGACGGCATAAATCTCGTTGGCAAACCCGCGGACTTTTGCGGATTTATCATAAACCTTAAGACTGTCTGCAACTTTAGAAACCGCATACGCCAAAAGCATCACCGAGCCTTCGGGCGTCAAGCATTTTTTTATTTTGTTTTTCAAACTTTTTGTGGCAAATCTCGTAAAGGAGACAACCTCTATGTCAAAAGAACTTTCAATCCCAAGGCGCGACAAAATGTTTCTTTCCATTGAAAGAGAAAATTTGTCGGGCACGATAACCACATTTCTGCTGATTTTGTCACGATTTGCAGAAAGCTCCCTCAAAACACACGTGAACGCGTGCGAGGCGGTATTTGCTTTAAAAAGTTTAACGCTCATATTCTGCTTTTAATTCTAACAGCAAAAGACAACAATTGCAATAACATTATAAGTCAAAAAGTTTGGATTTTTTAAATTGCTATGATATAATATAAAACAGCTATTAAAGAGGTATTATGAAAAAACTTATATTAATTTTAATTTGCGTCATTTCGATGTTTGCCTTGACTGCGTGTAACTCGTCCACTCCCGTCCAACTGCTTCTTCGTCAAAACTGGCTTCAAAATGACGATACCAAAACCGAAAAGCTTTCCTATACGGTTTCAAAGGCAGGCTCAGACGTTAAGGGTGAATATGTTCAAACCTATAAAAAAGTCAATCAAGCAACAGTTGGCTCAAAAAACTTTGAGGATATAAGCGGATATTTAGTAGAAAGCAAGCTCACCTTCGACAACGATATTGTTGAAACTGCCGTATTATTTTCAGCCGGTAGCGCAAAATCAGAGGTTTATCCTCCGATTGCCAGCTTTAAAAAATCATTTATAAACGGCGTTTACCGTGTGGAGCAAATTGTCTACAACAATGGCGAGGCGCAATATTCCTATGCCGACGCTCAAGAGCTGGGTGAAAATCCGACAACCTCGACGGCTTCTGTCTCTACGCCTTACTATGACAATCAACAGCTTTATACCATTCTCCGCGCGGCATCCTTAGGGACGACTTTTTCCTTTGGATTTTCCACCGTCATACCCGCTGAAAACGGAGTTGTAAAGCTGTCTTGCGTATTTGGAAACACCGAAACCCTCGCGCCGACGGTAAACGACACAGCGCAAAGCTATTCCTGCACAAAGATAAATATCGTACGTGACCAAAAAATCACAGGCAAAAGCTCATCGGTTTGGCTGTCAGGGAAAATTATTGTAAACAGCAACACCTATACCCAAGTCCCCGTAAAAATTTCCGAGGGCGATTTTGAATACATTTTAAAAGGCTTAGATACTCTTTAATTTATAAAAAACTCTATTGTATAATATGAAAAACCCTCGGATTACGAGGGTTTTTTTGAACTCAATCGTTTCGTCTGCGTCCAAATATTGCAATATACCTCAACAGATATAGCAACGACATCGCAAAACTCATAACGTACGTCTTTGCCGCAGCGTCTAAAACGTCCTTAATTTTACGCTCGTCTTGGTTTGATACTATCCCCAACGTCAAAAGCTGTTCCCTTGCCCTGTTTGACGCATTGTATTCCACAGGCAACGTTATAAGCGTAAAAAGCGTATATACCGCATAAAAGCCTACCCCTAGGAAAAATAGTATGCTTGAAAACAGATTTCCCGCTCCCAAAAACATTTCCAACACTAAACCCAACAACAACAGCGGAAAGCTAAATCTGCTTGTAAAGCCGCATATCGGCACTAACGCGCTTCGCATTTTGACGGGCGCATAGTTTTCGGAATATTGAATTGCGTGTCCAACCTCGTGCGCGGCAACGCCTAACGCCGAAACCGATTTACTGTCGTACACTGTTTCCGACAAGCTTACAATCTTCGTTCTCGGGTCAAAGTGGTCTGTTAAATTACCCCCGATTTTTTGAATACGCACGTCGTATAAGCCTGCATTATCCAAAATTCGTCTTGCGCACTCCGCGCCTGTCAAGCCGCTGGAGGAGAAAACCTGCGCATATCGTTTAAAGGTCAGGTTTACCTTCCCTCCCACGATGAGCGTGATTATAACCAAAGGTAAAAGACAAAGGGTTGTTATTATATAAACTGTATCCATTTTAATTTGCTCCTAAGCAAATTATAGTCGAACAATTCAATAATTACAACCCTTTTTCTAAGTTTATGGTTTTTGAAGAAGCCAATTTAGGATAATTTTATGATATTTCTTTTAATTCGCGTTTCAATGAAGCGACTAGACGAGTTAACTCCTCTTGTCCTACTTCCAGCCTTTCCATTTCCGCCTTGAATTGCTTTTCCGCCTCTCCACCGCTTTGCGACAGCGGAATTCCAAAATCTTTATATAGCAATTTTTCAATCTCAAGCGAGGTACAAGCAACAACGCTTTCCATATTAAGAGCGTCCTTATCAAAATGGTATCTTTCTTTTATTTCCTCATAAGCGTTTGTCCACTTAGCTTGGAATATTTTTAACCTTTCGATTTCCAACGCATATTGAAGTTTTAAATCTGTAGACATATCATTGGCTTTTTCGGTTGCCGCCACTAAAACTTTTTTAATTTCGTTTTCCCTGTCGGTAAGGGTTTTAACTTCTTGGGTTAGTCGGCTATTATCTGATTTTAAATCGTCTAGCAACTGTTTATGTTCGTCCAACAGCTTTTCATAGCTATCTTTTTGTTTATCCAAGAAGCTGTCGACTTCTATTCTATCATAGCCTTTTCTAACCAATTCAAAAGGCAGTTTGCTTTTATTTTTCCGCACAAAAAAACCTCCGCAGCACTCAATATAAATATTGTGCGCCGCAAAGGCTGTAAAGTCAATGCGAATTTTATCCAATAAACCGCATAGATTGTCGAAAAAACTCTAATAAATATGATTATTTTGTTTGGGTTTTAATCATACTTTTTTTGAGGTCGTATAAGCTGTCTGACAAGTCAACTTTGTATTCCTGCGGATTTACCGTACGCCTATATTCGGGATAAAACTCTGCAAGGTTGTCATCGGCGTACTTTCCGATTTCTTCTAAAGTGGGAAGCTTATAAACCAGCTTACCGTCTTTAAATATATCCACCATAAGCTCTTTTATGGAATAATTTTCAAAAGTGGTTTTCTTCCAAACTTGTTCGGGGTGATAAATGGTCAAGGGTTGCGTGACGTCAAAATTATCTTCCTTCAGCGCGATAATATCCGCCGTGGCAAAGTTGCTTTTATTGTATATTCTAACAAGTTTTTTAATGCCCGGATTAGTAACCTTGGCAGGCGTATTCGATAGCTTGATTTTAGGCACCATAACGCCGTTTTCCTCAATCGCCGCCAATTTATAAACCCCGCCTAAGCTTGGGTTGGTGTAGCTCGTGATAAGCTTTGTCCCAATACCGTAAACGTCAATTTTAGCATCTTCTACGCGCAAACTGATTAATATTTCCTCGTCTATGTCACCCGATGCAAAGATTAAGCAATCCTCATAACCGGCATCGTCAAGCATTTTTCTCGCCTCTCGGCTTAGATATGCCAAATCACCGCTGTCCAGTCTTATTCCAAGTGGTTTATGACCTTGAGATTTTAATTCATCAAAAACTTTTATAGCGTTTGGAACTCCGCTTTTTAGGGTGTCGTAGGTATCCACTAAAAGCAAACAGCCCTCGGGATAAAGCCTTGCGTATTCTCTAAATGCCGTTATTTCATCAGGGAAACTCATAACCCAGCTATGAGCGTGAGTACCTTTGACGGGGATACCGAACATTTGTCCGCACAAGACGTTGGATGTTGAGCGACAACCTCCTATATACGCCGCCCTTGCGCCGTAAATCCCTGCGTCAGGTCCTTGCGCGCGACGCAAACCAAATTCAAGTATTTGAGCTTTGGTGTTTTGTTTTAACCTAACCGCCTTTGTCGCAATCAGCGTCTGATGATTGACCATACATAAAATTGCCGTTTCAACCAGTTGCGCTTGAAATAGCGGAGCCTTAACCGTCAATATCGGCTCATACGGGAAAACAATCGTCCCCTCTGGAACTGCGTAAATATCACCTGTAAACTTAAAATTTTCCAACGCTTTCAAAAAATCCTCGTCAAACGCCTTCAGCCCTCTGAGGTATTTGATATCGTCGGAATCAAAGTTCAAGTTTTGGATATACTCAACCACCTGTTCCAACCCTGCCGCCATGGCATAGTTTAAGTGGTTGCCGCCCCTGTAAAAAACATCAAAAACAGCGATATTGTCAGACATACCGCATTTTTGATAGCCATACATCATCGTAAGCTCATAAAAATCGGTAAGTAAGGTTAAATTTCTCATAATTAAAATTCCTCTTTAAGTAAATTATCAATTTCTGTTTTAACTTGCTCGTGTTTTATTTTTTTAAGTCCTTTTACATAATAAAGTATACCAAGAGTCAAGCCCAACGGAATACCGATTCCGCAAGCTATTTTGGTAGATAATAACCCGTCCACTCTTAAAAAGTCTAATACTAAACGTACCGTGCAATACCACGCTATATAGAAAAACACGGATACTCCGCTGACCTTTGTCTTTTTCCAAAGCAGCATAAACAAAACAAAGCCTATAAGATTTATGACGGATTCATATAAAAACGTTGCTTGAAACCAATTTTGTTTTGCGTCGATATAAACCGACCAGGGCAACCCGAATAACGACGGATTTGTCACCAGTTGACCATAGGCTTCTTGATTGCAAAAGTTCCCCCAGCGACCTATACTTTGTCCCAGCAGCAACGCCGGAACGCAAATATCAAAAACGATAGCGGGGCTGATTTTGCGTTTTTTACACCACAATAAAATACCTGCGATTCCACCCACGATTGCGCCGTATATTGTAATACCGCCGTCCCAAATTGCAATAACATTCACAAAGTCGTCCCAGCTTGCTATAGGGAAATATCCATAAATATGGTCGTTTGCGATGACGTATATGACACGGCACATAACCACGCTCAGCGGAACAAGCCACAAAAAGAGCTCCAACGCGTCATCTGAAGAAATGCCTTTTTTCTTGCCCATAAAAATCAGCAAAAATAAGCCTACAACCATAGCCGATGTAAGGATAATACCATACCATCTGACTTGTATTTTCCCAATTTCAAATGCGATAGGATTGATTGCCAAAAAAAGTGTGTTTATCAAATTTCCACCTCGGTTGCTCCGACGTCGCGGATAGTGAGTTTAAATATATTGTCCGCCCCGAATACGGGCTTTAAGGCGTCAGAAAATGCGTTAGAGTACGACTTTTTGACAAATGCAAGAATTGTACCCATAAAACCACCGCCGTGTACCCTTGCCGCCATAACCCCTTTTTGATTTTTCGCAATGGCCAATGCAAGCGGAATACGTTGCGCCTTATCTGTTTCGGCGTAGCAGTTTTGAAGCATAGTATAACTGCTTTCACCGCTTTGGTTTACAATTTTCATAAATCCGTCAATATCCTTGTTTTTAAGGCATTCAACCGCCTTCTCCACCCTCTCGTTTTCATCATAGTAGTGCATCGCCCTAAGAATAGCCCTTCCGCTTACCTTGGTTTGCAAATCGGGCAATAACCGCAAAAACTCTTGCTTGTCCACAAAGCGCAACGAATGTTGATTAAAACATTTTGCAACTGCTTCCATCTCTGAACGAATGGCGGAATAGTTGTCCGTTAAGTCGCTATGGTCTCCGCCCGTGTTAACAATAAAAATATCCACCTCGTCTGCAAATGGCCAAGCAAAGCTTTCCACCTCGGGCTTTGATGTATCCTTAAAATCAATCATTGATATACCACCCAACGCAATAGCGGATTGGTCCATAAGACCGCACGGCTTTCCGAAATATATATTTTCGGCAAACTGCGACGCAATAGCTTTTTGCATTTTGCTCACGTTGCCGTCGTTATATAATTGATTAAAAATTTCAGCAATCAGCACCTCAAAGGAAGCCGAAGAAGAAACGCCTGCGCCCTTAAAAACGCCGCTAACCATTGTCGCCTCAAACCCGCCGATTTCTAAGCCGTTATCCAAAAACCATTTAGCAACGCCCTTAACAAGCGATACGCTTGTGCCTTGCTCTGACTTATCTGCATCTAAATTTGCCAAATCCACCGAAAACACAGGGTATCCGCAAGAGGAAATACAAACGCGTTTTTCTGAAATTTGTGATACAAATGCAAGCGTATCCACCGATATAGAAGCCGTAAGCACTTTACCGTTGTTATGGTCGGTATGATTTCCGATAACCTCAATACGTCCCGACGACGAGAAGAACCAACCATCTGAGGAAAAGCGTTTAACGTGTTCGTCATAGAGGTCAACGTAACGAACCAAATTCGAGGAAGCCACGTTCCCGTAAATCTTCTCAAAGATTTCAAAATAGTTTTTAGAATCCAAAATTTGAGCTTTGCTAATAATTTTTTCCATATTTCCCTTTAATTTGTTGCCATTTTACAATAATATAGGTAGAATTGATTTCAATGTGTAATGTGTAATAAGTTTACTTAAACAAATATTGTTTATTATTATAACATATGACAATTAAAAGCGCAATAAAAGCGCATAGATTTTAACAAATACAAGGAGTTTTGCTATGAAAAAACAAATTGAAAATTTAATTGAGGAGCTGTTACGCTACGCTGAAGACAACCTAGATATGCTCTATGAAAACAAAGTTTTTTTAAGAAATCAATTATTAGACCTTTTTAAAATAGACGCGCCGGCAGCACAGCAGGCAAGCTCGTACCGCCCTTTACAAGAATTTCTAAACGAAATGGTTGACTATGCAATAAAAAATAAGCTGTGCCAAAAAGAAGAGGTTCTGCTATTTGAAACACGCATAATGGGTATTGTAATGCCAACTCCCTATCAGGTTATAACTCATTTTGAGGATATCGCCACTGACGACGTTGAAGCCGCAACAAAATATCTTAACACGCTTTCCGTCAACAGCAACTATATCAGAAACTGCGACATCGATAAAAACATAAAGTGGGAAGCTGAAGGAGATATTGGAAATATTCAAATAACAATCAATTTAAGCAAGCCCGAGAAAGACCCCAAAGAAATCGCCGCGCTAAAAAAGGCGCCTCAAACAGGCTATCCTAAATGCGCGCTATGCGCCGAGAACGTCGGCTTTGCGGGCTCATTAACAAAGGCTCCGAGACAAACTTTACGCACGATTCCTATTGAACTTAATCAAGAAAAATGGCATTTCCAATTTTCTCCTTATGTTTATTTCCAAAACCATTGTATCGCCCTCGCTGAAGAACACCGACCGATGACCGTAAATTTGGACACCTTCAAACGTCTTTTCGATTTTATAGAATTATTCCCCTTCTATTTTATCGGAAGTAACGCCGCATTACCGATTGTCGGCGGAAGTATTTTATCACACGACCATTATCAGGGCGGTTCCAAAGTATTGCCTGCCTTAAAAGCTCCTATCCGCAAAAACTATGTTCATCAGTCATTTTTGAATGTTAAAATTGCTATTGCGGATTGGTACAACTCTGTTATTAGGTTAGAAAGCCCCAGCAGAGAAGACATCTTAGAGGCAATAAAGCATATTATTGAAGAGTGGTTTAACTATACGGACAAAAGCGTTGGCATTATCGCAAAAACCTCCGAGCAGCATAACGCTATCACTCCTATCGCAAGATTTGACGATTGCAACAATTATGTTGTAGACTTAATTTTAAGAAACAACCGCACCGATAAGGAACATCCTTTTGGCATTTTCCACCCTACGGAAGATTTGCATAACATAAAAAAAGAAGGCATCGGCATCATTGAAGCTATGGGCTTGTTCATTTTGCCGGGTAGACTTTCGACTGAAGCGTATTCAATTCGTGATTATTTAACAGGAAAATCCCCCGTAAATTTTGCAGAAATTGCAGAGCCTAAGCATCCTATGAGCAAGCATTTGGGTATGATTATGCAGTTGGTAAACGACTATGGTACGTCGATAGAAGAATCCTTGGCAGAAAAGTACGTAATTGAATATATAAACAAGGCGTGCATCAAAATATTGGAAAATACAGCCGTTTTCAAAAACGACGAAGTAGGTCAAGCAGCTTTTAACGCTTTCCTCGAAAGCTGTGGCTGTTCTAATTTGGACTAACAATAAAAAGCAAATCCGCAACAACTGTTGCGGATTTTTTTGCGTGATAGATTTTCTTTGCGCCTTATGCTTTTTTACTTGCAACCTTCCCAGTCTCCGGGTCAAGCAACAACGCCCAATAGCTTCCGTTTTCAGCTATAAAAGATACATACCAATAATACGGCGCGTCGGGATTTCTCTTATCTTTGATAAATTTTATACAAATTTCTCTGGGTAGTTTTCCGTCTTCATCTAAATTTGCAAGAATTTCTGTTTCAAACTCTTTTGCGGCTATATCCAAAACTTGTTGCCAAGTTAACATTCCCGTCAGTTGGTTTGTTAGCGGAATATCAACTTTTTTGTCGTCGTACATAATCTTAATCCCGGTGATTTTATCCTTGTTCTCGCCCAAGTCAACAGACGCAACGTATGCGTTTGATACAACGTCCTTTTTCAAATCGCCTTTTACGTCTAAGCCCTCTCCTATCAGCTCAAAGCTGAAGGCTTTGTTTGCTAAATCCAAATTTAGCGGAGTAACTTTTACGGTTGCAAATTCCATTACGTTCTCGGTTTTGCCGTTAGCGTTAAAAAGCTCTTCTTTCTTTCCGATTTCTACCTTCACGCTAAAGCTTGCATTTTCTCCCGTATATAAATGAGTTTGAGCGTAACTCACGCACTGTGACAAATCCAGTTTTTCGTCGTCCTTATTACACGCAGCGAAAGCGCATAAGGTAACAATAATCAAAATAATCGCTAAAAATCTTTTCATATAATACCCCTCGAATTTACTAATATTATTAATGCCGATTTATGTTTAAATATGACAAATTCCGCAATATTATATAGTATTTTGCATCAAACGGCGCATATTTCAAAAAAATGACGTTATTTAATTGATTAAAATCCTATATAGCTTTATAATTTAATATAATTACATGAAGAGGTGAAAAAATGGCGTCAAAAGCAGTTGTAATTTTTAAGGCAATCGACAAACTATTCGATAAACAACAAAATCGGAAAAAACTTATAAGAGAGTATTCCGACGGAATTAAAATTTCTAAAGACGTTTCATACGCAGATGATAAAGCTTGTACCCTAGATACATATTTTAAACCCAACAACGGCGAGAAATACCCCGTGATGTTCTATATCCACGGGGGAGGATTTACAGCGGGCGATAAACACTATCGCAGAGCGCAATCTTTATGGTACGCTCATAACGGGCTTTTTGTTGTCAATGCAAACTATGGCTTGGCTCCCGAATATAAATTTCCCGCGCCAATTACTCAACTTTTCGACGCGCTAAATTGGATTTGCGACAACGCAGAAAATTATAACTTGGATTTAGATAAAATTATCATTTCCGGCGACAGCGCGGGCGCATATTTTTCAGGTATGCTTGCCGTCATTTCCACAAACCCTTCCCTACAAGAACGTTATGGCGTCAGCACAAAAGCAAAACTTAGCGCGGCAGTTTTAAACTGTGGCATATATGACCTTGAAAAGGCTCTGGGACAAAAAGTTTTATTTAACTTGGCAGAATGTCTATTGATTGATTTGACGGGTTGTAAACTTGCAAATTTAAAAGAATACGAATATCTGGACGTCTGCTCATCAATCGGCTATGTGAATGAAAAATTCCCTAAGTCTTTCATAACCTATGCGGGGAAAGACTTTTTCTGTGGCGGTCAAAGCGAAACTCTAATTGAAAAACTGAACAAGCTTGGCGTATATTGCGAAAGCTACGGAAGCAAAAAATTTATGGATAACCACTGCTACAGCCTTGGCTGGAACACGAAATGCGCCAAAGAAAACAATGAAAAAACAATGGCGTTTGTGTTAAAGTTTATTAAAGGCGAAATCTAATCGATTATTAAATATAAAAATAAAGCCCTCGCATTTTGCGGGGGCTTAAACTTTATTTAAACTAAATTGATTTTCACAACTACGGGATAATGGTCGCTGGAATAAACTCCGTTTTTTAATTCGTCAAGGATTTTATAAGACGATACCGTAAAGTCCCCTTTTGAAACAAAACAAAAATCAATCGGCGATACTTTTTCCGTGGCGTTTCCCCAACCGTTGTAGGTTATACCAGTGTCGGAGCTTGCTGCAATATATTTGCTGTCGTCAAAGGTTGCAACGGCTTTATTATAAGTTACCGAGCCTTCAAACGAATTCATATCACCAGTTAAAATTGCGGGTTTTCCGCCAAATTGCGCAATTTTTGATAAAACTACGTCAATACCCTTTGTCCTTGCTTCATCGCTTACGTGGTCTAAGTGCGTATTAAACAAAACAAACTCTTTTGAAGTGGATTTTTCTTTCAAAATAACGTACGAACAAATTCTATAACAAGCCGCTCCCCAGTCTTTAGACATAACGTCTGGGGTTTCCGACAGCCAAAAACTTCCAACGTCGATTTTGTCAAATTTATCTTTTCTATAAAATATCGGAGTGCCCTCACTCATCAAAGTATCGTCACGGTATTTAATTTCATAATCATAACCCGGCAAATTTCTTTGCAGATACAAAAGATGTACGGCGGTAACCTCTTGGAAAGTGATTATATCAGGGGCAGTATCTCTTATTTGGTCAACAATCAAATCCGCCCTATAAAACCAGCTTTTCTTGCCTAGGTCTTGTACCGCTATGCAACGGACGTTATAATTCATTATGCTAATTTCGTTATTTATCGCTGTCTTTGACACGTCAAAAGGCTCTTGCTTTGCGGCAAAGGTTCCAAAGTATGATGCGCAAATTATCGCAATAAGCATAACTACAGCCTCTGTTACAACAAGCGTCGATATAAATCTCATCTTATGTTTATTGGTTTTTTGATTATTCATAATACCTCCAATATGATTTTTTCCATAAAAAAACGCAAGGAAACCCTTGCGTTAAAAGAAAACTAATTATTTTCGTTTTGTTTTGCCTCAATCATACTTTTTACCTTCATCAACCGAATAATCGACGCGCGCTCATTTTCGTCAAGCTTCATATTGATATATTTTATGGTTTCTTGCGTTTGCGGAATCATAACATATTCCAATGCGTTGACACGACGACGGTTTTTTTCAATCTCGTTGGCGAGCATATTACAAGTTTTTTCAACTTCTGCAAGCTTAACCAACTTCACCAAAAGCGTTGATAAGGTTGAAATAGAATTGTCCAGTTCACTTGTTACGCTTGCAAAGCTGTAAGGATATTTATCCATACCCGAATGCTCCACAATTTTAATCGACGGTACGTCCACGCTCATAACGTTATCACTGGAAATGTCAATTTCAACTTCCGTTGACGGCATCATAACAGCTTCCTCAATAATTGCGTTTGAGGATACAGACCTCGCCAACATAAACGCCTTGAGCGCGTCAGCCAGCTCCGTCTCGACCTCCTCGCGCAGTTTTTTATTTTGGCGAACGTAGACCATAAACTGTCTTATCATCTCGTCGGACTTATCTTTTAAAAGCTTATGCCCTCTTACCGCAGTTTTAAGACGGGTTTTTAACCGCCTTAATTCCATACGGGTGGGATTGACGTTAAGTTTAGGCATTTGTTTCCTCGCTTACCTCATAATATTGGGCCCGGAATTTATCCTTAATACGTTTAAGTTCATTTCTGGG
>CAZSAC010000032.1:1692-20136 GCA_964604875.1 uncultured Bacteroidaceae bacterium | reverse complement strand
GATTCGTAAGGAGCGGAGCGATGGAATAGCGAGCAACGGACGAGCCCTTTGCCCTACTTGTGGCGAGCGTCAGCCCCGTCGGGGGGTTCTTGGCGGAGCCGCCACGCAGTATGCGTGGGAATCCCGTTTTTGAGCACAAAAAATAGACAATCAATTAAGATTGTCTATTTTTGGCGGAGGAAGAGGGATTCGTAAGGAGCGGAGCGACGGAATAGCGAGCAACGGGCAAGCCCTTTGCCCTACTTGTGGCGAGCGTCAGCCCCGTCGGGGGTTCTAGGCGGAGCCGTCACGCAGTTGCGTGGGAATCCCGTTTTTGAGCACAAAAAATAGACAATCTTAATTGATTGTCTATTTTTGGCGGAGGAAGAGGGATTCGAACCCCCGTGGGCTTGCACCCAAACGGTTTTCAAGACCGCCTCGTTATGACCACTTCGATATTCCTCCAAAGCTGTTTTTCGTTTGTTAGTATAGCAATTATTCTTTTTCTTGTCAATCAACTAGTTTAGAATGCTGAAAATGTTTTGCAATATGCGCAATTTTCAAGTATACTCAAATATGGAGGCGCAAAATGAAACTAGGAAAAATCAATCATATAGGAATTGTTGTTGAGGACATCGCAGAAGCGAAAAGCAGATATAGCCGTTTATTTGGCATCAAAAAATGGTGGGAGATAGTGTGCGACGGCGAATTGGATTTATATTATCACGGGCAAAAGAGAGCCTGTCACGTGACGCTTTATTATGGTGGCAAGGGCAACACGAAAATCGAGCTTATACAAACGCGCGGGGAAGAAAACACCTATACGGAATTTTTTAAAAAGCGGGGTGAAGGAATCCACCACATAATGTACGCGGTTAAGGATTTGGACGCAGCCATAAGCGAATGCAAGCAAGAGGGTTTTTCGGTTATCCAAAACGCGACGTTTAAAAGCGGAGGGGCGACTGTGCGATACGCGTATGTTGCAAAGTCAGGAGACGGCGTAATATTTGAATTGGTGGAGTGTACGCTTCCCTGGGGAGGAAAGAAAGGCGATATGCCTTTAGAGCTTCAGCTGGGGACATTGACAAAAAGCTATCGGAAGGTGAAATGATGGATTACGAAAAGATACTTGGTCACGTTGACCATACATTATTAAAGCAAGCCTCAACCTGGGAAGAAATAACGCAGCTATGTGACGATGCCATAAAATATCAGACGGCATCAGTTTGCATTCCGCCCTCATTTGTTGAACGCGTCAAAGCAAGGTATAAAAATCAGCTTAAAATTTGCACGGTTATAGGGTTTCCAAACGGCTATAATACCACGCAAAGCAAGGTTTTTGAAACGCAAAATGCCCTTAAAAACGGCGCAGACGAAATAGACGTGGTGATAAATATTGGCGATTTAAAAGATAAACAGTATGATAAAATTTTAAATGAACTTAAGCAAGTAAAAGCAGAATGTGGAGATAAAGTCTTAAAAGTGATTATTGAAACCTGCCTTTTGACAGAAGAAGAAAAAATAAAGATGTGTGAATTAGTTACGCTTGCAAAGGCGGACTATATAAAAACCTCAACGGGTTTTTCCACGGCGGGGGCGACGCTTGACGATATTGCCCTGTTTAAAAAGCATATCGGAGAAGGCGTTAAAATGAAAGCCGCCGGCGGCATCAAAAATTTTGAAGACGCCGAAGCGTATTTAAATTTAGGCTGCGACAGACTGGGTACAAGCGCACTTGTAAAGGCGGTAAAGCCTTAGATATAGTCTAGTTCTATTATCATTTAAACAACAAAAAAGCCTAACGACGTTAGGCTTTTTGAAATCATATTTAATTTGCTTTTGTCAAAAATTTAGTGTTTTCTTTCTTTCCCCAAAAAGTACACAACCAAAGCGTTATATCCCGAGTGCCCCGAAACCAATTGGTTTATATAGCAATATTTCATAGGCTCGGGCACAAGCTTTGACAAAATAGAGCCAAGCTTCTTTGCTTCGGAGTCGTCGTCCATATGCCCTATCATAATAAAATCGTTTTTGTTGGGCTCATAATAATTCAAAAAGCAGTCGACCAATGTGGACATTGCCTTTTTTCTGCCTATTGCTTTTGCCAACAGACTTACACCGCCCGCCTTATTGATTTCCAAAATCGGCTTTAGATGCAATAATGAACCTATTGCCGCGGCGAAAGCAGAAATCCGACCGCTGTTTTTGATATTTTTTATATCGTCAACAATAAAATCCTGATGAATATGCGTGCGGTTTTCATTAAGCCAGTTTTCAACCTCTTCAATAGTTTTGCCTTGCTTTTGCAATTTTTTGGCGTAATAAACGGCTAAGCCGGAACCGCCGCCGCCACTAAGCGAATCCACCAATACAACCTTCCTTTCGGGGAATTTTGCTTGCAAATCTCTGACAACAGGAACCAAGTTTTCATAGCAACCCGACATACCCGACGAAAAGGATATATGCATCACATCTTTGCCTGACTCTAAAAGAGAGGTAAAAAGCTGTTCCGCCTCATACGGGTTTACCAAAGAGGACTTTATAAAATGCCCTTGTTTTAGGATTTTATAAAAGTCTTTCATCGACAGTTCCTCTTCCGCGCCTGAGTAGTGTTTGTTGGCAATCGTAAAAGGGACAAGCAGTCTATCTGTTGGGTTTTCGTCATAGTAGCCAAAATATAAATCCGACATTGCGTCGGTCGTGATGACATAAGAGTTATTCATATCTAGTATCCTTAGTTTTATAAAAAGATTATATCATATTTTATGTAACAATGTCTATAATATCTAAAAAATTAAACTTTTTTATATAAATTCCTATTTCGTCCAAAAAGATAGATTATTGACAAAAATTAATTTAAGGATATATAATAAATTAAGAGGTGACATATGTTTAAGATAATGTCGGCAGACGAAGCTATTCGTTTAATAAATGACGGTGACTGTATTGGTATCAATTCGTTTATCGGTCTGGCAAATCCCGAGGCGTTGCATCAAGCGGTCTATCGCAGCTTTACATCAGAGGGTCACCCTAAAAACTTGCGGCTATATTGTAGCGCAGGTTTTGGCATTTGGGATAAAACCCGCTTTGCTGAGCCCTATATTGCCGCAGGCGCGGTGAAGGAGGTTATTGCAGGGCATTGCGCGGGTATGGTTGAAATGGTGCGTCTTGCCACAGAGGAGAAGATTGAGGCGTATAATCTGCCCTTGGGAGTATTGTCACATACGGTACGAGCGGCGGCGTCGGGGAAATCCTTTTATCTGTCTGAAGTTGGGCTTGGCACTTTTGTCGACCCTAGGTTTGGAACGCCCGCTCTCAACTCTATATCCAAACGCAAGCTAGTCGAGCTTATCCACATTGACGGTAAGGAATATTTAAAATTTGAAACCCCGAAACTGGATATAGCCTTTATTCGCGGCACGACAGTTGACCCGTCTGGCAACATCAGCTTTGAACGCGAGTATGTTACCGTTGACGCTCTTTCCGTGGCTCAAGCGACAAAAAACAACGGCGGAAAGGTTATTGTGGAAGTTGAAAACGTCAGCCACCAATTTACAAGGCCTGGCTCTATAGTAGTCCCCGGGATACTTGTAGACGCCGTTGTTGTAAACAAAAACCGCATTGACAGCTATAATCCCGCATTATCGGGCGATATACACGTTCCGCCCACTCATATGGATTTTTATATGTCCCAGCTTACCACCTCCAGAAGCAAACGCGAGCGTGGAAACGACGTATCCGCTGAAATCATCGGGAAACGCGCGGCTAGGGAGCTACGCCCCGGCGATATAATCAATATTGGTATCGGCATACCCGAAAAAGTTGGCAAATACGCAAGCGAGCTAGGGGTATTACGGGATATTACCACCACTGTTGAATCGGGCGGTATTGGCGGAGTCCCCGCGCCGGGAGTGGCGTTTGGGGCGACCATCGGCGCTGATATGATATGCAGTATGGCGACTCAGTTTGATTTTTATGACGGTGGTGGCTTAGACGCCTGTTTTATGGGCGCGCTTGAGGTAGATTGCCACGGAAACGTCAACTCGCACGACCTTGAAAACAGCTTTGTCGGAATAGGTGGGTTTGCAAATATTACCTGCGCCACAAAAAAGATTGTTTTTTGTTTAAATTTTACGGCAAAAGGGCTTGTCGCCACAGAAAAAGACGGGGTTATTGACATTCTAAAAGAAGGCGACGTACCAAAATTTAAAGAAAAAATCCGTTCAATCAGCTTTTCGGCTAAAGAGGCTTTGAGAAAAAAGCAAACAGTGTTTTATGTGACCGAGCGATGCGTTTTTGAGCTAACCGATAAAGGGCTTAAAATCAAAGAAGTTTTTAATGGAATCGATTTACAAAAAGATATAATAGACAAACTAAGCTTTAAGCTTGCGGAGTAATATGAATAAATACGAGAATATTTTTAGCGAACGGCTGATGCTTGTTCCCCTATCAATGGATTATTTACAAGAAATTTTTGCAAATTTTACAGATGAAGTTACAAAATATATGTTACCCGAGACTCCCAAAGCCATTTTTGAAACGGAGGCTTTTATCACAAGTTCAATTTCTGCGCGTGAAGAAGATACGTCATATACCTACGCCGTTACGCTAAGCGAAAATAACGAGTTTATCGGTTGTTGCGGACTTCATAAAATTCAGGACGAATATCCCGAACTCGGCATTTGGACGAAAACGTCTGCCCACGGCAATCATTATGGCAGAGAAGCCGTCGGCGCTCTTATAACGCTTGCTAAAGATATGGGAATACCCGAGTTGATTTATCCTGTTGACAGACGGAATATTGCAAGCAAGAAAATCCCTCTGTTTTACGGAGGGAAACTCTTAAAAAAAGCTGAAACAAACGGAAAACTTGAAATTGAAATTTACAAAATATCTTTAGAGTAAAGTATCTTTGTCGTTTTCTTTATGAATTTTTATTCCGATTTGTCCCTTGGAGCAAAGCAGATACGCCAATAGCCATAGCCCCGAAATTGCAACAATTATATAAATTATTGTTGAAGCAATTTGATTTCCAAAAGTAATCCAACTTACCAAATTAAAGTTAAAAGCTCCAACTAAACCCCAGTTTAGCGCGCCGATTACTGTTAAGATTATCGCAATTATTGTTATCATAAAACACCTCTCATAATTGCATTGTGCGCAAAAAATAAAGTTTTATCCAAAAATAAACGCAGGCTTGTTGCCTGCGTATTTTGTTGTTATTCTGCTTTGGGTAGCTCTTCTATTGCGCTAGTTTCTGGCGTAGCTATAGGATTACCAAATTCGTCAAAGCCCGATAAACGTCGTCTTTCGTCGATAGTAGCTTTAATTTCGTCATATTTTTCGCCGTATAACCAATATTTCTTTTTGTAGAAGAAATAGCCTATTATCGTCAACGGTATCGGAATCAAAAACATAAACGCGCGCAGTATCGTCAAGCTGGAAAGCGAAATAATTTCCGTGTTTTCCGTGGACACTTTTGCGCCTACGCCCAGCTCGTTGACTTTGGCAATCGCTACCGCGTCATCTGACTCGATTAAGATAGAAATTTTATCTGCGTAATCGGGATTAGCTAAAAGCAATTCCAAGGTTTCCAAATTGGTAAAATATACCTTGCCGTCTTCTTCATAGCTTGATACCTTAACCATGTATTTATCATCGTCGTTTGTATACAAAGACACGTTTTTAACATATGTTCCATTTGCGTCAGTCAGCGGAACGTCGCTGATTGTGGGCAGTCCCGCAGCCGCAATACCGATACCCAAAATAAGCATTGCTATAGCGCCTGCGAATTTAGTCAGCAAGGTTTGCACGCTGAATATTACGCTGTCGCCACGTTTTCCGTTTTTATATTCGCCATAGTCCACGACGTCGGCAATCATAACTGTGCTTCCTATTTGGTTTAGCCCGCTTGCCGTCATCAAGAATGCGCCCGATAAAGCCACTAATATTGCGTTTAAAATATAGTTGCCCGGTTTCAAAATGAAGAACACCAAGAACATAAGCACATAGCTTATAATGCAACCGAAAAAGGACATCCCGTAAATTTTTTCTCTGGGAATTTTTTTGGTAAGCTGATTATAGAAGAACATCGCGATACCTTGCCCCGTACAAGCTATAACCCAAAACAACGTGTAGCTATAGGAACTGTCTAAAAAATTTGCGCCGTCTTCATAGCAATAGATATACAAATATAGCACTTGCGACAACGCAATGGTTGTCCCGATTAAAAACATAAGCAAATTTAAGGAATACGCGCGTAATTGGTCATTTTCCTTAAACATTGTAATAATCTCTTTTAGTCCAACTTTTTCATATGGAATGGCGTATTTTTCTTTGTTTCCTAACACGGTAAACAAAACGAAAACCAGCATTATGACGCCTGCAACCAAGCCTAAAATCATATATGCTTTTGTGATTCCTATCCCTTTGGAGACATTTGGAAGAATAACTGAAGTGCCAATCATACCAACCATAAATCCGCCGAAACCGCCAATAAGCTTTGCCATTGAGCTTGCCTTATTGCGTTCATCGGTGGTGTTTGCGATTGTTGGAAGCATTGACCAAAACGGCACGTCTAGAACCGTAAACGACATACCCCAGAGAACATACATCAGTATGTAGTAGAAATATTTCGCCCCGTCGCTTGCGCCTTCGCCCAGAGGTATAAACATACATAACAGCGTCACAGCGTTGATAATTGCGCCGATAAGCATCCACGGACGATAGCGTCCGAATCTGCTTTTTTTGCTGTTGTTTACCATCGTTGCAAGCATAGGGTCGTTTATTGCGTCCCAAAGCTTTGCCAAAACAAAAGCCACCGTCATAATCAACGGATTAAGCCCTTGATAAATGCACAAATACACCAAGAAAAATGCGTTTACGCAGTTGTTGCTGAACTCACGTCCAAGCGAGCCGAGGGAGTAAGTTGCAATTTCTCCCGCAGAAAGCGGGCGATTCAAATTCTTTTCCTTCTTCATAATTTCCTCTCAATATAAACATATAGAACGTATTTACTATAGCACGACAAAACCGAAAAACCAATTATTTTGTCATAATTTTTTGGAAAATACTCGATATTTACAATTTTATTATCTTTTTTTTTGATTTTTTTGGCTAAACGTGCCTAAAGTATTTGATTTTATTTAATATAACTTATATAATACAAAACATTAAATATAAGTAGGCTTCAAATGAAAAGAACAGACTTAAGAAACATTGCAATTATCGCCCACGTTGACCACGGCAAAACTACCCTTGTTGACGAAATGCTTAAACAAGGCGGAACTTTTAGAAGTAATCAGCAAGTGGAAGATCGTGTTATGGACAGCAACGCGCTCGAAAGAGAACGCGGAATAACCATTCTGGCCAAAAATACTGCAATCCATTATAGGGATAAAAAAATCAACATAATCGACACTCCCGGCCACGCAGATTTCGGCGGAGAGGTTGAGCGTGTTTTGAAAATGGTTAGCGGTGTTTTGCTTTTGGTGGACAGCGTTGAGGGTCCTATGCCTCAAACTCGTTTCGTATTAAGTAAAGCTTTGGGCTTGGGGCTGAAAATCATTATATGCGTAAACAAAATCGACCGTCCCGACGCAAGAGTTAGCGAGGTTGTTGAAGAAGTGTTGGAGCTTTTGATGGACTTAGACGCCACCGAAGAACAGCTCGACAGCCCTATAGTATATTGTAGCGGACGGCAAGGTATCTCCAGTATGTCTATGGACAAGCTCGGCACGGATTTAATTCCGCTGTTCGACACCATTGTCAATTATATCGATTGTCCCGAGGGTGACCCCGACCTTCCCTTTAAGCTTCTTATTTCCGCCATTGATTACAACAGCTATGTTGGCAGAATCGGGATAGGACGTATAGAACAAGGCACGTTGACGCCCAACTCAAATATAGTTGTAAGCGATTTCCACGGCAGAACAGAGCCCTTCAAAAGCAAGCTTGTAAACCTTTATCAAATTGAGGGCTTGAGGCGTGTTTCGGTTGAAAGCGCGACTGTCGGGGATATTGTATGCGTTTCGGGTATTGAAAATATAAACATCGGCAACACAGTATCAGACCCTGCCGACGACAAAGCCCTTCCTTTTGTTAAAATTTCAGAACCGACAGTTGAAATGACGTTTTCGGTCAATGATAGTCCGTTTGCGGGCAAAGAAGGTAAATTTGTAACCAGCCAACGTCTTAAAGAAAGGCTTTATCAGGAGCTTTTAAAGGACGTCAGCTTAAAGGTTGAGGACACCGAATCCACAGATTCTTTCAAGGTATGCGGAAGAGGCGAAATGCACCTTTCAATATTGATTGAAACTATGCGCCGTGAAGGATATGAATTTGCCGTATCCACCCCTAGGGTTATGTTTAAACGTGAAAACGACGTTTTGCTAGAGCCTATCGACAGACTGGTTGTTGACGTCCCACAGGAAAGCGTAGGCGCGGTTATGGGCAGCGTGGGCAACAGACGCGGAGAGCTTGTTCATATGCAAGCGTTGGGTGAAAGAATGCGGTTGGAATTTGATATTCCCTCCCGTGGGCTGTTTGGATATAAAAGTGAATTGCTGACTCAAACCAGAGGCGAAGGCATTATGAGCAGCATCTTTTTAAGCTATCAACCATATAAGGGAGATTTCCCACGGCGTAACACAGGCAGCTTGGTGGCGTTTGAAGCAGGGGAAGCCGTTACCTATGGCTTATTTAACGCTCAAGAAAGAGGTCAGCTTTTTGTGACTCCCGGCGAAATGGTATATGAGGGAATGGTAGTCGGTTTTCAACCCGTATTAGGCGACATCGTTGTTAACGTTTGCAAAAAGAAACATTTGACGAATACTCGCGCCAGCGGAAGCGACGACGCGCTCCGTCTTTCTCCGGTAAAAAAGTATTCTCTTGAGGAATGCTTGGAATTTATCGCCGATGACGAACTTTTAGAGGTTACACCCCAATCGTTAAGAATCAGAAAACGGATTTTAAGCAAGGAGCTTAGAATGAAAGCCCGCTTCCACTAAATCGAATATTAAAAAAGATAAGTTAAGCCGAAACATTTGTTTCGGCTTTTTTATTTGCAAAATTTCATTTGAAGGTTGTGTTTATATATTCACTAGGGGGTTCCCCTTCAAAAAGTCCGTAAACGGCGCTTCCGCTTCCGCTCATATTTACCTTTAGCGCGTGAGCTTTTGTCATTGCTTCCATAGCGTTTGCGATTTCGGGATTAAGCGCTATTGCGGGAAGGGTTAAATCGTTGGAAAAATATTTATAAAAATCCAACTCGCCCTTTTCCAAGCTATGAAGTACTTTCAAAGAAGCTGAACCGCCGGAGAGTTTCATTTGGTCGAATTTGGCGTAACATTGAGGTGTAGAAACACCTGTTCCTCCGATAATACCTATATTGTATTTTGGCAAATAATCCAGTTTATCAACAATTTCACCCAAGCCACGCACCCGCTTTAAGCCGTCGTCATACATACAGGGAGCGTCGCTTCCAAGACCAATTAAAAAATCGTTGCTTATTTTATTTCGGGGTATATCCAATATCTTTGCAATGCCTTTTATTACCGCCACACCGTCTGCGGTCGAACCGCCCAATCCCCCCGAATAAGGTATTTTTTTTGTTATAATTATATCAAATCCATTGCAAAAAAACTGCTGCTGCATCATCTTGCACGCGCGTATTGCGCTGTTGGATTCATCGACAGGCGCGCCGTCCATAAAGCATAGACACTTTTTATCGTTTCGGGAAGAAATTTCCACCTCGTCTGCAAGAGAAATGGAGGCAACCACCATATCTAAAAGATGGTAGTTTCCTTTTCTGCCCACAATGTCGAGGGTTAAGTTTATTTTCGCTTTCGCGCATTCAAACACTTTTTCCATATGACAAAATAGCCTTACGACTGTAAGACTATTTTATCATAATATTGGGAATAAGTATAGTAGTTAAAATTCAAAGTTTATTTGACGATAGAAGATTATCCTGTCTCCGTTCTTAAAAGGCTCGACAACGTCGGGGTTTTGCGCTCTTAAGACGTCTGGGCGCGCCGACAATGCCCTGGCTGCATTCCACATTGTTTCACCGTCTTCTGCCAAATATACGCTCACTGTGGCTTTGCTTTCTTCTTTATCGCCTACTTCTTCAACATTTGAAATATAATTGAACTCCACTGGTACAAATTTGACTACAAAGAACGCAAGGTCAGCAAATAGCTCAATTTCTTTATCACGCTTCATTCTTGCGGACATATCGGTTATTATGCCCTTTGCAAATACTTGAGCGTCTTTTAAATCGCAATCGCCCAGCTCAAGCGAATAAGGGATTTCAACGTTAACGCTGTTTAGCCCGTCGTCTTCTATATAGAATACTTTTGCGCTAACAACGCCTTCGGCAATCAATTTTCCCGCTTCTACATAGGCTTGCGTAACGGTATTTCTTGGGGAAATTGCGCCAATGACCTTTCTTATCGGAGCCATCTCGGGCTCAAGCATAACAGTGCCGCTTAATTTATCCGTATAAAAACCTACGCCCTCGAATTTTACACAAGAAAAGCTATCTCTTTTTTCATCAATTTCTTTATCAACGCTGAACAACCCCGTAACAATAGCTTGCTCTTCGTCCGCAAAAACCTTAAGCTTAATTTCCATTTCAACTTCAATATGGATTACGTTTGAGCCTTCTACGCCGGTGACAACCACTTTGGAATTTTTTATACAACATTCACCCGTGATATATTGTCCGATACCGATTTCCGGGTTCTCGAGTTCTTCAGAAAAAGCAGTCTTAATAGGCACGGTATAAACCTCGCCGTCGGACATATATGTTACGTTTGCATATACTCCGCCGCTTACAAGAACGTTTCCTAAGCCTGCGTTAAAATCGCTTATATAGCACGCAGCGTCAAACAACAAGACCTTTTGCACGTCAGCCTTAACGTCGTATTCGTCTTCGATAACGGCGTTTGCGTTTACGTCGCAGACAAATTTCTGAAGTTCTACCGTTTCTTTTTCGACATAATAGTTTTCTTCGGCGCCGGTCAAGCAATTAATATTGAAATCATAAATTCCAAATAATGAAATTTCCAACGCAGCCGAAAGTTTAATTCCGCCGTTCAAACCCGTATCGGTATCGACAACAGCGATAGAAGCAAAATTTCTATCTTGCATACCCTCTGTTTTAATTGTCTCCGAAAAGTCTGAAAAATAGTCCAGCCCTTTAACTTCGTCCTCTGCCGACATATAAACCAGCTTATAGTTTACGCGCCCGTAAACACGCACAGAATCGGCCCCTTGGTCAACCCCAACTACTCTTGCGTCAGCAGAAACGCTTAAGACCTTTTTTGCTCCGCCGCTCTCGGAATCGGGTATTACCGTTTCAACAACGACCTCGCGTGATGCATTTTTCTTGATACAATCCGACTTAATCTCGTCAAATCCAAAGCTCATAATGTGCCCCCTTGAAAATCTATCATTATATATTACATCGGTGGGAGCCGCTTTATGACTAATTTTTATTTTTCGTCTTGAAAAAATCGAATATTTTTTGTCATCACATCCGAATAGGAAAAGGATTGAAGGGGAATATCCTCGCTGGTAATTTTGACGGTAAATATATTTGGATAAATATCCTGTATCATACCGGTGTATTTTACCAGCCTATTTCGTCCCCTATTTACAATAATATTTAGTTTTAGACCCTGCAACCTTACGATACGGTCTTTTGTTATATCAAAATTATGTCTAATTTCTCGCATAATTCAATTATGCCCAAAATTTTGTTATCCAAACAAAAACGCGCCGATTAACTCAGCGCGTTACCATTTATATTATTCTTCGTCTTCTTCCTCTTCTTCGTCGTCATCGTCTTCGGCGGATATTTCTTCATCGTAATCATAAGAAATATCTAAATCGTCAAAGCCCTCTTCATCCTCGAGAATTTCATCCTTTTCACTTTCGTCTTCTTCAAGGTCTCCCAGCAAAATTTCTTCCGAGTCATCTACGGCTTCTAGTCCGTCTTCCTCGACAAATTCACGCCAACTGTCGTCATTTTCTTCGTCTTCTTCTTCCTTATCAGCCTCGTCGTTCAGTTTTGCAAGCTTCTCTTCTCTGCAAGTGGCGCACATTTCTTCGCCTTCATCCAACAGATTTATTTTGCACACCGGACAAATACGTTCTTCCACTTCTTCGACTTCATCGTCTTCAATTAAACTAATTCCGCCCAGTTTAAGTTCTGCCTTGCATACGTCGCATAAATCTTCCTCAACCTTAATCCAGTTCAGCTCACAGCGGGGACATTTTTTATATCCGCTCATAAATCACCTCGCAAAATCTGCAGAAACCCTGCTTTTAATTTCGTGTATATTATATTGTTTAACATATATTTTGTAAACTATTTTCTCACTATTATTTGCTTTATTTTATATTTTTTAAGCAAGAATATACCTACTGTCTAAAAATAGACAAATTTATCTGCCAATTAGTATAAATTTTATAAGTTTTTTCAATTTTTCATTGTAATACAAAAACAAAAAACGCCACCATAGAGGTGACGTCGTTTTAAAAAATTATATTATGCTCCTTCTAAAAGCATTTTATCTGCAACTAAGGCTATAAATTCACCGTTGGTGGGCTTTTCGTTGGCAGAATAAACTTTTATGCCGAAAATACTGTTTATGTTTTCTATTTTGCCACGGTTCCAGGCAACTTCAATGGCGTGTCTTATCGCGCGCTCCACCTTACTGCTGCTTGTTTCAAACTTATCGGCTATAGAAGGGTAAAGCCGTTTGGTTATACTATTGATAATTTCAGGAGAGTCCACCGCCATTTTAATAGCCTCTCTCAAAAACTGATAACCTTTGATATGAGCGGGAATCCCCACCGATATAAAAATATTTGCAATTTTTTCATCAAGCGTTTTAACCGCCCTAACGTCACGTCTTTTAATATCGGCTATCGCCGGTCTAATAGAAATTGGTTCTAAGCATTCGTCTAAATATTCGCATAATTTTTCATTGTTCAATGGCTTTGCCATAAAATAGCTTGCGCCTAGTTTTAGAGATTTTGTTACAAACCCGTCTGACGCCAGTTGCGATACCATAACAATCGTTGGACGTTTCCCCTGCATTGCGGAAATAGCGTTAAGCACCCCAAAACCATCAAGCTCGGGCATGACTATATCTAAAAGCAAAAAGTCCGGTCTTAATTTTTCAACCATTGCGACGGCTTCCATTCCGTCAGCGGCAATGCCTGCTATGGTATAGTCTGTAAATTCGACAAAATAGTTTTTTAGTCCTTCGGTAAATGATACGTTATCATCTGCAATTACAATCGTTTTTTCCATAAATCCTCCCAATTAATTTGTACTTCCCTATCTATAGTGGAAAACCTTTAAAACTAGCAAAATTATAACATGTCTAAAACCCAAAATTTCGTAGGAAAATACTTTTTTTTTGAAAAGCGTGTCGAATTTTGTCGAATACCAAAATATTTTTTTAGACCGTTAGATAAAACGGTCTAAAATAGCGTTTTTTATTTTTATTTCCAAATATTATTCGTCTTTTTCAATATAGGTTTTGTAGTCCTCGGCAGTCATCTTACCCACAAGCTCCACCTTTTGGTCAAGTTTAGTTAAGTCATATCTGTAGGTGTAGTTTGTTGTGCTGTCAAGATAATAGAAATAATCGCCAATAACTTCCGAGCCTATCCAAGTAGTCAGCGGAGTAAAATCACAAACCTTTTGTTCAACCTCGCTGCCATCAAGCTTAAAGCGATAAAGTTGAGCTATAGAACTGGTTGCCGTATAGTAAACATAGCCGTCTTTAATAAACTTCACAGTTACCGCTTTGGCAATAACAGTCTTTTCGTCGTAGGTCATTTCTTGTGGTAAATTGTTGTCGCCCGCTTTGATAAGGGTAACCTTTGAACTATCCGTCACAAGAGCGCCACCGTTTTCTCCGATAGGAGTTAAAGTTGTAGCGGTGTTATAGGAAAGTTGTTTTTCTTTGGTTTTGTCAATTTCCGAAAACGCGCCGTCAAAAGTATAGCTGTAAACGCCTGTAACGGTTGCCGTTCCGCTGCCACGGGTAATGGATTTTGTATAGTATATGGTGATTTTGCTTCCTTCAACTATATAGTTTAAAAGCGCAATTTTATAGGTGTTGTTTACGTCGGTATCAACACTCGTATAGCTTGTACCGCCGATTAATTTAATCTTTTGAGAACCGTCGGCTTTGATAGCCCAAAGTTCGTTAAATGTTTTGCCTTTATCTTCATCGGTAAGACTTCTTGTGGTTAAAACATAATCGTTATAGCTTCCGCCGTTGAAGATAAATTTTGTGGCAGAAACTCTATCCGCGATTGAAACATAATTTTTTTCCGAATCGACTTTCTTTGCGTTTAAATCAATCGAGAAAAGCTCACCCGCATCGCTGATAAGCAGCCTGCCGTTAGTAAAAGCATAGCTTACGCTTCTGCTGGAGGCGGTATATAAATGCTCAGTTTTTGTTGCGTCAAGCTTCGTACGCATAAAGTTTAAATATGTTGTATTGACATTGCCATCTCTGTCCAACTCTGTATTAGGAGTGGCGAAATACATCCAACCATCAAGGATATAAATGCCCGATTCCGTGCTTCCGCTATAAATGTTAAATGGCGTCAGCACAACTTGGCTGTCGGCGACAATTTTATTGTTGGAATCCAATTCCGCGCGCATTAAAGCAGATTTATATGGAGTGCCAAATGTGTTATCGGCATCGGCGCCCACGTAACCGTTAATAAAATAAATATGTTTGCCTTGCTTAACCACAAGTCCGCCGTTGCTTTCAACCGGAGCGTTAAGCTCTGCGCCGGAAATAGCGGGTTGAGAATAAGTATTACACGCCGTAAATGCAAATAGACCCACTAATATACAAGCGATAAGCAATATGATTTTCTTGTTCATATAATCTCCTCAATTATCTATTATAAAGAAAATAATCTTAAACTATTATATAGTATCTAAAGAAATAATGCAATTATTTTAACCCTATAATTTAATTGCGTTTAGGTGTGGATTTTAAGCCTTTCTGACGTTGACTTTTGCAAAAATGTATGATAACGTTTATACGTTATAAATTTGGACAATCTTTTTTTAGAAAGGAATCAACAAAAAATGGAAATCTTTTTGATAATATTGCTTCTAGTAGTAGGCATAGTTTTAATCGTTAAAGGCGGAGATTGGTTTGTAGACGCCGCCAGTAACATAGCGGAAATATCCGGAATTCCTCAGTTTATAATCGGCGCGACCATAGTTAGTTTAGGCACAACAATGCCCGAGCTTTTAACTTCTATTATCGCAGCGGCGAAAGGCGAAGCTGATATGGCTGTTGGAAATGCGGTGGGAAGCGTTATTGCAAATATCGGTCTTATCCTTGCGATTTCCTTGATTTTTATGCCGCACGTCATAAAAAGAAAAAATTATATGTTTAAAGGCTTGGCTATGGTTGGAGCTATCCTATTGCTTTATATCCTTTGCCTGAAAGGCTACTTGAACGCGTGGCTCAGCCTTTTTGTTTTGGCTATTTTTATCGCTTTCGTTATAGAAAACATTATTGTAGGCAAAAAACAATCCTCTGTAGAACCACTGGAGCCTATTGAAAAACCCGAGGAAAAACCTTCCGCAGACGTTTCCAATAAGAAAAAGGTAATTCTAAAAAACATCGCCGTTTTTGCCGTAGGCGCCGCTTGTATCGTTGGAGGGGCGGCATTGCTTGTCGATAACGGAACGGCTCTCGCCAACATATTAAATATTCCATCGGGGATTATCGCTGTTACTATCGTTGCAATCGGCACCTCCCTACCCGAGCTTGTCACAACCCTGACCGCAATCGTAAAAAAGAAACACGACCTATCCGTTGGAAATATTATCGGCGCAAATATTATCGATATTACGCTTATTCTTCCAATATGCGCAATGATTCAAGGCGGAAACCTGATTATCAGCCCTCAAGGCTTATTGCTTGACTTACCTATATGCTTGGCGGTTGGCGCAATCGCTGTGCTCCCCGCGCTTGTTTTCAACAAGTTTAGCCGTTGGCAAGGCTTTGCCCTACTGGCCACTTACGCCGCTTACATTGTAATTTTGTTTGTGAAATTTTTATAAAATGAAAACCTCCCAAATCGGGAGGTTTTTTTATGACAATTTATCAAAAAACCAGGCTGAAATATCAAAGCTGTCTATCAATAAGTTCATAATTTTTATTATTAAATCGCCGTCGCTCATAAATAAATTTATTACGCTGAATATAAGCGACCCCGTGATTAAAACCATTATTACTTCGGCAATTATGCCAACCCCGTGATGCAAATTGTTTTTGTCAAACAATAAGGCAAAACCGGTACAAGTCGTTAACGCGCCGAGGCTCATCGCCATAAAAAACATTAACGAATAAAAACTGCTCCCCCTAATATCAAGCATTCTATCCAAAGGAGCAAGTAAAACGGTTAGGCTCACCGTTACAACCGCCCCAATAATTATTGTCGCCAGATTTTTTTGTTCCTTACTCATTTTGCCCTTTACTCTGTATATAAATTTCTAAGCTCTAAGACTTTCTTTGTCGTCAAGCCGTATTCTGCCAGCAGATATTTTTCAAAAGTTCCGTACCTGTCTATTATAGCATTCTTTACCGAGTCCAAATATATACGATTTACGCCGAATAACGGTTCATATTGTTTTACCAATCGTTTTCTTAAAAACACAGGAATTTCTTTGGACATAAGCTCTCTAATATAATCTCTTACTTCCTCGCTTTTAAGATAATCCTCAACAATATCCTCATAACCTACGCCTAATATCGCCTCTAAAAGCGCGCTTCCAACCCCTGCCCTGTCTTTGCCTGCCGTACAATGCTGTAAAAACGGAACTTCTCCATTTTCCAGCGCGCGTACCATTTCCCTATATCCGTCATTATTAAAAGGCAAATGTATATAAAATTTTTGGACGTCCTCGTCTTTTATGACAATTAATGCCCTTGTCCAACCGCTGTTATTTAACTTAAAAAGCTTGCCCGATGTAATGTCTGTCGGATAATTTCCGTGTTTAACCCCCACCTTTTCATAGTTTTTCAGCGCAGAAGAATCCCCTTCGTTGGCGTCACGATAATCAAAAACTCTCACCAAATCCAATTTTTTAAGATATTCCAAATCCTCTGTTGTAGCAAAATCCCACGCAGCGCTTCTAAAAAAACAACCTTTTTTTATTTTGCGTCCGTCTTGCGTTGGCAATCCGCCTAAATCTCTAAAATTTTTAATCCCTTCCATCCACTTACTCCACTATTAAGCTAAATTGTATAAATATTATATCATATGATAAACCGCAAATCAAGTCGCAAAATTGCAAAAACAGACGCAAAGTATGTGTCTGTTTTACTTTAGCTAGCCCCTCGCCCCAGAGTTGCACTGAGGTTTTTCTCATCGAGAGTGGTGCAACCATACACCTAAATGTATGGTTCTGTTCCGCTACACTTTTTTTGCAAAGCTCAAAGTGCTGGTTTAGCAAACTACTTTGTAGTTCATTCTTTTTTTAAGTGGCTGTAAACAGCGGGCCACATAATTATTATATCATAATAAGCCATTGTGTCAAGATAAGTTAATTTCCCGTACCCAAAGAACGCAGACGCTAGTGTAAGCACCTCTAATTCGAAAGTAAAACTATTTTGTTTTTTCTGTTTTTAAATAAAGCTTTATTAGTTGACCGTTCTTTAACTCCAAAATCAATAAATTTAAATTTTTTCCTCTTGGATAATTTATGTTTTCTATTTCATCCAGTTCCAACAATATCGTTTCCCCTATTTTATATATTAATTCGCTATCCATATATATTTCCTCCTGTTAATTAAAATTATATCCCAGACGCACTTGCATTGCAAGCGTTTTGCAAGCGCTTCTAGGATAATAATTTAAAGGAGTCTTTTACATGGATAATTTCTCATCTTTCAGTGAACGATTAAAAGAGCTTATGTTTGAAAAAAACATCAAATCCCAGCAACTTGGCGCAAACCTCGGTATATCAGGACAAACCATTCGCGCTTGGTGTGAAGGAACGCAGAATATTCTCCTTTCTAATGCGGTTGCGCTTGCAAATTATTTCAACTGCTCACTGGACTTTTTATTTGGAAGAAATGAATGTGTTTTAGACTTCCAGCCAAAACCGTGCCCTGCCTTTTATCCTCAATTACGGCTTGTCATGCAAGAAAAAGGCATAACTCGTTACTTTATGACAAAAAACTCAAAAATCAAGGATTCATATTTTACCACTTGGAAATCAGGTTCCGACCCTCACATCTTTTCTATAATAACAATTGCCGATTACTTAGGCGTCACGCTAGACTATCTCGTTGGAAGAGAAAGCTAGGCAAATGACCTACCCCTCCTCTACACCATTTCGACGAGCGTGCACAACGACCCAAGGGGCGTACACGCTTTGCGTGCTGTCGCTTGGCG
>CAZSAC010000032.1:0-1592 GCA_964604875.1 uncultured Bacteroidaceae bacterium | reverse complement strand
AAAACAAAACAGACGCATAATTGCGTCTGTTTGTTGGCTCCCCCTGTTGGGTTTGCCAACAGCGAGCGACGGGCTTGCCCCCAGACGGGCTTTCGGGCGAGCGTGCACAACGACCCAAGGGGCGTACACGCTTTGCGTGCTGTCGCTTGGCGACAGAGGGTTAAACCCAAGGGGTAAAACAAAACAGACGCATAATTGCGTCTGTTTGTTGGCTCCCCCTGTTGGGTTTGAACCAACGACCCTTCGGTTAACAGCCGAATGCTCTACCGCTGAGCTAAGGAGGAATATTGTTTAAAGCATAGTTATTTTAATATATAGTCAAAAATATGTCAACTAAAAAACTAAAAAGATTTTCTTTTTTTCTTATAATGTAGAAAATCAACATATGTTATGATATAATAAAAAAAACGGAGGTTGTATATATGGCGAAAAAGAAAGCTGGCAAAGACTATTTTGGACTAAGCCGTGTTGTCAGCATAATACTGGCAATCATTCCAATAACCGCATGGATTTGTGGTGTATTGACGCGTTTTAAAGAGGGCAAAATTGTTGCAGGAATAATTCGTTTGTTTACAGGCTTTTGGATAGTTTGGTTGATAGACTTAGTTTTTATGATAACAAAAGGCTCTATCTGGAGATTGCTTAAAATATAGAAATTTGGGGAAATATTACACAAGGCAATATAATTTGAATTTGAAGTATAGGTGTTTTATCCTTAATTTTTAACACTTAAACTAGGAGATACGCAATGATAAAGGAAGTTACAACAAAAAATGCGCCATCAGCAATAGGCCCTTATTCACAAGCTATAGACTGCGGAAATATGGTTTTCTTGTCAGGGCAAATTCCCGTTAATCCCAAAGACGGTTCCGTACCGCAAACCATTTCAGAGCAAGCGCATCGGGTTTTTGAAAACATAAAAGGCATATTAGCCGAGCTTAATTTGGACACAAGCGCTGTTGCGAAAACTACGGTTTTTTTGACAGATTTAAACAACTTTTCTGCTGTTAATGAAATATACTCTTCTTACTTTTCCAAGCCGTATCCCGCTCGCTCGTGCGTTCAGGTGTCAGCGCTTCCCAAAGGCGTGTTGATAGAATGTGAATGTATTGCAATTAAATAAAATGTTAGACGGCGTAAAAATGCGCCGTCTTTTTTTTAGCAAAGATTGAAAATTTTTGCGTTTTGTCAACACTTTATTTTCTCCCTACTAAATCATCAATTGATTCATCAAAATAATCAGCTATTTTACAAAGATTTTCTAGCCCTATTTCACGTTGGCAATAAACATATCTATATAAGGTTTGTTGAGGAATTCCAATTTCCTTCGCCACCTTATAAATGCTATTGTTTCCAATACACTCTTTTAAATTTTTTGCAAACGCCTCTTTATACATAATTATAATATATCACCGATTGGTGCATTTTACAAGTCTTATATTAATTTTTTTATGGTAAGCGCCCGTTCTTTGACATAGTAAAATACGCCAACTGCTTTAGTTAGCGTCTTTGCGGAAACAAGCAACTGAGTGCCTTACTTTGTCCCTAAGCTTTCTTGCTTTCGGCAGATGGCGTGCGAGCAGCAGAGAAAA
>CAZSAC010000031.1:0-20693 GCA_964604875.1 uncultured Bacteroidaceae bacterium | reverse complement strand
GTAATATCCCAAAAGCAAGCAGCTTAACGTCGGTTCCTTTGGCGTGGTGACAAACCCTCCTACGACAAGCTCCTGCCTTGCGTAACATTTAAGTTTTATCCAGTTCCCGTTTCGATTCCCGGAGTATTGGCTGTCGGTTTTCTTTCCGACAATGCCCTCAAATTCCATCTTTTTTGCCAGTTCAAACGTTTCTCGCCCTTTGCCGATAACATAACTGCTTATCTGAAGATTTTTTGGTAAATCGCTTAAGGTTTTATTTAAAATGTCTTTTCTGTACGTCAACGGTTTTTGTCGCAGGTCGTCAGCGCCCAGCGCCATTATGTCAAATATAACGTAAGAGCAACGCGCGTGCGTTTTTGCCCTCAGGCTGTTTTGCAAAGCTTGAAAATCCGTCTTTCCTTTTTCGTCAATGACAACGATTTCTCCGTCTAAAACCATAGATTTTCCCTTTGCCATTTTCTCAAGCGATTGCGCTATGCTTAAAAACTTCTGCGTATAATCTTTTTTGTTTCTGCTCAGCAACCGCGCCTTTCCGTTTTCAATAAACGCCACTATCCTATAGCCATCGTATTTTATTTCATATAGCCAGTTTTCGTCGTCGTGCGGGACTTCTTTTTTCAGCAAAGCCAACATAATATCCAGCTCCTCGAAGGGAAGATTGGAATTTTGGTCAGAAGCTGCGATTTCGTCCATCTTTTTCCCTGACAACACACCCGTATCATAAGCAAAAATATCCGTGTCCTCTGAGGCGTATTCGTCTTTGCCCTTTGCTAAAAACCATATTGTCTGATTTTCTTCCTGTTTTTCGCCTTTAATTAAATTCCAGCTTCCTTTCAGCCTTTGACCGTGCAATTCAATTTCCAAAAGTCCGTACTCTAAAGCTTTGTCCATAGGCTTGAGCGGAACATAATATCCGTAATCCCAAAGCATTACCGTTCCACCTCCGTATTGACCTTGCGGTATTACGCCTTCAAAATCCTTATAATCATAGGGGTGATCTTCTACCTGTATGGCAAGACGTCTATCCTTAGGATTAAAAGACGGGCCCTTGGGCACTGCCCAACTTAACAAAACTCCGTCCCACTCCAACCTAAAATCAAAATGGTCCCGACTGGCAATATGATGCTGAACGGTAAAAACCAACTTTCCGTTTTGGTTTTTTCCAATCTCGCCTTTGGGCTCGGTAGTTGCTTCAAAGTTTCGTTTTTCGTTATATTTTAAAAGCTCTTTCATCAGTTTATCTGCGCCTTTTTCTTTGCTGTGGTTTTGGACTGCGGTTTTTGTTTGGTGGCAGTCTTTAGGCTCATTTCCAAAGCCTGCATTAAATCTGTAACCTTGTTGTAGTTGTCATTTTCTTTGGGGGCGACTATTTCTTTTCCCGCAATTTTGTCGTCAATGGCTTGAAGAATTTTCTTGCGATACTCGTCCTCATAAAGCTGAATATTAAACTTCTCCGTCATACCCTCGATTAAAGCCTTCGCCATTTGTATTTCTTTGGGGCTTATTTCTATGTCTTTTTGGTTATGCGGATTGGGCTGAACCTCCTCGTGGAAAAAAAGCGTATTTAAAATCATCTGTCCGTCCTTAGCCCTTATTGCAATCAAAGATTCTTTGCTTCCAAAAACCGTCTTTGCAATGCCCACTTTTTTCTCCTCGTCCATAGCCTTAAGCAAAAGCTCATAGGCTTTTTCTGCGCCTGAAGGCGCGACATAATAAGCCTTTTCATAATATATCGAATCAATTTCGTCGGAATTTATAAATTGCTGTATGGTTATGTTTTTGTCTTTTTTCGATTTAATTTTTTCAAAGTCCTCATCGGTAAAAACAACGTATTTATCGTCCTCGTATTCAAAGCCTTTGACAATGTCTTCTTTTTTCAAAGTTTTCATATCAGCGCTTTCTGCGCTCATTTTTACATACTGAACCCTTGAATTGGTGTTTTTGTCTATCATATTGAAAGATATATCGTTTCTTTTTATTATCGGCGTTAAGCTTATCGGAATATATATCAGCCCGAAAGATATCGCCCCTTTTATACTGTATGCCATACAATTAATATGCGCAGTATGATAAAATTAAAACGCCATTTCTTGTTTGTTTTTTAAAACCATCGCTTATGCTTAAACCAACAAATCAAGCAAATACACAACACGACAGAAATTACTATCACAAACAGGTATCCGTATTTCCAGGAAAGCTCGGGCATATATTCAAAGTTCATACCGTACCACCCGACTATAAGCGTCAACGGTAAAAAAATGGTGGCGACAACCGTAAAAATTTTCATCAATTTGTTTTGCTCAATCTCAATTTGGCTTTGGCACGCCTCCCGCATCTGCGTCACGTAATCACGCAAGCTTGCCACACACCCCAAAAAATGCGTAACTCGGTTATGCACAATGGCAAAGTGTCGAACCCCGTCCTTGGAAAACATTTCATTGTCGTTCGCCGTCAAAAAATCGGTTATGGTATTAAGCTCCTCGTAATATCGTTTGAGCCTCAAAAGCTCTTTTCTAAAATCACGTATTTTGTTTAAATAATCCCGTCTTGTATTTCTTAAGGCAGAATCCTCTGCGTTGGAAATCACTGTTTCATAGTTTTCCAACTGCTTTGCCTCGCCTGCTAACAAGGCAACAAAAAATAAATATAGCGCCTTTTCGTTTGATTTATCCTCACAAAGCAAAGCGTTGCATTTTTCAAAGGTTTTCTCGTTGGAACAAAAAATAAATAAATCATTTTTGTCAATATATATGATAATTGAAGGCGCAATCTTACCGCTTGAGGGCGTTTCATACCATTGAAAAGTCATTAAATCAAACTCTGAAAAGCTTTCAAAGGATTCCGTCAAGTGTCTGTCTAAATATTCGATTGTATCGGGATTTATAAAATCATTGTAATCTTCAATCCTGTCTTTATACAATACCTTTTGCATTTATCAATCTCCACCGTCATTTAGTATGTCGAAAACGCAACTAAATATCATAGTTTTCCGCCAAAAAGCTTTCTTTCAACATTTTGTTTGACACTGTAATATGGTAATGATAGAATGTCTTTCAATACATTGAGGTATAAATTATGGATAGCTCGCTCGCCGATAAAAACAAACGGCTTTTAGATAAAATAAAAACCTTTCTACATAAAAACGTCGTTTTCGTAATTGCCCTAATATTTGCGGGGATAAGCTGTATCTTCGTGCCCTTCGATAGGAAATATTTAAGCTATTTCGACTACAGAACCTTGACGTGTTTGTTTTGTATGATGCTTGTAATATGCTCGCTTCGAAATATTTGGTTTTTCCGCATTATGGCAAGAAAAATCGTCGTAATTTTTAAAAACACTCGGTCGGCGATAACGGCTTTGATTTTTATTACGTTTGTGGGTTCGATGCTCATTGCAAACGATATGGCTTTAATCACTTTCTTACCGCTAAGCATTATCGTACTTAAATCCACCGGCAACCAAAAATATATGTGTTTTACCTTTATAATGCAAAATATCGCCGCAAACCTCGGCGGAATGTTGACGCCCTTTGGCAATCCCCAAAACCTTTTTTTGTATAACTATTTCAATATCCCTAACGGAGAATTTTTCTTGACGATGCTGCCTCCGTTTTTAATTTCGATTATGATTATCGGGCTGTCCTGCTTGTTTGTCAAGCCCGAAAAACTTTCTTTGGATAATATAGATATTCCCGCGTTGGATTGGAAACGAACCACAATCTATTTTATCCTTTTTGTGTATTCGATTTTAATTGTGTTTAGAGTCGTTCCGTTTTGGAGCGGCTTTTTGATGATTCCAATAATCTTTGTCTTTGACAGAAAAAGCATTTTTCAAGTGGATTATTTTTTATTGCTCACGTTTTGCCTGTTTTTTATTTTTTCGGGCAACGTTTCAAGGATTCCTTCAATCCAAAATTTTCTGTCATACCTTGTCCAAAAAAATACCTTGTTAGTCGGCGTCGGCTTAAGTCAGCTAATAAGCAACGTTCCAACCGCCATTCTTCTTTCAAGCTTTGTCACAAATTATAAGCCCTTGCTTATCGCCGTAAACATCGGCGGTTGCGGTACGTTGGTATCGTCCTTGGCAAGCTTAATCACCTTTAAGGAGTTTTCGACAGAAAATAACGGCAAAGTAAAAAGTTATTTAATTAGCTTCCACCTTATAAACTTTTCCTTCCTTGCCGTGCTTATCTTGTCCTGCGTATTTCTTTATTAAAAGCTTGTTTTATTTTTACCTTTATCACTTCCCTGACAGCCACTGTTATAAGGACAGCTTCCGCAATTACACCCGCAATCAGTCTTTCCTCGCTTCTTTTTTAAAATTGATATTACTATTGTGATTATGGCAAACAATGCCAGCGTCACCGCTATAAGAATTTCCCACCAATTCATATCATTCTCCTTTAAGCTTTATTTTTAAAAAATGAAGCTTTCCTTTGTTATTTAGGACAATCAATATAATAATTGCCACCCAAACAACGGCAAAAATAAACGACGTCCACCACCACGAACCGATAATATATATCATTGTCGAAACGACATAGGAAGTACATATCCAAAACAATAGGGTGTTTCTATAAGCCGTTTTAGTGGGTAGCTCTGCTCTTGCTGTTGCAACTGCGGCAAAACACGGTATCGTCGTCATATTAAACGCAATGAAGGCAAGCAATGCGGGAACGGTTATTTTTGTTGTACCTATTGCTTCCATAACCGCCGATATACCGCCATCGGCTTCAACGTCTATTATTACGCCAGCCATACACGCCGCCAAAGCTCCGAAGGTTGCGATTACATTCTCCTTTGCGACAAGCCCGCTAATTGTCGCAACGACAAATACCCAGCCCCAATCTCCTAGCTGACTGCCAAAACCTAACGGAGTGAACAACGGTTGAAGAAATCCGCCAATTCCTGCTAAAACACTTTGGTTCATTTTTTCGTCTGCTAAAAACTCTAATTTCCAAGAAAAATGACTTATAAACCAAATTACAATAGTGGACGCAAGAATAATTGTAAATGCTTTTTTTACAAAATGCTTTGCCTTGTCCCAAAGATGAAGCATTAGATTTTTAAACCGAGGGAGATGATAGGCGGGTAGCTCCATAATGAACGGAGGAACCTCGCCCTTCATTGACGTGTGTCTCATCAAAACCACGCTTGAAATTGCAACTATTATCCCCAAAAGATACATCGAATATGTGATAATGTCTGCATTTCCAACTCCCGTTAGCTGAATTATTCCTCCTGCTATTGCCGTTAAAATCGGAAGCTTGGCGCCACAGCTGAAAAACGGAATTACTCTTATAGTTGCTGTTCTTTCGTTTTGGTCGGCAAGCGTACGGGTGTTTATCATCGCCGGAATAGAACAGCCAAAGCCCATAATCATCGGCATAAACGCCCTTCCCGATAACCCGAACTTTCTGAAAATTCGGTCAAGCATAAAGGCTATACGCGCCATATAACCGCTGTCTTCAAGTAGAGAAAAAAAGAAAAACAAAAGCAATATCTGAGGCAAAAATGAAAGCACCGCGAATAATCCGCCAAGTACTCCGTCTATTATAAGCCCCGAAAGCCATTCGCCTGCTTGCGCGGAGGCCAGCCCTTGTTTTACGCACGCTGTCAAAAAGCCCGTAAATGTATCCATTGTATTAAAAAGTATTACCCCGGGCGAAAAAACGCCTTCTTCAAATCCAAAAAAAGTATGTATTGAAACTCCCCCTACAAATTCTTCTATGACGCTTAGCGCGTTATCGTCGGAGGCAGTTACGGCGCCGTCTGCGTTAGCGCTATTTTCAAATACGCCCATTGCGCCAAGATAAAACAAATCCTCCGAAAAAGTCATATGGAAAATCAAAAACAAAACAACAAGGAAAATCGGAATACCCCAAGCTCGGTGAGTTAAAACCTTATCTATCCTATCCGACCTTGTTACCCTTGCCTTATCTGTTTCAAAAACAATGCTTTTTGTCAGCGTCGTTGAATAATTTTTTGCGATGTATTTATATCTTCCATCTGCAACAATCGCCTCAAAATCATTGCCAAAAACGTCGTCGTAAAAGGTTTTTTTCAACTCCTCTACCATAGCGGCTGAGGTAGGATGCGCCTTAACCTCCAACTCGTCTAGCTCCACAAGCTTTACTGCGTGAAACAGACTGTTTTCTACACCTTGCCCTTCCAGCGCAATTTTACAGTCGTCGATAAGGCGTATAAGCGAAGTTCCCTCTAAAACAGTTTTTCCTTTCCTTGGCTTTTGCGAGAATGCGTAAGCCTTGTCCATCAGCAAATCCAAATTAGTCTCACGCAAAGCCGAAACGCTGATAACCGGAGCTCCAATTTTTTCTTCCAACCTGCGCGTGTCAATTTTATCTCCGTTTTTTTCCACCTCGTCCATCATATTCAACGCGATAACCATAGGCACGTCGATTTCCAAAATTTGTGTGGTTAAGTATAAATTTCGTTCCAAATTGGTGGCGTCAATAATGTTTATAACACAATCGGGTTTTTCGTCTAAAATATAGTTTCTGGAAATTACTTCTTCAGGCGTATATGGCGAAAGAGAATATATCCCCGGCAAATCCACAATAGAAATCGGCTCGGCGCATTTTTTATATGTTCCTTCTTTTTTATCGACAGTAACTCCCGGCCAATTTCCAACATGAGCAGTTGAACCTGTCAAGGCGTTAAATAAAGTTGTTTTTCCGCAATTTGGGTTTCCCACTAAGGCAAATCTTTTCATTTTTCTACCTCCATAATAATTGCGTCCGCTTCAGTCTTTCTGAGAGTAAGCTCATAGCCCCGAATAACAATTTCAATAGGGTCGCCAAGCGGAGCGCATTTTCTCAAAAAAACGTCTACCCCCGGAGTAACGCCCATATCAAACAGTCTTCTCCTAATCCTTCCGTCACCGCTCACCTTTCGAATTTTTCCTTTTTCTCCAATCGAAAACTCGCTTAGCTTTTTATCCATAATAGTTTCTCCTAATTATTTGGTCGCCATAGCTTTGCCAACGCCAGCCTTGGCCATTTTAATGTGAAATATATTTCATATTTTGATTTATTATATGTTATTTTTGCTTTTCTTGTCAAGCGATTTGTTGGCAATATGAAATTATTTTCACATTTGACGATTGAGAAACAATTTACTTTTCGAATCTATTGCGTTATAATATATAAAAGGATATTATTATGGCAGAAAAAATACGAAATCCACAACAACAACGTTCAATTGATAAAAAAAAGAGAATTGTAGAGGCGGGCTATCGGTTATTTGCAGAAAAAGGCTATTTTGTCACAAATACCGCTGAAATTGCCAAGGCTGCAGGTGTTTCTACAGGCATTGTATATGGTTATTTCCACGATAAGAAGGATATTTTGATGGAAGTACTTGACATTTACATTGAAAATATTTTCTCACCGATGTTTGAGATATTCGGCAACATAACCTCTCCATTAAACTTAGATAAAATTGTTCCGTATATCATTGATATCACGGTTCAAATTCATCAAAACAACGCAGAAATCCACAATACGCTTCATTCCTTGACTAATTCCGACGTCGCCGTTAGAGATAAATTTTTGTATTTAGAGGAAAAAATAACTATCTGTCTGTTTGATACCCTCAAAAAAGTTGGATACTGTCCCGAATATTTGAAAGAAAAAATCCATCTTTCTATGGAAATAATCCAATCCTATGCGCACGAAAGGGTTTTTGACAATCACTCATATATCGACTATGACATTATGCATACCCTTATTGTAGATATGGTTTTAAAACTTTTTGAAAAATAAACTAATTTTCATATTAAAAAACACCCGAGTTCGGGTGTTTTTCTAGGTCATTTAAATATATCCTCGCTACACGGTTATTTCGACGTTTTTGTCAACGGTTGAAACCTCGTTTGTTTCTTTATTTAAAACTTGAATTTTTCTTGCTTTATCGACAGTTATTTTTATTTTCTTACCCACTATTAGTAGGTTATCCAGCTCAAAAAAGTCCCACTCCTCGGGAATATGCGGATTTAGGACAAACTTACCTAAGCCTGTCGGTCTAAAGCCTAATACGCCTTCTACAAAAATTCTCAAGTACAAACCACTTTCAGCAGACAACTGCGCTTGATTTCCCTCGGGGAAAGCCTCGACTGCGTATGGTATATGCTCTCCCAAAAGCCTTGACTGCGTATATACCTTCAAAAGCTCGTTCGCTTGGTCGGAAAAATCGGCGTTGAATAATCCGCGCAGAGTGTAAAGTGTTGAACGGTCCCAAAAGGTTTTTTCTCCGCTTCTTGTCAACAGCCCTTCTTTAACCCGCAATTTGTCTGACAATAAAGCGTTTTTTGTATTCTCCGCCTTATCAAAAATGCCTACCACAAGCGGCACCGCAATCCAAGAACGCAGGTGGGTTTCTTCCTTGCAATACATATAGGTATCAAACCCTTCAATATTTTTGGAAAAATAAGCATTGATAGCGCAAGCTAGCTTTTCTGCTTTCTCAAAATATGACGTTGATTTTTCACTATTGCCGATTTCCTTGTGCAAATAACCTGCCGACATCAACGCGTCATAGGCAATACACGACGTACACAGATTTGCCTTTCCCGTTAAAAAACGCCCCTCTAATTCGTCGCTGTCTGAAGCGATTACGCCGTCGCCGTTTGTTTGCGATAAGGTATATTCCAAACACTTATCTATATAGTCTATATAGGAATAAACGCTTTCTTTATCGCCAAGCGTCAGCAAAAAACGACTTGCGCCATAGGCGTACATCGCGCTGTCGCCCCTATCCTTTGCGCCGTGCCAAGTTCCGTCGCCCTCTGCGATTATGCTGGTAATCAACGACCTGTCGGAGCTTATGTATTTTTTATATAAATCATAGCAGTTTTTTGCTTGCGCCACGCCAAGCTCATATCCCAAATACCCGAATAGCGGATTTACATATTCGCATTGGTCGTTAGTCCAGATTGCCGCATAATAGCCTCCACCCCCGGGGGAATGCATAAGCCCGCCTTTTGTGACAAATATGCTTTCTGCCGCGCGGATTTTTGCATAATACGTCATCAAATTGATTTGAGGATTAGGCGTGTTTACGATGAGTTTAGATTTCATTTCCGACAAAAAATTAAGCCTTTGTTCAAGCTCAAATTTATTGTCAACGTCAACGCTGTCACAGAATACGCTTGCGCAGTAGGACAAGCTTATTAAAACAGTTTGCTTGCTTTCTAAAACAAGGCTTTGCTTGTCGCAGTTTATATTAAATTTAAAACTTTGATAGTTTTGCCCGTATTTAGGAGAGGTTATCTTAGGCTTGGGTAATTTGATTTTAAGCTTTTTTTGGCTTTGCGTAGGATTACATATTTCCAAATTTTCACATAGCGCAAGTTTCGTGGAAGTAGGATAAATTGTTCTGATAATTGTCAATCCGTCGCAACGGGAAACAATTTTTAAGACGCCGTCAAAAATAAACTTCTCCACTTTTTCGGTTTGCTTTTCGTTGTTTATAAACAGCGTATACTGCTTGAAATTGAAATCCAAACTGCTGTGCGTATTGTTGGGATAGTTCCTAAGCGTTGGATAGACAGCGTGACGCATTATGCGCAGATTTGCTTTTTTGTCAACTCCGTAGCTTATGATGCTTGCGCAATATTTTCCTGCCATTTCAATATGATTGGCATAGCATTCATTAGGCTTGACGTCATAGCAAATGGCGTCGTTTTCAATATAGTGTTTCTCTTTGCTAAAGGGCGCGGATATCACCGCCCACGGCGCAAAAAACGGAATCCTCATTCGTTTAACGTTTTTCACAATTTTCTCCTTATCCTAAAAGTTTACAAGCTCCGCTTTAACCTGATTAGTTTTATCAATCGTAAGCAGAGTGCCGCCTGTCATACCTGATTTAAAATAACAGTTGTAACTGCTTTTTTGAATATAACCAAGCTTTATTCCATTATAATCAACGATAAAGTTGTTGTTGTGGTCGTGTCCTACAAAAATATGTGTGCCGTTGCTTGCCAGCATAGCCTCGGCGATTGCGTTGGTATTGCTTTCCGGGCATGAGTTTTCCTCCCTCATTCCAAGCTCAAAATTGCTTGCGTTTTTATACTCGGCTATCGGTATATGGAAGACCGCCATATTCTTTGGTTTATAGCCCAGCTCATTTTCGTATCCTGCCATATTCCATTTATACCAATCAATTTGCTTTTGATTTATTCCCTCGGTTTTAGCTGTAAATTCCAAGCTGCTTCCGCTGTCCATATTGAACAAAAGATATTCCGCCTTATTGTTTCTGGAAAGCTCCACTACATAATTTCCCGCGCCGTGTAAATCGGCGGGTCCATATTTAAAAATACAATATTCGCTTGCGGACAATAAGTCTACAAGCTTTGCCTTGTCGGCTCTACCCTCGTCGTCGTGATTTCCAAACACGGGAGCCCAAGGTATTTTGTAGCCGTCAAGTTGTTTAATGATACGCTCGTATTCAATATCGTTTCGTTGGGTTAAAACGGTATCCCCTGCAATAACAATTAAATCGGGCGCGGTATTTTTTACCAACTTATCTAAAGCGATTTTGCTTGCGCCGTCAAGTATGTAGTTTATCCCAAACCACGCGCCGAAAGAACCGTGATTTTTTAGATGAATATCGGTTAACAACAAAATTTTAAAATCATCGGCGCCCATATCCAGCGTAGTGATATTATCTTTTGTAAACGCGTCTTCCTCCGCCCACGCGTACCCCTCCGCTTGTCCAACCTGAGGCTTGCTTCCCAGAACTGCAAAATAAATATTGAAGCTGCCTATAACAACTGCCAACGCAACTATTACGCTTGCAATAATAATTAATGCTCTTTTCTTTTTTGTTAAGGTTTTCATATTACACCAATTCCATATTTTTTAGTTTAATAGAGTTACTTAAGGCGGAAGTATTTCTAAGCTTGGCAACGCCATTACCCTTGGCTTCAGCCTCTACCACCTTGCCATTTTGCCAATAAAAATCTATTTCATATCCGCCGACAGTCCTCATACCTTTAACACTACCATCTTTCCATTCTGTTGGAAGCGCGGGTAAAAGCTCGATAATACCGTCGTCCACGCCCACCAACATCTCATTTACGCCCGACACAAACCCAAAATTTCCGTCTATTTGAAACAAAAACGGCGGATGTACGTCAAATAAATTGTAAAAAACAGAGTGAGACATCATTGCGTCGATAACTTTTTTTGCAGTATCCCTCTCGTGAAGCCTTGCTGCAAGATTAATTGCCCAAGCTCCGCTCCACCCGAAATATTGTTTTACATTGTCCAAACGGATATGATATAGCTTTCTGATGCCCTCAATAAGCTCTTTATCCTTATCCTTATGGTAGGATAAAACTCTGGCGGGGTGTAATGCGTACAACGGTGAAAAATGCCTATGCCCCTTTTCGGGAGTATCGTAATGCGTATGCCACTCTGATATACCGGCCTCGCCCACGCTGAATGGATACAGCTTAGCTTGCTTTTCCTTTATTTCGTTGGCAAAATCGCTTGCGCTGTCTATCTGTAAATAGTTTTTAAAAATTTGCGCGATGATTCCCAGCTCAAAACTGCTTGCGTAATCAAGTTTGCATCTGCCTCCGTCATGATAAAAAACATTTTCGGGGCTAGCCGACGGACACGTGACGTAATAGCCGTCGCGCTCCACAAGATAGTCGCTTGAAAACCTCGTCGCCTCTTTGACAATTTCCTCAATTTTTGCCCTGTATTGTTCCAACTGTCCATAAGACAGCTGTTCAAAAAGCTCATTTGCAAGCCACACTCCGCAAAGAGGCGCATACATATAGTTGCTATCCCCTTGTACGGGCGCGGTTTTTCTCCAAATATCCACATTGTGGTTGCACGCAAACCCTTGACAACCATAGTTTATCTGCGCGGTTTTCTTACCTCTTTGCATAACCTCGTAAACCATATTGATGTACGGCTCCAAGCACTCCGCAAGATTTATGGCGCTGGTTCCCCAATAATTCATCTGGGCGTTTATATTTGTTGTATAGTTGCTAGACCACGGCGGACGAGTAGAATTGTTCCAAATGCCCTGCAGATTAAGCGCCTGCCCGCCTTCTCTGCTGCCTGCGATAGTCATATATTTTCCAAAGTTGTAAAATAACTCTGCCAAGGCGGTATCGACAAACCCTTTCTTTGCGTTTTTTACCAGCCTATCCGTTGGCAAATCGCTACCGGTTGAAAAATTTACAGCTTGCCGATTATATAGTTTTTGATAGTCCGCAATGTGCGAGTTTTTGATTTTGTCGTAATCCCAAACTCTGTTTTTAAATTGCTTTTTACAGTTTTTTAGACAATAGTTGGTGTCGGTTATCGGCATTTTATCAAAGCCTATGAAGCCTGTATTTGTAACCACATAAATTGTGGCTTGCTTTGCTTTCTTAACAAATAATCTATCATTTTTTGTATAGCTTTGTCCGTCGGTTTTTACCACGACGCGCATAGCAAAAGCCATACCCTTTCCCTCGTCGTATCTAATCGGCTTTTTTTCCGTCATAAGATAATTGGGCGCGACGTAATCGGGCGCTTGCCCGACTAAATTGATTGTATCGTCCACAACGACTTGACTTTTCAGTTTACTGTCAAGCCGTATAGTGAAATCTATCGGGGATTTCGCCTCGATATGATAAACGCCAACCTTATCGGGATACGATACAAAAGCGTCCCTTTTTATAAATTTATTTTCTACAGTATGAACGGCGGTTGTTAAATCTAACTGCCTGCCATAGTCCCCTCTGCCGACCTTGTTAAAATTGATTTTAATTCTACCTAAGGGCAGATACGATTCACTATAATGCCCAATAAGTTTTTTTTCTGCCAGCGTATCCGCCTCTGCGTTTTTGCCGTCAAAAATAAGCTTTCTCACTTTGTCAAGATATTCTAGGCTCTCGGGGTTATCTTGGTCCTTAGGGTATCCCGACCATAGGGTTGCGTCGTTTACCGCTATGGTTTCTGTCGTTGCGCCACCATACACCATAAACCCCAAAAATCCGTTTCCCAACGGTAAGGCTTGCTTCCAAAAGCGAGCGGGTTTTTTGTAAAAAAGTTTTTGCATAATCTCTCCTTAAAAGGCTTTTGTAATTCTCACGTTGCCTATGCCAAAGTTGCGGTATATCCCTTGAATGGAAAAACTTCCATCGTTTTTTATGCTGATTATTGTACCGCCTTTTTGCGGAACAAAATAAATGGTATGGTCTGCGCTATAACCGTAAGAAAGCTTTATGCCTGCGTTTTGCGTGGTAAAACTATTCATATGGTCGTGTCCAAAAAAGCAACCCCGCGTTGAACCCAGCTCAACCATCTTTTCAAACATCTTGTCGGACGCAGGGGAACAGCATACTTTTTCAAACTTGTTGCCGTTTATTTTTTTGCCGGAATTTTGCTCCTCCATAGGTATGTGGAAAAAGGCAAGCGACGGCAACACTTTATTTTGGTCTCCGTTTACGTCTTGGGCAATCTGCTTGACGCTTGTCTCATACCACGCAATTTGCTCGTCCCTAAAGTTTGCGTAACCATCGATGTTATTTTCAGTATCGTTTATATACATATTGCTGTCAAGCATAAAAAGCGACATTATTGTTTCATTTTTTTCGTTGAGAATGTTTTTAAAATAGTTGCCATAGCTGCCTTGCGTATAAATATCGTTTTCCTTTTCCTCCACAACAAAGCCGTCTTGGTAGGAGCAGTATTGCAAGCTTTGAAGATATTGGCTTATTTCGGATTTTTTCCAATTCCCTTCTGAATCGTGATTTCCAAAAGTAAAAGTCCACTCAATTTTGTATTGCTCTATAAACTCGGAAAACTTTTTAAAATCGCTTTCGTTGTCAACGTTGCTTGAAATATCCCCTGTTACCACAATCAAATCGGGTTGAGCTTTTTTTATAAGTTTATCTATCGTGGTAAATACCCTGCTATCTCTTTTATCGTTGCGGATATGTACGTCTGTGAGTTGTAGAATCCTAAACGCCTCGTCGTCGGAAGATATTTTATATGACAAAATACCGCTCCATAAAAAAAGCGACGCTGTCGAAAAAACCAAAATCGTACAAACTAAAGCCACAAGCAATTTATAGGATTTTTTCATTTTTAATCTACCTTGATGTCAAAACAAATCGGCATTTTAGTATTAGGCGATTTGTCTAACCTTATTTCTAAATAGTTTTTACACAGCTTGTAATCGGCTTTGCAGTCATAACCTAAAACGTCAATCCCTTTGATTATAAAATGGAAATTATCACGGCTTCCCGACAATTTTGTCAGTCTGTATACTCCCGTTTTGTTGGGTACCAATGCAAAAGCGTATATATGGCACGGCTTATAGGTATAGCGGAAATCACGCCGTGTATAACCCGACCTTTCCTTAAAGCTTCCTGCTTTCTGCTTTTTACCCTCGCCGTTAAATTTATACGGTGACGTACCCCAAATTGCGGATTCGTTTTTACTTGTCCAATCTCCGATTTGCTTTAGAATATTTTTTTCCTCTTTGCAAAAGTCGCCGTTCGCCATAGGACCTATATTCAAAACAAAGTTTCCGTTTTTGGATATAACGTCTGCAAAAACCCTTGCGATTACCTCGGGTGACTTAAATCGGTTGGTTGCGCAATAACTCCAAGCGTTGTATGCCGTGCTTGTTTCGCTTTGCCAAACATAAGGGCTTGTTGCCTCAATTTGTCCCCTTTCTCTGTCAAAAATCCCCACGTTATACATTATTGCGTCGCTTTTATACTGCACGCATACTTCTTTGCCCCACTCAACGCTGCGATTGTAATAATATGCAAGAAATTTTTTTATGTATGGTCTAAAGGCAAAATTCATAACCCACCAATCGAAAAACAACGTCGACGGCTGATATTTGTCAATAAGCTCCGCGCTGTGAACCAACCAATCCTCAAGCCATTCTTCAGTGGGCGTTATGCCTTTTTCTTGCTTGAGCAAGGTGAACAAATTATTTGCCTTGTTGACGTTTTCACACTCGCCGTATAAATCCTTATATTGCGGGTCTAACGCCTGATTGTCAAAGCCTATCGTTTTTGCGCCGTTTACAAACCAAAAATGCTCTGCCCGATGAGATGACGTTGCAAAAACCACGTCTTGTTTTTCACACTCTTGCTTAAGCTCTCCAATAATATCCCTGCCCAACGCCTGCTTAACGCTTGTCCAACGAGACAAGTCGCTGTCGTATAGCTTATAGCCGTCGTGATGCTCGGCAACGGGCATAATATACCTTGCGCCTGCGCTTTTGATTGCGCTTATCCATTTTTGCGCGTCAAAGTCGGGCGCGGTAAACTGCTCAATAAATTTGGTATAGGGATAATCTCTGCCATACTTTTTCTTGTGGTGCCAGTATACGGGATTGCCCTTATAATACATAAGCCTTACGTACCACTCGCTGAAATATGCGGGGACGGAATACGCTCCCCAATGTATAAAAACACCGAACTTGGCTTTTTTATACCAGGAGGGTACGGGATAATCGGCAAGACTTTGCCAATTATCCTTATACTTCCCGTTTTTTATAACCTCGTCAATTTTATCAAGGTATTCCTTATACATTTAAAGCTCCTTTATTTTTATTGCTTGTCTTCGTCAAAGACCACCGCAACCTTGCCGCACTTTCCGCTTGCCATAAGGCTATATGCCTCGCTTGCTTTTTCAAGCGGGAATTTGTGCGTAATCAAGGTGTCGGGATGTATGCCCCAACGCACTAGTTTATCTACCAAATCCTCCATCCTCCATAGGCTGGTCACCCAGCTTCCGTATATGGTTTTCTGCCCGTGAATGATGTCGGGGCTGGGGTTAAACGTGCAAGTACCGCCCTCTCCGACAAAAGCAATCTTTCCGTACGCTTTGGTTGCGCGGATTGAAAGCTGTCTGCCGTTGTCGTTTGCCGAACAATCTACCGCCTTTTCCACGCCTTTTCCACCCGTTACGGACAAAACGTTATCCAATGCCTTATCGTCGGATTTAAAAACAAAATTAAATAAATTAAGCTGTTTTGCCAATTCTATTCTTTCCTCGCTGTATTCCACTCCGATAACCTTTTCTGCGCCCATAGCCTTTGCAAGCATAGCCGTTGCCAACCCGACAGGCCCTAGCCCAACGACTAAAACCGCGTCGTCTCCGCATACTCCGATTTTTTCCAACGCCTCATACGTTGTGCCAAACCCGCAAGCCACCTGCGCCCCGTCAAGATAGCTCATACTATCCGGCAACGGAATAAGATCCTTTTCTTCTGCCAAAATATACGGCGCCATTCCGCCGTTTCTCTGCCAGCCATAAGCTTGTCTATGCGGGCTTGTGCAAGAAATTGCATAGCCTCTGCGACAATCATAGCATACTCCGCAGCCGCTTATATGGTATATGATAACTCTGTCGCCTTTTTTAAATCTCTTTAAACCTTCTCCCTCCTCGACAATAATCCCGCATGGCTCGTGCCCAGCTATCATACCGTCCTGATACCCCTCGGGTCCCTTCCCCGTATGCTCTCTATAAATGCACCGTATGTCGCTTCCGCATATTGTGCTTGCCATTGTTTTGATAAGAACTTGTCCGTGCTTAGGTGACGGAATATCAAATTCTTTAAGTTCGACGGTGCTGTTACCCGGGAGAATTGCTCCCATCATTTTACCTTTCATATTAAACTCCTGTTTTTATTTATTTTTTATCCAAGTATTACCTTGTTTGCTCCATTTTGAAAGTTCTCCGTCCATATCCCAAAGTTCCGTCCAGTCCGAGGCGCCGTTCCATAAGAAAACGTGCCCCTTAACCAATCGGCAATTTTTATCGTCGTCGGCTATCGCTTGCATTTCGTCAACAGACAAATACGGCAACGCTACGCTGTTAAGGTTGTTGACAATATTTTTTTCTTTGGTTGCAAATGGAATTGGAATTATCCCTCTTTGACTTGCCCACCTTAGACAAATTTCCGCAGGGTGAACGCCGCGCTCGTTTGCAATTTTAACAATAGACGGTAGCTCTAAATCATTATAGTCCAAGGGGGTTTTATCTCTTTCGGGTCGGTTGGGGCTTCCTATAGGACAGTACCCGAAAACAACCATTCCCTTAGAACGGCAATAATCAAAAAGCTCGGGCTGTTGGAACGACGGATGCAATTCCATCTCGTGAGCGTATGGCTGAATTTTTATTTTATCCAGCACCGCCTCAAACTTAGGGATTGTCATATTGCTCATTCCGATTTCTTTGGCAAGCCCCTTTTCATAAAGATATTCCATCTGTTCCCACGCCGTCACAAATTCATCGGCAAAAAAAGGTCGACTGTCTTTATTTCTGCTATCTACGCTGCACCCTTTTGCGTGATAGTTAGGAAAAGGCCAATGCATAAAATATAAATCAATGTATTCAACCCCCAACGCCTCTATACTTTTTTTGCAAGCCTCAATAATTTCTCCCTCGTTGTGATGATTGTTCCACACCTTGCCGATGATAAACAAATCCTCTCTCACGCAAAGCCCCTCGTCAAAGGCTTTTTTAAAAATCTTGCCTATTTCCGCCTCGTTTCCGTAAACCTCGGCGCAATCGAACAGCCTATAGCCCGCCTTGATTGCCGTATAGACGGCGTCCGCCACAACATTGGCGTCGTATTTGTCGCTACCGAAGGTGCCCATTCCAATTTTATGTAACATACTTGGTTCTCCCGCAAAATTCGTAACGTTACGATAATATGTTAAACTTCCCTCACAGGGTATAATTTGCAACCAATCTCTTATTTCGTTTTACAACTATTCGTATCGTTTCGAATTTAGTCTACCACAAATCTTATAAAATGTAAATAATTTCTTTTGTTTTTATTAACAAGTTCTGTCACAGATTGTAATTGTATTTTACATATGGTAATTTATTAAGCCTTTCGTTCATTTTAAGCTAAAAAATGCGCTTGTTTTTTTAAGCTAAATATTATATAATTAGACTAGAGAAATATTAGTAGAGGCTAACTAGTGATAAAAATTGCAATAGTCGACGACGATATTCAATACACAAAAAAGATTAAGGATTTAATTTTGCAATCCGGAAGCGCTTCTTATGACATTTATACCTACAATAATGTCCAAAGCTTTGTCGATGCAAAAATTATTGACTATGAAATTATTTTCTTTGATATTGAAATTGGAAGCGAATCAGGCATCTCTACTGCCCTCGCTTTTAGAGAGCTTAACAACGCTTCGTTGATAATTTTCGTTACAAATTATTCGCAATACATTTCAGAAGCCTTTAAAACAATGCCCTTTCAATATATTTTGAAACCGATAGACGAAAAGCTTTTTTATGAGGAGTTTAATCGGGCAATCAAAACTGTTACCAATTCTAAAAAAAGTTTGTGTCTGAAATCTTCTTTGGGCGACACGGAAATCGAAATCGGGACTATTAAGTATATCGAAAGCATAAACAGGCGTCTGTTATTCCACTTGTGCGACAGAGTCGTTGCGTCATACGGGATTTTAAAAGATTATGCAAACTGTTTGGAACCATATAGCTTTATTCAATGCCACGCAAGCTTTGTTGTAAATTTAAAATTTGTTCTTTCCATAAAAAACTATGAGATAACTTTAAAAGACGGCAAAAAAATCCCTATAAGCAAAAAACATCTGGAGTCGACTCGTGAGGCTCGAGGTAAATATTTGCTGGGGACTAAGCTATGAACGCGCTGATTATTCTTTCGAACTGCCTGTCTATGGCGCTGACGGGCTTGATAATGGTTGTCTATTTTCCGATATTTGGGGAAATCGTATGTAAGAAAAAGTGGCTCAGGGTTTTAATCTTTGCGGTCTTTGTCGCGCTTGGCGTTTTAATCAATATCTATAAGTTAAATCAGGTTTTATATGTTGCCGCTCTTTTTACCTTAATGGTTTTGTTTTCTTTTCAATATAGAATCAAATTTATAAAACGCATATATTCAACAGTAATAATTTACCTTGCGCTGATTTTTGGCGAAATGATTACCTCGGTTGTTGTGAGCCTATTTTCCAAATTGACGATTGAACAGCTGACAGACAACCCTATGGCGTATACGATTGCATCTATTTTGCCTAAGGTATTGACTTATATCGTTGTAGGTCTGTTATCAAATCGGGCGCAAATGAAAGGCGCAGAAATCCCTAAAATTGCAATTATTGCTTTTACAATCTTACCTATTACAAGTTTTGCGATAATGTTTTATTTGCTTGATTTTGTTTACCAAGATGACAACATTCAAAATAATATTATATGTTTCTTCCTTTCAAGCACGCTCGCTTTTTCAAATTTGGTTATGTTTTTGATTTTTAAATATATCGTCAAAACAAAAGAAAATGAAATTAGAATGGAAACCAACGCAAAACAACTGGAGCGTGAAAAGCATTATTACAGCGAATTGTACGAAAGGCAAACCGCCGCAGATAAAGAAATGCACGATTTAAAAAATAAATTTTACGCCATACAATCGCTTATGCAAGAGGACGTACAATCTGCAATCGCCGAAATGGACAGCATAACAAACATATTGAACGTACAAAGAAAACTTAAATACGTTGGCAATGTGGGAATCGACGCCCTATTAAACAGTAAGATCGCTTTGGCGAAACAAAAAGGCGTACAAATACATATAACCAGTACCCTGTCGGATTTGATAGGAATTGATACCATTGATATGTGCCTTATATTAGGCAATATCTTAGACAACGCAATTGAAGCCACTGAAGCGCTTACCGTTCAAAAAAATATCGATTTAACAATACAACAAAATTTGAACTGTATGTATATTATCGCCGTAAACGATACAAACGGGCAGGCGCAATATTTAAAAACTTCTAAAAAAGATTCCGCGCATCACGGTTACGGTCTAAAAAACATACGAAGCATTGTAGAAAAATATAACGGTTTTATCGACATAGATAATAAGGATAATAAATTTAAAATTTCTATTGTTTTGGAAAAAACGAATTAGCATAGGGGGCTATAAATGATTCACAAAATTGCCGGAAAGATTACCGATTACTACATCAAAAAACAAACCCTTGCCGAAGACGACAGGGAAATGTATGTCTATTGCTTTGAACTGTTGGTTGCAACCGTGTTTAACGTTACGGTTATGGTCACTATCGGGATTGCCACTAAATTGTATCTTGAAACTCTTTTGTTTTTAGTTGGATTTATGACGATGCGCGGAATAACGGGAGGCTACCACGCCGATACGCATTTAAAATGTTTTTTAACAATAATTTTTATATATTCTGTTTACGTAACAGCGTTAAAGCTTGTCCCGTCGGAGATTTTATTTTACACCTCAATCGCCTTTACTGTTTTCTTTGCGATAATCATTCCGATATTGTCTCCTGTTGACACGGAATTTAAGCCCTTGACCAAAGAAGAATATTCACAAAATAAAAAGAAATGTATTCTCGCCATGATGGTGTTTTTATTGCTGAACATATTATTGTATTTGTTTGACAAAACCAAAGCTTTTGCCATTTGCATTTCTTATCCGCTGTTTGCGACAAGCGTTCTTTTAATTATTGGCATCATTAAGAATAGAAAATGGAAAAACAAGGTCTCGGAGTAGTTTTTTCAATAAATATACCAAACTAATTTTCCAAAAATACATAAAAACCTTCCAAAAATTCAATACTATTGTATTGCCTTTTCTTTTGATATAGAATGAAAATATAAAATA
>CAZSAC010000030.1:0-21213 GCA_964604875.1 uncultured Bacteroidaceae bacterium | reverse complement strand
TATTTGTTATTTCAAAAAACGTTTCTGAAAAAGACGTTTCGACTGAAAGACTAAATAAAATAGCGATTGAGGCGTGTAAACAATGCGGACGCGCAATACAGGTTGACGTTCAGCTTATGCCTTTTTCCGACGTGGTTGAACAAATTGACGCCGATACAATATTGTTTTATGAGGAAGAACGCCAAAATAAAATTAGGCAACTGGATTTATCCTACTGCGAAACGCTGAAAATTATTATTGGAAGCGAGGGCGGTTTCGACATATCCGAAGTGGAGCAAGCCAAACAAAAAGGCGCAAAGATTTTGTCTTTGGGAGCGCGTATTCTGCGCGCGGAGACGGCGGCTATCGTTGCAACGGCGTTCGCTATGGACGCTTTAGGAGAGATGTGATGAAGGTTGTCGTTTTTAATCTCGGATGCAAGGTAAATCAATATGAAAGCGACGTTTTAATAAAACGACTGATTGAGCAAGGCTTTGAGGTTTCCGAGAAACTTGAATTTGCCGATTATTATATACTTAATACCTGCGCGGTTACGTCCGAGGCGGAGAAAAAATCCCGTCAATGTATCGCAAGGGTAAAAAAACAAAATCCCGACGCCAAAATTTTGGTATGCGGTTGCGCCAGCCAAAACAATCCTACTCAGTTTGAAAAAGACGGTGTCATCTATGTATCAGGAACGGCAAAAAAAGAACTGACAACGCTGTTAGAGCCTTGCTTAAATAACTCTGTTGAGCTTCCGCAAAAATATGAAGAAATTGGTTTTGCCCGTTCATTGCGTACGCGCAGTTATATAAAAGTGCAAGACGGCTGTAATAATTTTTGCAGTTATTGCTTAATTCCTTTTGTTCGAGGCAGAAGCCGTTCTCGCAGTATTGAAAATATTGTCAAGGAAATTGAAAGTTTACCGCCAAACACAAAAGAGATTGTTTTGACGGCAATAAACTTGTCGGCATACGGCAAGGATATTGGATTGGAACTATCCGATTTGATTGTTGCGCTTCAGACGTTTGATATCAGAATTAGATTAGGTTCTTTTGAAACGAACGTCATCACGGATAAATTGCTTGCCGAACTAAAAAACCTTAAAAGGTTTTGTCCGCATTTTCACTTATCCTTACAAAGTGGAGACGACAATGTTTTAAAAAGAATGAACCGTCATTATACTTCGGCAGAGTTTTTTGAAAACGTTGAAAAAATCCGTAGAGTTTTTCCAAATGCGGCGATAACTACCGACGTCATAGTAGGCTTTCCGCAAGAAACCGAACAAGAATTTACAAATTGCGTAGCTTTTATCAAAAAAGTCGGCTTTGCGGATTTACATATATTTTCCTATTCAAAAAGAGATGGTACTGTTGCGTCGAAAATGACGCAAGTCCCAAAAAATGTTATTGAGGATAGGGCAAGGCGACTAAGCGAAGCTAAAACTCAGCTGAAAGCCGAATATGACAAAAAATTTATAAATCAACCGCTTGAAGTCCTTTTTGAGGACAGCGAAGACGGGTATTTTGTGGGCTATAGTGAAAACTATATAAAAATATTTGCAACAAATGCGATAAATAATTCCGTCAAGAGGATAATTCCAACAAAACTTTTTAAAGACGGACTAATATAGGAGAAAATTATGTGCGTATTTTGTAAAATAATCAAAGGCGAAATTCCCTCGCAGAAGGTTTATGAGGACGATGATATGATAATCATCAAGGACATCAATCCGCAAGTAAAAAAGCATTATTTAATGATACCAAAGCAACATTTCGCAAATATCATCGAAATGACTTCGGAGCAAGCGGTAATTTTAGGAAAGTGCCTTAAAAAAATTGGCGAGTTGGCAAACGAGTTGGGGCTGGAAGGCGGTTTTAGATTGGTTTCTAATAAAGGCGCGGACGCTTGTCAATCGGTTGAACACTTGCATATCCATATTTTGGGAGGAGAGCAACTAAGCGAAAGAATGGCATAATCGCAAAGAAAAAACAAGGACGCTCAATTTGAGCGTCCTTTTTAGTTAACTTTTAAACATTCTCTTGCGAGCAGCTTCAGCTTTTTTCTTGCGTTTTACAGAAGGCTTTTCATAAGCTTCACGTTTACGTAAATCGCCGATAATGCCATCACGTGCGCATTTTCTTTTAAAACGGCGGAGAGCATTATCTAAAGACTCGTTTTCACCGACTTTAACTGTTGACATATTATCACCGCCTTTGAATTTATTTTAAAACACAATTTATTATACCGATATAGAAAAAATTGTCAAGTGTTTATTTTAGGTTTATGGCTATATTAAGAAAATGACAAAATTTTACCATTAAACACATATAAGTTTATTATATGCGAAAATAATTTAAAAAATTCCGATAATGTCTATAAATTGTGGTGTAATCGATAAAAATACACAATACCTATTATTTTTACGGTTTTAAAATTAAAAAATATATAAAAATAATTAAAACGGTAGATTAAAAAATATGCGATTTTTGCAATAAAAAAGGATTTTTACTGCGATAATAGGGTTTTTTTGTAAAAAAGGACAATTTAGTAAAATTGAACAACTATTATTTTGCTGTTTTCTAACTTTGCGTAAATCGATATAATCGCCTATAAACGCTTTTAATCTGTTTTCGTTATAACAAAAATTGATTGTAAATTTGTGCTAGGGTTTTAAGGGGAGATTAGAAAAAATGAAACAAGAAAGTATTTTAAAACAACGAGCAGCTTTAGCGAAAAGAAGATTACAAAGCGGATACTCCGCTACCCGTCGGTTTGGCGATGTACCTATAAACATTATTAATCGTGTTATGACGCTGGTTCACAATGAAGACTTAGTTATAAAAATCTGTGACTATGTTCAAAAGGAAGAAGATCGTCCAAATCCTATTTCTTATTTTATTGACAAAGAGTCTTTTTTGAAAATGTCGCTAGAAGAAAGACAACGCTATATATTTAAAGTATCCGAGGCATATATCTTTATCAAAAACGCTTATAACTATCAACAGGTTTATAAATAATTTTCGATATAGAATGCCTTTATTTAGTTTGTAATATACTGTTATTTATGTTATAATTTTTCTCATGTATGAGGAAAATGTATTAAAAGACCTCAATGAGGCTCAAAAGAAAGCAGTAGTAGATACGAACGGTCAGTTGTTGGTTTTGGCAGGCGCAGGAAGCGGTAAAACCAGAGTTTTAACAACTCGTGTGGCGTATTTGGTAAAATGCTGCGGGGTAGACCCGTATAACATTTTGGCGATTACGTTTACAAATAAAGCCGCAGGCGAAATGAAGTCGAGGATAAACCTACTTCTTGGCGAAAAAACGGAAGTTTGGATTTCCACATTCCATTCAATGTGCGCGCAAATTCAATTTCGTGAATGCGAAAAGATTGGCTATAGCCCAAACTTTTCCATATATAGCGAGGTTGAAAGCGGAAGAGTTTTAAAAAGAATCCTTCGTCAGCGGGAGGAACGTGGAGAAAAAGAGGCGACAAAACTTTTTGATGCCTACTTTTCTCATATTAAGCGTGTTAAAGGGTTTGACGAAGACCCGACCGATTATGCCGCCGCTATTCCCGATACGCAAATTTCGCGCGGATTTTTGTCCATATATACCGATTATCAAACGGCGTTGAAAGAATCTAACGCTATGGATTTTGACGACCTATTGATTAACACGGTAAAGCTGTTTAACGAATGTCCGGAAGTTTTATACAAATATTCCAACCGATTTAAATACATACACGTCGACGAATTTCAGGATACAAACAAGCTACAATTCGAGCTTATTTATATGCTGTCGTCAGCGCATAAAAATATGTTTGTCGTTGGTGACGAAGACCAAAGCATTTATGGTTGGCGAGGCGCTATTATCGCCAATATTATGGATTTCAAACGTCATTTTACCGAGGCGCGGATTTATAAGTTGGAGGAGAATTACCGCAGTACGTCGTTCATTCTAAACGCCGCCAACCGCGTTATAGAAAACAATAGAAACCGTTACGGTAAGCATCTGTTTACTTCAAGAGAGGGCGGACGCAGAGTTGAAGTTTTCAACGCCTATAACGATAGAGAGGAAGTTGATTATGTTTTAAGAAACATAAACGATTTAGTCACGTTAGCAGGCGTCAATTATGGCGACATAGCAATTCTTATGCGCGCAAACTCTATTTCGAGGCAGTTCGAGGAGGCGTTGACAATATACAATATGCCTTATCGGGTTTACGGTGGACAACGCTTCTATGAACGAAAGGAAATTAAGGACGTTTTGGCATACCTGAGAATTGCGCTAAATCCTAAGGATATTGATAGCGCAGCCCGAATAATAAACGTTCCTAAGCGGGCATTAGGCGATACCACGGTACAACGCTTGTTAGAGTATTGCAAGGATAGAGAAGAAACGCTTTTTGAGGCGATTGGGCATGTGGAAAAACTAAATATATTTAACCACGGCACGGTTTTAAAACTGCAAGGCTTTGCTGAATTATGGAAAAGGCTTATTGCCGTTTCCACCCAAAAAAACAGCGTTGATTTTGTAGAATATGTTATGAAAACCTCGGGGCTTATGGACATGTATCGTAATGATACTGCCGAGCCTGACAGATTTGAAAACGTCAAAGAATTTGTTTCTGCCGTAGCGGAATTTCAAAAGGATAATCCTAACAAGACAATCAATGATTTTATGCGCAGTGTTGCGCTCATATCCGATACCGATGAAATCGACAACGGTAATACGGTTACATTGGCAACAGTCCACGCGGTAAAGGGGCTGGAGTTTCCCGTGGTATTTATCGTTGCGTTGGAAGAAAATATTTTTCCGTCGAGTCGAGCAAGCGACGTAGAAAACATTGAAGAGGAACGTAGGCTTATGTACGTGGCGATTACAAGAGCCAAAGATAGGCTATATTGTTCGTCAGCGAGGTCACGTTTCAGATACAATCAACGACAGGCAAATATGAGAAGTCGTTTTGTCGGGGAAATGATTGGCGCAACAACCACAACGCCCACTCAATCCGTGGCGCAGGCAGATAAAACAAAAACCCAAAAACCACAAACAAAACCGTTTCCGGGCGCCGATTTTTTGGGTAATAACAACTTGGGAAGTTCCATAAAAATAAACTCTGCCGAGTATGTTTCGGGTAAAAAAGTGTTGCATCCGAAATTCGGCGAGGGCATAATTATTTCCACAAACGGGGAAGGAAATGAAAAGGTTGCAAGTATAAGTTTTGAAGGCTTGGGAATAAAGAAATTTGTAGTGGCTATGGCTAACTTAAAGGTTATAGGATAATGAGCAAAGTTTTGGAAGAAATGCAAAAACTGGTAGACCAATTAAACTACCACGCAAAGCTATATTATAAAAATGACGCCCCGATTATTTCGGACGGCGAATATGACCTATTATACGACAAACTAATAGCCTTGGAAAAAGATACGGGTTTTGTTTTGCCAAACAGTCCCAGTAGGCGCGTCGGCGACGAAATCGTTTCTGAATTTAAACCGTACAAGCATTCTCACAAATTATACAGCCTAGATAAAGCGCAGTCCGTGGACGAACTCCGCGCGTGGTATACGCGCACAACTAAAGCGTTAGGTATTGCTCCGACGCTTACCGTAGAGTATAAGTTTGACGGCTTAACAATAAACCTCGTTTATGAAAAAGGCGCGCTTATATCCGCAGCAACTCGAGGCAATGGAGAAGTTGGTGAAGATGTCACAGCGCAAGTTAAAACTATCAAAAATGTGCCGTTAACTATTGATTATGCAAATAGGCTAGAAGTTCAGGGCGAAGGGATTATGCGTCTTTCCGTGCTGAAAAAGTATAACGAAAAGAATACGGAACAACTAAAAAATGCTCGCAACGCCGCAGCCGGCGCAATAAGAAATTTGAACCCTAAAGTGACGGCTTCAAGAAAGCTTGACGTCAAATGTTATAACGTTTTTGCAGAGGGTTTTCATTCTCAAGGGCAGATGAATTCTTTTTTGGAAAAGCAAGGCTTTGAAACGGGAGATTTTTTTAAAACCATTGAAGGGCTTGACGATATTGAAGAAGTTATCGACCAAATTGAAGCAAACCGTCCGCATTTGGATTTTTTGATTGATGGTATTGTTTTTAAGGTAGACGATGTTTCGCTTAGAGAGGATTTAGGGCAAACGGATAAGTTTCCGCGTTGGGCGATAGCCTATAAATTTAAAGCCGATGAGGCTACCACCATTGTAAAAGACGTTGTGTGGCAGGTTAGTCGCACGTCAAAGCTGAACCCCGGCGCCGTGCTGGAGCCTGTGGAGCTTGCAGGGGTTACCGTCCGCCACGCAACGCTGAATAATTTGGCGGACATACAAAAAAAAGGCATTAAAATCGGAAGTCGGGTATTTATCCGCCGAAGCAACGACGTTATCCCGGAGATATTGGGAGTTGCCGAGTATTTTGATGACGATAAAGAAATTGAAACGCCTACCAAGTGTCCATATTGCGGAGCGCCTGTTCGAGCCGAGGGCGCGTTTCTTTACTGCACAAATAATGTCTCTTGCGCGCCTCAAATAGTTGATAAAATAACTCATTTCGCATCAAAGGGCGCAATGGATATAGACGGCTTTTCAGAAAAAACCGCCGAGCTTTTACTGAACGAAAGAGGGGTAAAGGATTATTCGGATTTATATGAACTGACAGACGAAAGCTTACGAAATCTTGATGGTTTCGCCGACTTGAAAATAAAAAATCTTTTATCGTCTATTGAAAAAAGCAAAAATGCAAAGCTTGCAAACTTTATTTTTGCGCTGGGAATAAAAAATATAGGTAAAAAGGCGTCTAAACAGTTGGAAAAAGCCTTTAAAACCTATGATAATTTGAAAAACGCTACCGTTGAACAAATTGTCGCGCTAGACGATTTTGGAGAAATTACCGCTCAATCGGTGGTGGATTATTTTTTAAACGAAGATAATTTGGCGCAAATAGATAAGCTGTTTAGTTTAGGCGTAAAGCTTATAAAAATGGAAGAAAAGACGGGCGCTTTAACAGGAAAAAACGTTGTTCTAACGGGAAGCTTACCCACGCTGAAACGCAGCCAGGCCGAGCATTTGATTGTCGAAAACGGAGGCGCAGTTTCCGCCTCGGTGAGCAAAAGCGTCAATCTTGTCGTTGCGGGGGAAGACGCGGGAAGCAAGCTTGAAAAAGCGCAAAAGCTTGGAATAGAAATCATAAACGAAAGTCAATTTTTAAAGCTTATTGAAAAATAATTTTGTCGGGAGCCTAAAATGAATGTTTTAGGTTCTATTTTTAAACTTATTTGCTTGTCATCGTGCGCGTTATGTGATATAATTTATCATAATTTTATAGTATGAGGCATTAAGTGAGAGTAGGAAAACTTACATCAGCGGAACTTAATAAATACGTTATATCCAAAACTCGAGCCAAGCGGAAAGAAACTGTCTTTTCCGCAGGTCTTGCAGAGGATTGCGCCGCTGTCAGAAGCGACGACTTGCTTTTACTTACGACCGACCCTATCACGGCTGCGTCGCAAAATGCGGGGAAGCTTGCCGTCATAGTATCCGCAAACGATATCGCTTCTTGCGGAGGAGAGCCGTTTGCTTGTCTGCTGACGATTATTGCGCCCGATACCGCAACCGTCCAAGAGGTTGGCGAGGTTATGAATCAGGCGTACGAGCTGACCGATAAGCTGAATATCGATATTATAGGCGGACATACGGAATTTTCAGACAGCGTTAAAAGGCTTATACTTTGCTGTACGATGCTTGGAAAAACTGACAAGCTTGTTTCAACCGGCGGAGCGCAAGCAGGCGACAGCATTTTAATCACAAAGTCTATCGGCATTGAGGCGACGGCGATTTTGGCGCACGATTGCGAGGCTAGGCTTTTGAAAGAGGGCTTGACTGCGGAGGAAATTGCGTCCGCCAAAAAATATTTGGAATTGCTTTCCGTCATCGAGGAAGGCAAAGTTTTGAGGAAGTTTGCCAACAGTATGCACGATATTACCGAAGGCGGGATTTACGGCGCAGTTACGGAAATGTGTCAATCCTCGGGCGTTGGGGCAGAGCTGATTTCTGAAAATATCCCCGTGACGGAACTGACTGAGAAAATTTGCAGGGTATTAGGCTTAGACGCTTATAGGATTATCTCCAGCGGAAGTATGCTTTTTACCACCAAATGCCCGACGGACGCCATAACAGCGTTAAAAAAAATTGATATATCTGCAACCGTAATCGGCAAGGTTACACAAAATTTAGAAATAAAAGCAATCCGTAACGGTCGAGAGGAGCTTCTTGAGGTTACGTCAGACGAATTGCTGAAGGTTAAGAGGTAGGCACTATGAAAAGTATGACGGGTTTTGGAAAGGCATCTGCCGAAAAAGAAGGGCGCAAAGTCACCATCGAACTTAAAGCGGTAAACCACAGATATTTGGACCTTTCCATTAAGCTTCCCAAATTGTTGAACGCATATGAAGACACTATAAGAAAAACCTTGCAAACCCGCTTTTCACGAGGGCATATTGACGCATACGTCACCTATGAAAACACCCGAAACGACAGCGTAACGCTTTCCTTAAACGAAGGTTTGGCGGAACAATATTTGAAAATAAGCGATATTATCAACGCACAGTACGGCATAAACAATGATTTTACTACAACTTCTTTGTTACGCTTGCAGGACGTTGTTGTTGCAAAAGAAAGCGACGAGGACGAAAACGTCATTGCGGAATTGGTTAAGCAAGCCGTTGAGGGCGCGTCGGATAAGTTGAGCATTATGCGTGTGTTTGAAGGACAGAAACTTAAAGCTGATTGCCAAATTAAAATTGCGAATATCCAGAATTTTGTGAACGAAATTAAAAAACGCGCGCCTTTAGTGGTGGGGACTTATTCTGCAAAACTTAAAGAAAGAGTCACCGAAGTGTTGAACGGGGTGCAAATTGACGAGGCTAGGCTTTTAAACGAAGTTGCATTTTTTTCGGATAAGGTTTCTATTGACGAGGAAATCACGCGCCTAAACTCTCACTGTCAGCACGCGACGGAACTTTTTGAGTCGGAGGAGCCCGTAGGCAGAAGCTTGGATTTTTTAATTCAAGAGTTCAATCGAGAGGCTAATACAATAGGCAGTAAATCCAACGATATAGAGGTTACAAACCTTGCCTTAGCATTGAAAAACGAAATAGAAAAAATCCGCGAGCAGGTGCAAAATGCCGAGTAATGTTAAGTTTTTGGGAGTCGGGTTTTCAAATTTAGTAAACGCGTGCAGAGTTACGGTGATTTTGTCATCAAACAGCTCGGCGGCAAAAAGGCTGATTACCGCATCGAAAGATTCCGGAAATTTGATTGACGTAACCTCGGGAAGAAAAGCCAGAAGTATTATTATGCTAGATGATAAAACCGTCGTTTTAAGCGCGCTCAACGCTCAAACCTTACAGTCACGCGTGGACGCAGGAGACGACGAGGAGGAGAAACAAGAATGAAGAAAGGCACGTTTTTTGTTTTGTCGGGTCCGTCGGGTTCGGGCAAGGGTACAGTTTTAAAGGAAGTCTTGAAAAAAGATGAAACTTTGATTTTTTCCATATCCGCAACTTCAAGGGCGCCCAGAAAAAGTGAAATTAATGGTATAAATTATTTTTTTAAATCCCGCGAGGAATTTGAAAATTTGATAAAGAAAGACGCCTTTTTGGAATACACCGAAACCTATGGCAATTATTACGGGACGTTGAAGGAGCAGGTTAACGTCGCCTTAGAGGAAGGCAAGAACATAATTTTGGAAATTGACCCTGTCGGCGCAAGAAATATTCGGTTTTCTTATCCCGAGGCAGTTTTGATGTTTTTAGTTGCGCCCAGTTTGGAAATACTTAAAAACAGATTGACCGCTCGTGGAAGCGAGAAAGATAACGCGCTCCAAACACGTATAAACAGCGCAATAAACGAAATCGAGAACGCGTCGCTTTATGATTATATCGTTATCAATGACGTTGTCGAGCGCGCGTCTGAGGATATTGTCGCAATTATTCGGGCAGAGGGTCTGAAAACAGTTAAAAATCTTGAAAAATTAAATATCATAAAAGGAGGAGCTGCTTTATGATGGTATACCCACCTATTGACAAGCTCATTAAAAAAGCTGAATGTCGTTACGCGCTTACTTGCGCGGTTGCAAAACGCGCCCGTTCTCTTATTGCCCAAGAGGGGAATTATCTTGAAGAGTCCGGGTTAAAACCTATTTCTCTTGCTTGCAAGGAGATTTACGAAGACAAACAAAAAATCGTAAGGGAACAAAATGTTAAGGGATAAAACCATTGTTTTAGGCGTGACAGGTTGTATCGCTGCGTATAAAGCGTGCGATATAGTCAGCCGATTGAAAAAACTCAACGCCAATGTGGAGGTCATTATGACGCCCCACGCGGCGCAGTTTGTTCAGCCGTTATCCTTTGAAACGCTGTCGGGAAACCGTGTTATCACCGATTTGTTTGACAGAGATTTCGAGTGGGAGGTTGAACACGTATCTTTGGCAAAGAAAGCCGACGTTTTTGTTGTTGCGCCTGCAACGGCAAACACCATCGGAAAGATTGCCTCGGGTATCGCCGACGATATGCTCACTACCACCATTATGGCTTGCAAAGCCCCAAAAATTATCTGCCCCGCGATGAATACGAATATGTATGAAAACGTCGTGGTTGAGGATAATATCGCGCAACTAAAGCGTCAAGGCTATAAGATTATTGAGCCTATTTCGGGTAGACTTGCTTGCGGTGACGTAGGTAAGGGCAAAATGGCGGAGCCTGAAACCATTGTGCAAGAAATTGTAAATATCCTTGTTCCAAAAAGCGACCTTGAGGGCGTAAGAATTTTGGTTACTGCCGGCTCGACGGAAGAAAAAATCGACGGCGTACGCTATATCACCAACCACAGTAGCGGTAAAATGGGAATGGCTATCGCAACGGCTGCTGCAAGACGTGGCGCAGATGTCACGCTTATTGCGGGAAGGCTTAGCGTTCCTATCCCCGAAAAAAGTTTTTTAAAGGTTGTTAGGGTAAAAACCACCGCCGATATGCTTGAGGCGGTTATGGATAACTATGCCGATAATGAATACATCATTAAGGCGGCAGCTCCTGCAGATTACCGTGTTAAAAACTTTTCCCGCCATAAAATAAAAGCCAACGAATTGACATTGCAGTTTGAAAAAACCCCCGATATAGCAAAGGCTGTGGGCGAGGTTAAGGGCGATAGAAAGCTTATTATTTTCAGCGCGGAAACCGATGACTTGATTGAAAATGCGCAGGCAAAGCTTGCAAAAAAGAATGCGGATATGGTTGTCGCAAACGACGTCACCAAAGAGGGCGCTGGCTTTAACGTCGATACAAATATCGTCACCATAATTGACAAAAACGGCAATCGGTATGACTATGACTTGATGCTTAAATCCGAGCTTGCCGACATCATTTTGGATTTAATCCAAAAACTATAAATGTACGCAGAAGTTATAGTAGATATATCGCTTAGTGAAACCGATAAGGTTTTTGATTACAAAGCTTTGCCGGATACGAAACTCGGACAGAGAGTTGCGGTTCCCTTTGGAAATATGGTAAAGGAAGGCTTTGTTATCGCATTAAAGGAAAAATCCGACTATAACGAGGAAAAAATTAAGCCGATTATCGACGCTTTAGACGATTTTGTGGCTATTACCCCTGAAATGCTTGCGCTTATGAGGCATTTTTCAAGGGAAAACAATTTAAAATTTATTGATTTATTACGCCTTTTTATTCCGTCCCGACTTAGAGGAGGGAATGTAAAGACAATAATCGTCGACTATTGCAGGCTTATTGAGGGGCTGTCTTTAGATGAAATGCTAGACACTATAAGCAGTCGCGCAGGCAAACAGCGCGAGTGCTTGATTTATCTTAAAGATAAAACCCAAGCGCGGAGCGAGCTTAATAAGCTGTTTGGCGCAAGCGCGGTAAACGCTCTTATCGCAAAGAGATATGTTGATACTTTTGACGTGGAAAAAAGGCGTGTTCCCGATAGCGCAAAAATTGTTGAAGTAACGCCCACGTTAAATTGTGACCAACAAAACGCCGTAAACGCCATAAAGTGTTCTTTGGATACTTTTGTGTTGCACGGCATTACGGGAAGCGGAAAAACCGAAGTATATATGCACGTTATCGACGATATTGTAAAAAATGGCAAAACAGCGATAATGCTTGTGCCGGAAATCTCGTTGACTCCGCAGATTTTCGGGTTGTTTAGGTCAAGGTTCGGCGACGAGGTTGCGATATTACATAGCGGGCTTTCGCACGGGGAGAGATATGACGAATGGAGAAGGCTTTTGCAAGGCGAAGCAAAAATTGCCGTCGGAGCAAGGTCTGCCATTTTTGCGCCGTTGGAAAATTTGGGCGTAATCATTATTGACGAGGAACACGATTCAAGCTATATCTCTGAAAGCAATCCCCGATACGATACCAAAATAATCGCCAAGTGGCGCGCCGAATATAATAAGGCTCCGTTGGTTTTGGGAAGCGCGACGCCCGACATAGAAACCTATTATAAAACCGAAACGGGCGAATATAAGCTTTTGGAATTGCCTCACCGTATTAATAATTTGGTTTTACCTAAAATGCAACTTGTTAATATGTCCACAGAGCTTAAGCTTGGGAACAGGAATATCTTTTCCAAAGCCCTAAGCGACAAAATCGCAGAAAGGGTGAATAAGGGCGAGCAAGTTATCATTTTTATAAACCGCCGAGGCTTTGCCAGCTTTGTTATGTGCAAGGACTGCGGTTGGATTGCAAAATGTGAGGATTGTGATATATCGCTTACCTACCACCGTGAGGACGACCAACTCAAGTGCCACTATTGCGGAAAACGCTATAAAATGGTAACGGAATGTCCGATGTGCCACGGCAAGAGAATACGTCAAGGCAGAGTCGGCACCGAAAAGGTGGTGGAAGAGCTTAAATCAACCCTACCTAACGCCAGAGTTTTAAGAATGGACAACGATACCACTACCACAAAGGGCGCGCATCAAAGGATTTTGCAGGCGTTTTCAAATGGCGAAGCGGACATTTTGGTTGGCACGCAGATGATTGCAAAAGGTCACGATTTCAAAAACGTCACGCTTGTGGGCATATTGGACGCAGATTTCAGCCTTCATCTTGACGATTACCGTTGTAACGAACGCACCTTCCAAATTATTACGCAGGTTGCGGGGCGGGCTGGCAGGGCGCAAGAGGGAGGAGAAGTTTTAATCCAAACCTATACGCCAAAGCATTACGTTTTTTGGTATGCGGAAAACTATGACTATAAAGGTTTTTACGGGAAAGAAAAAAACTCTAGGGAAGCGACGAAGTTTCCTCCGTTTACCGAAATTATCCGAGTTTTAATTTCCTCAACGTCCGACCAAAAAGCTATGGATATCGCTAGGCAAATAAACGAGGAAATGAAACCGATTCTTGCGCAAAAACGTGACTGCTTTGCCTATTACAAGGGCGCAAAATCACCGATTGCGCGGATACAAAACCGGTTTAGATATCAACTTATGATGCGGATTTTTTCAAAAGATTATAGGGCGATTATTGAAGATATATATAGAATTTGCGATAAATATAAAACAAAGGATAGCTGGGTATATGTGGAAAGAAGCCCGCAATCCTTGGTTTAAGGAGGATTATGGCACTAAGGAAAATTATTACGGAAGGCGATTCGCTTTTGCGGAAAAATTCCAGAGAAGTTACAAATTTCGACAGCAGACTACATACTCTTATTGACGATATGTGGGAGACTATGTATAAGTCCGACGGCGTTGGACTGGCTGCTCCTCAGGTTGCAATATTGCGCAGGGTTGCCGTTGTGGACACAGAGGACGGAAATAAGATAGAGCTTATCAATCCCGTTATCGTAAACGAGGAGGGGGAACAGGTAGGCAACGAGGGTTGCTTAAGCGTACCCGAATATCATTGTATGGTCAAGCGTCCCTTAAAAATATCCATAAAAGCGCAAGACCGTTTCGGGAAACCGTTGGAGTTTGTGGCGGAGGGGTTTTTTGCTGTGGCGTGTTGCCACGAAATCGACCACCTAAACGGTATTTTGTTTAAGGATAAAAAGTATGTTGAAGACGCTCAAGGGAATAATTAATCTATGAAACTTGTCTTTATGGGTACGCCCGATTTTGCGGTGCCGTCCTTAGAAAAACTTATAGAGTCCAAACACGAAATTTTGGCTGTGGTGACGCAACCGGACAGAAAACGCGACAAATGCAAGGTTTCGTTTTCGCCTGTCAAGGATTGCGCGCTTAAACACGGCTTGAACATATTACAATATGAAAAAATAAGTCGGGAAGGGATAGAGGATATTTCAAAGCTTTGCCCGGATATCATCATCACCGTTGCTTTTGGGCAAATGCTCAGCGAGGAGTTTTTGTCTATCGCCCCTCTCGGGGTGATAAACGTACACGCGTCCTTGCTTCCCAAATACCGCGGAAGCTCCCCAATTCAATGGGCGGTCATAAACGGTGAGAAGGAAACGGGCGTCTCAATTATGAAAACCGCTTACAAAATGGACAGCGGAGATATTATTTTGCAAAAAAAGACGCCGATTTACGAAAATGAAACCGCAGGCGAATTGTTTAATCGCTTAAGCGTTTTCGGCGCAGACGCATTGCTTGAGGCGTTGGATTTGATTGAAAACGGCAAGGCTACTTATACCGCCCAAGACTATAGTCAAATGACATATTTTCCTATGCTGAAAAAGGAAAGCGGAATTATCGATTTTTCAAAATCCGCAAGCGAAATCAAAAGCTTTGTGTTGGGTATGAACCCGTGGCCGACAGCCTATACTTTTTTAAGCGGAAAAATGCTGAAGGTATTTGCCGTATCCGAGGTTGACGGTGTCGGACGATTTGGAGAGGTGCTTTCTGCAGATAAGGGCGGGCTGATAATAGCTTGCAAAGACGGGGCGGTAAAGTTGGAAATTATTCAGCCGGAAAACGGCAAACGTATGGACGCTTCTGCGTATCTTGCAGGGCATAAAATCGAAATAGGCGCAATTTTAGGAGAAAAATGAAAACATATACACGAGTTTCCTATGATATTTTGTCCAAAATTTTTAAGGAAAAGACGTATTCCACGCAAGCTTTGTTTAACGCGCTGGAAAAAGAGGAAAAGCCCGAATTGATTTATAAAATTGTTTTGGGCGTTTTGGACAGCAATATCGAACTGGAATATATTGTGGACTTTCTTTCAAAAAAACCGCCTCAAAACGCCGTTGCGATTATATTAAAAATCGGCATATATTGTATAAAATATATGGACAGCTTGCCCGACTACGCTGTTATCAACAACTGTGTTGAGCTTTCAAAGGAAATAGGAAAGCAAGCCGTATCCGGCTTTGTCAATGCTGTTTTAAAAGCTGCCGCGCGGGGAGAATACACCTATCCCGAGGAATCGGACAAGGTAAACCATCTTTCAATAAAATATTCTAAACCAGAATGGCTTGTCGATAAGCTTATACGCGATTACGGAGAGGACACCGCCATAAATATTATAAGTGTAAAACCTTATGAAAAAACACATATCAGACCTAATTTGAACACTTGGTCAATGGCGGAATTAATGGAATATTTGAAAAAATATAAAATTGATTTTATCCCAAGCCAAATCGGCGGAGTTTTACTAAACGTCTGCGCAGAAGTCAAAAAGCTTTTTAAAAAAGGGTTGATAACCTATCAAAGCGTCACATCGATGTGCGCTGTTAAAGCCCTAGGCGTGTCTGACAGAACCAACGTTTTGGATTTATGCTCGGCGCCCGGTGGTAAAAGTGTTTTAATCGCTGAACAAAACCCTCACGGGACTGTGACGGCTTGCGATATATATCCTCATCGCATTGAGCTTGTTGCGGGATATGCAAAAAGAATGGTGGCAAAAAACATTGAAACAAAAGTTATGGACGCAACCGTTTTTGAGCCAAAATTTGTTGAACGGTTTGAAAGCGTCTTGGTGGACGCTCCTTGTAGTTCGTTGGGCGTCATTAGAAAAGAACCCGACATTTTGCTTAACAGAAAGCCCGAGGATATTTTTGAATTACAAGCACTACAACAAAAAATTCTAAACAACGCCTCAAGATATGTTAAACGTGGCGGAACCTTAGTTTATAGCACTTGCACCATTACAAAAGAGGAAAACGGCGAGGTAATTGAGGAATTTTTAAAAAACCACTCAGAGTTTTCGCTTGCTAAAATAAAGCTGGATATGCCCAACGACGGGACTATTCAGTTTTTCCCTGCCGGCGCAGTTGACGGCTTTTATATCGCCAAAATGGTGAAAAAATGAAAGATTGCTTATTAAACTATTCTCAAGAGGAAATAGAACAGATTTTGCAAACGTACGCAGAACCTAAGTTTAGGGCAAAACAGCTTTTTACTTGGTTGCATAACGGCGCTTCCTTTGGCGAGATGTCAAATATCCCCAAAAAGCTTATAGAAAAGCTTGAGGAGGTTTACTGCGATAGCGCCGTTGACATTTTGGATTCTATCACGGGAAAAGACGGCACAATTAAATACCTATACAAGCTTGCGGACGGCAACATTATTGAAGGCGTTTTAATGAAATACAAATACGGAAATACGCTTTGTGTTTCCACGCAGGTGGGTTGTCGTATGAATTGCGCTTTTTGCGCCTCTGGGCTTGACGGCTTGATAAGAAATTTGACTCCGTCGGAAATTTTGGGGCAGATTATTGCAGTAAATAAGGCAAACGGCGGCGATATAGCGCGCCGAGCGGTTACAAACGTCGTTCTTATGGGAAGTGGCGAACCTTTGGATAACTATGAAAACGTGGCAAAATTCTTGCGCCTTGTCAACGCGCCAAATGGAATAAATATCTCTGAACGAAATATATCCTTATCAACGTCGGGGCTTGCAGAGGGTATCCGCGCTTTGGCTGACGACGGTTTTAGCGTGACGATGACTGTGTCGTTGCACGCTCCTAACGACGAGCTGAGAGAGTCCTTGATGCCCGTCAATAAAAAATGGAAAATTGCCGATATTATTTCCGCGTGCAAGTATTATTTTGAAAAAACAGGCAGACGTTATATTTTTGAATACGCCTTGATTGCAGGCAAAAACGATTCTGAAACATACGCAATCCAACTGGCAAATTTGCTGAAAGGCTTGCCTTGTCACGTAAATTTGATTAGACTTAATTATGTAAAAGAAAAAGGCTTACGTCCCAGCGACAAAGCCAAGGATTTTTTAGAAATTTTATCAGAGCGCAAAATCAGCGCAACGATAAGGCGAACAATGGGAAGCGATATTGACGGCGCATGCGGTCAACTTAGACGCAGATATTTAAACGAAAACTTATGATTACAGGCAGAGTTATAAAGGGCGTTGCCTCAAAATATTCGGTTGATGTTGGCAGCGAAACCTTAGATTGTATTGCAAGAGGTCGTTTGCGTTTGGACACCGATATTTTTATCGGCGATTTTGTTGAACTGGAAAAAGAGGGCAAAGCCTATGCAATCAAAAAGGTGTTGCCACGCAAAAATTCTTTAATTCGTCCGTATGTTGCCAATGTGGATATTTGTTTTATTGTAATTGCTACACTGCCTCAACCCGATTTTATTTTGGTGGATAAAATCATAATAAACGCCGAAATTGCAGGTATTACGCCAGTTTTGGTTATAAACAAAGAGGATATTTCACAAAAAGAGTACATTGATGGCATAGTTGACGATTATGGCAAAATCTTAGACATAATAATTTGTTCGGCAAAAACCGGCGAGGGAATCGATAATATAATTAAACACGCAGAGAGTAAGGTTGCTTGTCTGGCAGGGCAATCGGCGGTAGGCAAAAGCTCTATTTTAAACGCAATCCTCGGAAGTGAAATTTTTGATACGGGCGGATTGTCGACAAAGACGGAGAGAGGCAAACATACGACGCGTCAATCGATAATTGTCAAAGTCGGAAACGCAAGCTTTATCGATACTTGCGGGTTTTCGATGTTTGAGCTTTTTGAGGATTTTGCGCCTGAAAAATTATCGGAGTTTTATGACGAGTTTGAGCCGTATATTTCTAAATGTAAATATAAAAAAGGCTGTTTGCATCTGTCAGAGCCCGACTGCGCCGTTCGAAAAGCTGTGGAAAATGGCGAAATTTCAAAAAATCGCTATGAAAGATATAAGGCAATTTATGCGGAATTAAAAGATAAGTGGAGGAAACGTTATGACTAAAATTAAAGTTGCGCCAAGCATTTTATCCGCCGATTTCGGAAAGATGGCTGAGGCGGTTGAAAACCTAGATAGGTGGGGGGCGGATTTAATCCATTGTGACGTTATGGACGGCGTTTTCGTGCCGAATTTGACATTTGGTATGCCGATGATTAAGGCGCTCAGAAAATATACAAAGGGCATATTAGACGTTCATCTTATGATTATTGAGCCCGAGCGTTATATTCAACAATTTTTGGACGCAGGCGCAGACGTAATAACTTTTCACCCAGACGCCTCTAAAGATACCGACAAGGCTTTGGATATCATAAAGCGCGCAGGAAAAAAGTGCGGATTGGTGCTTAATCCCGATAAGCCCCTAAGTATGCTTGAACCATATTTAGACAAAATTGACGTTATTATCTTAATGGGTGTTTACGCCGGTTTTGGTGGACAAAAATTTATAAAAGAAACTTTAGATAAAATCAAAAACTTGAAAAAACTGATTGAAAACCGTAAAATTGAAATTGAAATGGACGGTGGCGCAACCCTGGATAACGTTGCCGAAATTGCGTCTGCAGGAACAGATATTATGGTTGCGGGGAGCGCGGTATTTGGCGCAGATAACCCCGAGGCTGCAGTAAAATATATCCAAAATTGCATTAATTAGGCGTAACATTTTTAGGCGGTGTTTCATATATTGCTTTAACTAATAGGAGGCATTTATGAAAATTTACTGCGTAAACCCGCCACGGTTTATAAAAGCAATACTGCGCCTTTTTGTGAAAAAAGGCAAAACTAAAGAGGTCGCCTAAGAAAGCGACCTCTTATTCGTCATATTATACAAAATTATTAAGCGCGGTCTACCTTGTTGCTACGCAAGCATCTTGTGCAGACATACTCTGAAGAAACCGAGCCGCTTTTGCCGACAACTTGAACTTTTTGAACATTCGCGCCCCAGCTGCGTCTTGTTTTGCGATGGCTGTGGCTAACTTGATTTCCGCTCATCTGACCTTTCCCGCAAACACTACATACTCTTGACATATTCGATAACCTCCTACTTTGGCTGATAACGAAAGTATTCTAGCACGTATTTTAATCCTTGGCAAGTAAATGAAGATATTTGTTGCGTTTAGTTGCATATTTTTTTTATTTATAGTAAAATGTTCAAGTATTAGAGAAATTAAACAATGAAAGGAGAGCAATGGCTTTACAAACTTCTAACATCTATGGTCGAATTTCAATTTCCGACGAGGCAGTTGCAATCATTGCAAATGTAGCGGCATCGGAATGTTACGGCGTTGTGGAACTTGTATCTCGCAGGCTCTCTGATAATCTGGCCCAACTGTTCAACAAACAAATCTATGGCAAGGGCGTCAAGGTTGGCACCGTTAATAATATGATTTATATTGATATTTTTGCGGTCTTAAAGCTTGGCGTTAACGTGGAAGCCGTAAGAGAATCCATGACTAGAGCCGTTACCTATTCGGTGGAAAAATTTACGGGAATGCGTGTCAAGGCTGTAAAGGTTAATATTGTTGGTGTTCGGGTATAAGGTGAATATAAATGATAGAAATTAATGCTCAAGATTTTAAGAAAATGGCGCTTGGCGGCGCGAAACTTCTTGAAGTCAATAAAAGTTATATAGATAGTTTAAACGTTTTCCCTGTGCCAGATGGCGATACGGGTACAAATATGTCGTTGACAATGGCGTCTGCCGTGAAGGAAATCAACGCAACAGAATCGCAATCAATCGACGTTCTTGCCACAGCGTTTTCAAAAGGCGCGCTTAAGGGCGCAAGAGGCAACTCCGGCGTAATATCTTCACAAATTATGAAAGGCTTTGCGGTTGCGGCTTCAGGTAAGAATTCACTTTCTGCGCTGGATTTGACCGAAGCGTTGAGAAAAGGCACCGAAATTGCTTATGCCGCAGTTACCCGCCCCAAAGAAGGCACGATTTTGACAATAATTCGCGCTATGGCGGAAAAAGCCAATTCTATAACCCGCAAGAAGAAAAATTTGCCCAGCATTGAAGATTTTTTGACAGCAGTTATTGCGTACGGTGAAGAAATTTTAGATAAAACTCCCGAAATGCTCCCCGTGTTGAAAAAAGCCGGCGTTGTTGACGCAGGCGGGAAAGGCTTGATATTCATTTTTAAGGGTATGTATAACGCCTTATGCGGTATTGAAATTCCCGATGAGGCGGAAAGCGGTTCTATTGTTACTCCTGTTGAAAACTTCAACGCAGATGACCACGAGAATATAAATTTCAGCTATTGTACGGAATATTTTATAATTCACCTTCGCACAAAAGTTACCGTTGCCGATATTGACAAACTTCGTGATTTTTTAATGACAGTCGGAGATTGCGTTTTGGTTATTGGTGATTTGGAACTGGTTAAGGTTCACGTTCATACAAACCGCCCGGACCTAGCCTTAAAAGCCGCGCTCAAACTAGGTGAGTTGGATAGCTTGAAGATTGAAAATATGGTTGAGCAAAACCGCGCTATCACCAAAAAGAAAGAGGAAGAAGTTGTTGAACTTAAAGAAATCGGTATGATTTCTGTTTGCGCAGGCAAAGGAATGGAAAGCATTTTCAAGGATTTAGGCGTTGACACCGTGGTTGAAGGCGGTCAAACGATGAATCCCAGTGTTTATGATATTTTAAACGCAATAAATCAAACTCCCGCTAAGTCGGTTATAATTTTCCCAAATAACAGCAATATTATTTTGGCTTCCGAACAAGCAAAAGAGCTTGCCGAGAAACAAGTTTGCGTAATCCCTACAAAAAATATTGCGCAAGGCGTCACGGCGTGTATAAACTTTATGCCGGAAATGTCACTTGAAGAAAACGTTGCCACAATGACGGAGTCTTACGCAAACATCAGATGCGGACAAGTTACCACGGCTGTTCGCTCCACAAGAATGGACGGTTTTTCGCTCAAAGAGGGCGATATTATCGGCTTGGACGATAAGAAAATCGTTGCAAAAGGAAGCTCAGTTAAAGACGTTGCCATTCATACCGTGGAAAAAATGAAATCGG
>CAZSAC010000029.1:19360-21352 GCA_964604875.1 uncultured Bacteroidaceae bacterium | reverse complement strand
ATTCCTCAAGATGCAAAACCATCTGAAAAACTCAATTATTATGAAAAGTCAAAATATGAATCAGTAAGCCGGCTGATTCAAGAATACATTGTAAAAGATGACTTTGATTCGTCCACCATAATGACCCGTGCGAATAAGTGGGCAAAAGAATATTATTCAAAATTAAAAGAAATGATTACTCATTTGGTTTGAAGTTTTTAGAGAGGCGACTTACGTTGCCCTCTCTCCACCAAAAAGACACATCAACGCGATGTGCCTTTTTTCTTGCTCCTTTTCGGGCTCTTGTTGCTTTCGCAACCGCCTTTGGCGTTACCTATTCCCCTTCGGGTCATACTGCACGCTCGTTAGATTGTCCGTCTCGGGGCTTGCCCGTCTCTCGCTGTTGACGAGCCCTATTGTCTCCACCAAAATTCGTATAATAGCGCATCTAGCGTCATTTTATCATTTACAAATCATTTTTTAACCCAAGAATATAGTCGGATGAAACATCTAGGGCGGAACATAACCTTGCAAAAGTATCTAGCCTAGGCAGTTTGTTTGTTGTGCAGTATTGAGTTATCATCTCAGGGCTAACACCAACAGCCTTGCTTAATTCAACAGTCGATAAGTGACAATTTTTAATCTCATCCTTTAACCTAGCTTTTATCAAATCTTCCACAGTTACATTCTCCTTGTTAACAAAAATAGTTTATAACTATTAGTTAGCAAAAACTTGACAAATAACCATTAGTTAGTTTAATATACAATTATTAACGTTTTTGAGTCCTTATTGGGAGAAACTTATGAAAACACATTCAATAATTGTTTTTCTTTTAGGTATGATGCTGAAAAATCAAATCCATACAATGGCGCGGTAAAAATTTATTTCCGTAATGTATCTCTTTCCATCACATATATCGAAAAAATCGGTACGATGGTATAATTGTGGATTATAAAAAAATTTTACTTGCGGAGCCCCCCCCTCCGCCAAGTACAACGAAAGTCGACGAATATACAGTCGACTTTCCTTTTTTATGCTTGAACTTTGGTTTGACATAAAACCTTGCGATTTTGGTTTCGCATGATATCATTTCCGCAAAAGGTTACGGCAGATTATTTGCCGCAACCTTTTGTATTTTATAAGGAGATATGATATTATATGATTTGATAGCATACTTGATTCGCTATTGGAAATGTTTGCGCCAAAAGCGAAAAAATCAAGATTTGTGCAGTACAAGCACGGGGCAATGTGCGATAACCCTTGCAAGGCTTGCGCAGAAAATTTAAATAGGATTTTCGAGCGTGGCACGGGGCCGAAACTTCCACAGCACTTTAACTGCCATTGCCGATACGTTGACGTTGAGGTTATGCAAGCGGGAACGGTGTCCAAACTTGGCGAAAACGGTCCCGATTACTGGCTGAAACACTATGGCAGGTTGCCTGATTGCTATATAACAAAAGAGGAAGCAATAAAACTTGGATGGGATAATTCCAAAAATACCGTTGCGGGAAAGGCTCCCGGAAAAATGCTAACCGATGGTTATGACAATGATAAGAAAAAATTGCCGGAAGCCCCGGGGCGTATATGGTACGAATGTGATGTGGATTATGTTACGGGGAAAAGAAACCGCAACCGATTGTATTTTTCTAACCACGGTTTAATCTTTTTTTCTCCCGACCACGGAACAACCACCTTTTATTTTGTAGAATAAGGAGAAACAATTATGAAAGAAATTATTTTTAACACAAAAGAATATACAAACAAAAATGAAACCTATAAGGATTTTTATAGGGATATAGTAAAAAAGTTAAACAACTTTATAGATTTTGAAGGTGACGAGGATTTGGGTTTTGATGCGGATATATTAAATGAATTTATGTGGTATAACCACAACAAAAACTTTAAGCTGGTGTTTGTAGGCTTGGATTTAGATAAGATAGAAAAACAAAAAACAACGGACGATTATGAATGGCATTTAATTCTTAAAATATTACATCGATTTGTAACAAGAT
>CAZSAC010000029.1:0-19350 GCA_964604875.1 uncultured Bacteroidaceae bacterium | reverse complement strand
ACAAAAGAATATACAAACAAAAATGAAACCTATAAGGATTTTTATAGGGATATATGTTCTCAATTTAATGGAAAAAATATATTGGATTTCGAGGACTATGAAAACTTGCATTACAATGCAGATTTTATAAACGAGTTCTTATGGTATGTGAGTGTCGAAAATTTTCGTCTTGTATTTGTCGGATTGGATATAGAAAAGATAAAAAAACAAAAGACAGTCGATGATTACGAGTGGTATTTGATACTTGACATAGCGCGTGATTTCGTCAGGGAATATCCCAGTAACGCATTAGAGTTCAGGGATGAGTAAAACGTATCGACTTACGTTGCCCCCCCTCCACCAAAAAGACACATCAACACGATGTGTTTAGAAACGAATAAAATGAATCGATATCTAACAGATATTAAAAGAAATACCTACCAAATAATCTATGGAAACGTCAAAAAATTTTGAAAGGAGAATTAGCGAGGACATTGTCGGCTCACGCAGTCCGTTTTCCCAAAGACTGATTATCCCTTTGCTGACACCGATTGCCTCCGCTAGCTGTACTTGTCCAATCCCTTTTTCCGTCCTTAATTCTTTTAAAATGTTTCCAAATAAGTTTTCCATATGTATATTTTCTCACAAATGTAAGAGCATTGCTTGACATCTTACTTTTGTAATAGGTATAATAAAATAGTCTTTTATAAGGAAGAAGCTTATAAAAACACCTTCATCGAAAATTGTTTTACTTACGGAGTCCCCCCCTCCACCAAAAAGGCTCATCAACACGGTGTGCCTTTTTGATAAATTATAGCAAAGAATGACTTTATCGGCATTAACTTAGTTTACACAATCAAAAAAATATATTACAATCATCTTAATAATTGGATTTTAAAAATGATTCTTGTTTTTTTATTAAACAAGTTTTATTTTTTGCTAAAAAATCGCGAGGGAACGTATGAAACCGGAACTGTTAAACAGCTTAAAGGGCTACAACAAAAAGGATTTGTTAAATGATTTAATGGCGGGTCTTTTGGTTGCCATTATTGCGCTGCCTCTATCTATTGCTTTGGGCTTAGATAGCGGAGCAACAATTCAGCAAGGCATTATGACCGCCATTGTGGCTGGCTTTTGTATCTCTGCGTTTGGTGGTTCCCGATTTCAAATAGGGGGTCCTACGGCGGCTTTTGCGGTCATATTGGTGGGGTACATAAATAATCCCGATATTGGATTTTTGGGCTTACAAATTGCAACCATTTGCGCGGGCGTTTTGCTTGTTTTAATGGGTTTTTTAAAGGCCGGGCGACTAATAAAGCATATTCCGTTTCCGATAATTATCGGCTTTACAACGGGCATCGGGATAACGCTTATGCTTGGTCAGCTTAAAAATTTTTTGGGCATAACCGTATCAAACGGCAGTTTCTCGTGCGCAAATGGCTTTATAACCAAGCTTGGCGCTTTATTTTTAAACCTTGGAACAATAAATTGGATTACCGTGCTTATTGGCGCAGTTACGCTTGTAGCAATCATTTTATTGAGTAAAATAAACAAAAAAATCCCTTCGGCGTTTATTGCAATTATTGCCGCTACGTTGTTGAACCTTTTAATTGAAAAAGCAAGTGGCAGAAGTTTTGGCGTTGCGACAATCGGCAGTACATATGGTAATATTTCTGCGGAGTTTGATTTCATCAGTTTTTCGGGGATTGAAAATATAAAGTATGCCAAGCTTATTCTGCCCACAATCGTAATAGCCTTTCTGTGCGCTATTGAAAGCTTACTATCCGCAACAGTCGCTGACGGAATTACGGATACAAAACATAACTCCAATCAGGAACTAGTTGGTCAAGGCGTAGCCAACATCGCCTCCAGCCTCTTTTGCGGTTTACCTGCAACTGGCGCTATCGCAAGAACGGCTGCAAACATAAACAATAACGCGAAAAGCCCTTTTGCGGGCGTGTTTCACGCAGTTTTTTTGCTGATTATGTATGTGTCGTTGATGCCGATTCTAAAATATATCCCGCTGACTTCTCTTGCTGCGGTTTTGATTATGGTGGCGTTTAATATGAGCAATTTTCCCTTGTTTGCCAAACTTTCAACCTTTGCGAAAAGGGATACTGCAATCTTGTTGGTATCGTGTATTTTAACGGTATTTTTTGATTTAACCTACGGTGTTTTGGGCGGTTTGGTTTTATCGTTTTTGCTTATGTTGCCAAACTTACGGCACCCCGGCAAGCTTGAGGAGGTTTCGGCAGATGAAGTTACAAACTGCCGAAAGTTTAACTCTGACAAAATAAAATATTTTGTCGCCACGCACGACATCGCCTTTAACAGTATCAACGGGATTATCTCTAAAATAGAAAATGAGGCTCTTGAAAACGACGTCGTTGTTATCGACTGTTCCAAGATAAAAAGAATAGACTCAACAAGCGTGGAAAAGCTGGCAAAATGCGCAAAATCGCTGTCTAAAAATGGCCGTAGACTAGCGCTTCTTAACGCAAACAACGTTATCAAAAAAAGATATAAGAAATCATTTTTTTATATAGTTAAAAAATGGTAGTTGAAAGATATTACTTTTTGTCTTTATCTTCCTTCTCGTTTTCTGAAACATTGAAGAGCTTTTTTATCCCTTCCTTTGCCTTATCAAAAGGCTCGGATACGTTATAGTTTTCATCTTCCATTTTTTCGGAAATTTGAAGCAATATTTTAGGCGTTTTCTTTTCTAATTGAGTAACTATGACTGCAAATATCGGCGTAATAATCGTTGCGACGATTATCATTGCCCAAAGCATCGGAAAAGTAACTTTGGTGGGCAAGGCGAACAAATTGGGGATATTTAACCAATCAAATCGAACTATAAAGCAAAGGCAAAACAGAGCTATCATTGACACGGTTGTCCCTGCCCTAAGCGGGCTGAAAGGATACGACAGCCTTGCTAAAAACAAAAATCCCGAATACGCCGAAATAAAGAAATACATTCCCTTTAGTTGAACGGTATTAAACGGATAAATCCAACCGGATACAACTATACCGAAGATGCCCAACACAACCACAAGTCCGCCGGGTAGCGCCTTTGCCAAAACCTTTCTAAGAAATCTCCCCTCGATTCGGTTTTTATCCGCCTCAAACGCGAACAGGAACGACGGAATCCCTATTGCAAGACTGCTTATTATTGTGAGGTCGCTGGGCTCAAAAGGCAACTCCTCCGAAATAAACAAAAACATAAACGCCAACAACACCATATATATGGTTTTGGAAAGAAACATTGACGCCACTCTCTCCAAATTGTTTATCGACCGCCTGCCCTCTGCAACAACGTGAGGCATCGCAGAAAAGTTTGAGCCAAGCAAAACCATTGACGACACATTTTTGGCAGCGTCCGAGCCCGACGACATCGCGATAGAACAATCAGCTTCTTTTAGCGCAAGCACGTCGTTTACGCCGTCGCCCGTCATCGCAACCGTATGACCGTTGGCTTTCAGCGTTTTTATAAGCAAAAGTTTTTGCTGAGGCTTTACTCTGCCGAACACTTTATATTTTTCCGCCGCCGCGCAAACTTCTTCATCGGTAGACAGCGTTGACATATCTATAAACGCGTCTCCTATGGAAAGCCCCGCCTTTTCGGCAACGCATTTAACGGTTATCGGATTGTCGCCCGAAATGACTTTTATATCCACTCCCTGCTTCAAAAAATACCGCATAGTTTCCTCGGCGTCAGCCCGAACTTTATCCGATATGCAAATTATCCCCAAATATTTAGCAAAGGGCAAGTTGTCGGAGCATAGCTCCGACCCTGTTTCCGCCAAGACTAAAACTCTCTCACCGTTATTGGATATTTCATTAATTTTTGCTTGAACGTCGTCGGGAATAGAAGATAAGACAAACTCTGCCGCCCCCAAAACGTAGCCTTTTCCTTCAAAAACCGCTCCGCTCCACTTCCGTTCGGAACTGAACGGTATTATAACGTCAACCTCGGGATATATCTCACTGCTTTTCAAATATTCTTTTATTGCCAAAGCCGTTGCATTGGTATCGTTTACCGCCCCTGCCAGCGTCCCTAAAATTTTCAAAAACCCTTCCTTATCGCCGTCGCAATCAACTCCGCTTACCTGCATTGAGCCCTCTGTGATGGTGCCTGTCTTGTCTAAACACAGTACGTCCACCCTTGCCAAGGTTTCAATGCAATACATATCCTGCGCAAGGATTTTATATTTTGACAACCTTATTACGCTGATACAAAAAACCGTGGACGCCATTGCCAAAAGCCCTGCGGGAATCATACCCAAAAGTGTCGCCAAAACTTTTATTACCGTTCGACTGAGTCTATCAACATTGGGTATCCCCAAAATTTGCAGAAAGTTTGGCGCGGGCAACGGCGCAAACGGCGTGGTATGCACAAAAAACTTGACGATGAACAAAAGCAATCCCAGCGGTACGATAAGCATCGCCATAACTTTAATAACGTTATTCAACGCGCGTAAAATTTCCGAAACAGGTTTTTTGAAGTATTTTGCGCCTTTGACGATTTTCATTGCATAATTATCTTCGCCAATATGCTTCACCACGGCGTACGCCCTACCCGATATGACAAAACTACCTGATAGAACCTCGCATTTTTCGTTCTTATTAATTACGTCAGATTCCCCCGTAACCTGCGCCTCATTAACGCCTATTTCGCCCTGAATAATTTCTGCGTCAGCGCAGATTTGGTCTCCCGCCTTTAACAGCATTACGTCGTCTAAAACAATTTCAGACACCTTTATAACAAGCTCTTTCCCGTCTCTCACAACCGTAGCCTGAGGCGCGGAAATCAACGATAGCTTGTCTATTGTATGCTTTGCCTTAAGCTCTTGAATAAGCCCGATGGACGTGTTGAAAATAACCAACAGCATAAAAGTAAACTGCATATAGCCATTGGAGTTTTGGGGAATAAAAAACCATAAAATTGCTGATATTATCAAAAATAACAAGTTAAAAAAGGTAAAAACATTGGTTTTTAAAATTTGTCGGACAGTTTTAGTGCGGACGTTTTGGTCTCCGTTTACAAGCCCTTTTTCTATACGGTCTAAAACCTGTTGCGAGTCTAGCCCAAAACTGTTAACATCTTTTTGCATATTTCTCCTTAATAACGTTTCTCTTTCGTTTTGCTATAAACCTTTATCTTGTAAAATTTTAATAAGTTGACGCGGGTCTCGGCTGTAGGCGTCGGCGCCTATTTCTTTTGCAACCTCCTCGGATAAGACCGCGCCTCCGACGCAGATTAAGACGCTTTTATCAATTTTCCTGACCTCTTCTATGGTTTTTTGCATATTTTTAACCGTGGTTGTCATAAGCGCGGAAAGCCCCAAAACCTTTGGTTTTTGCGTTTTTACAGCGTCCGCAACCTTTTCAACCTTAACGTCTCGCCCTAAATCCACAATTTCATATCCATAGTTTTGCAAAACTGTTTTTACAATATTTTTTCCTATATCGTGTACGTCGCCCTCGACGGTTGCCAAAACTATTTTTGCCTTATAAACCTCGCGCTCGGCAGAAAGCGTACCCTTTATAATATCGCATACGTTTTTTGCAATTTCCGCCGCGCTTATAAGCTGGGGTAAAAACAGGATTCCCTTTTCATATTGCTCGCCTATATAATCCAGCGCGGGGATAACCTCGGTATCGATTATATCCAACCCGTCACGCTCTTTGAGTAAAGCCTTTGTTTTTTCCTCGGCTTCTGCCTTCAAGTTTGATATGATACATTGACGTAAGCTTTCAACGGTTTTTTCAGCAAAATCCTTTTTGCTTTCAACCGCATTAAAATACTTGACATACTCCTCTCCCTGCTTATCAAAGCCCAACAGCAGATTGTAGGCAAGAAAGCTTTGTTTTATATCGGCTATATTCGGGTTTACGATGGCAAGGTCAAGCCCGTTTGCCAGCGCCAAGCTAAGGAAATTTGCATTAAGCGTTTGTCGCGCGGGAAGCCCAAAGGAAATATTGGAAATACCCAAAACCGTTTTGACGTTATACCGCTTTTTGATTTCCCTCATCGCAAGAAGCGTTTGCCGAGCCTGCTCCTGCTCCGCCCCGACAGTCAGCGTCAGGCAGTCGATAATCAAATCCTTTTCTGATAAGCCATACTTTTTGGCAGTAGAAATAATATTTCTTGCAATCTCTACGCGTTGCTCCGCCGACTTCGGAACACCACGCTTATCCATCGTGAGCCCGACCACCAGCGCGCCGTATTTTTTTGCCAGCGGGAAAATCTTCTTCATAACCTCGGTGTCGCCGTTTATGGAATTGATGATAGCCTTACCATTGACATATCTCAGCCCCGCCTCCACTGCGCCAATATCCGAGCTGTCAATCTGCAACGGACAATCCTGCGCCGCCTGAATAGCCTTGATTGCAAGCGTCATCATCTCCGCCTCGTCTATGTTGGGAACGCCCATATTGACGTCCAAAATATCTGCGCCTGCCTGCGCTTGTAGAATGGCTTGCTCTTGGAAAAATGCAATGTTTTTTTCGGCGATAGCCTTTTTCATTTGCGGTTTTCCCGTGGGATTAATTCGTTCTCCAATAATTTTGGGACGATTTATCTCCACGCACCTTGTACCGCTTGCCACAAAAACCTTATGCTTTGACGCAATCGGCAAGGGTTTAAAGTTTTCCACCGCCTGCGCCAAAAGACGTATGTATTGGTCGGTAGTTCCGCAGCAGCCTCCTACTATCGAAACCCCTTGCTTTACAAAATCCGCCATTGCCTCGGCAAACTCCTCCGCCCCGACGTCAAATTTTGAAATCCCGTTTTGTATGATAGGCAAGCCTGCGTTCGGCTTTACGATAATCGGCAACGACGACGCTTCAAGCAGTCGCTCAACAACTCCTTTTTGTTCTTTTGGACCCAAAGAACAGTTTAACCCGAGCGCGTCCACGCCCAAACCTTCCATAGTGGCGACCATCGCCTCCACCGGGCAGCCGGTAAAAGTCCGTCCGCTTTCGTCAAACGACATTGTCACCAATATCGGCTTATTTGAGTTTTCCTTGACGGCAAGCACGGCGGCTTTAAGCTCATATAAGTCGCTCATGGTTTCGATGACAAATATATCCACATCGCGCTTTGCCAAATTGACTTGCTCTGCAAATGCCTCGTACGCTTGGTCAAAAGTGACTTCCCCCAAAGGCTCCACCAATTCTCCTATACTGCCCATATCGTAGGCTATAAGTCCCTTTTTCGACAGATTAACTGCCGTTTTTGCGCACTTAATGCCTGCTTTTATGACATTTTGATAGGGATATTTTTGCATCTTAAAACAGTTTGCGCCAAAGGTATTTGTATAAATTATGTCCGCGCCTGCCTGCAAATATTTGGTATGAATATCAATAATCGTCTGTGGCTCAAGCAGGTTGAGCATCTCGGGCTTTTCCCCTGCCTTAAGCCCGCAATCGATAAGCATTGTGCCCATAGCTCCGTCAAGCACAACGATTTTTTGTTTAAGCAATTCTTTAAAACTTTTTATCATATTTTCACCCTATTACACTCTACTGAACATTTTCCCTTGTTTTGACAAGCAACGCAAGTGTCCCCCAAAATTTGTTTTTCTTTTGATAAGCCCACAAAAGCCGTAATCGATTTTAGCGGAATCATCAAGCATTCCTTATTTGTGCGTATACCGATACGCTTTGCTAGTTGTAGTTTTTCAATGATTTCTTTTTGTAGCTCCAATCCTAAGTCCCCGTATCCCGCGCTATACGACATCGTCAAAAAATAGTTTGGATATTGCGCCCTTAAATCTTCCTTTAGGCGTTCGGAAACTATCTCGACCAAAACGCTTGAACAAGCGTCGAAACACGCGCTTTTTAAAATATCCGTACGCTGATAAAAAGCAATCTTTTTATCAATTACTTCACCGATTGTGACGGCAAGCGCGGCAATTTTTTCACAAGAGTTGAAAAACCTATTTACTTCTTGACTTTTCAGCGTTATATCTAAATCCGCCAGATGATAAAAGCCTTCTTTCTTTTCGGCTTGACAAACCACGCAAAATTGTTTTGGCATAGCTTCTGCCAAAACCTCGGTTTTTGTTTGCTCATACAGCGAAACAAACTCCGCCGTTAAGCTTTTTTGCCCCAAATATCCAGCAACGCGTTCTATTGGAATTTCATAATCGAAATTTTTCAAAGTTGTAAAAGCCCTGAAATGGCGTTATTGATTTTGGTGGCAACCAAAGGATTGTTCATCGTGTATAGGTGTATCCCGTTAATGTCGGCGGACAAAAGCTCAACAATCTGCTCTATTGCGTAAGCAATCCCCGCGTCAAACATCGCTTTGTCGTTTTGACCATAGCGTGAAATCAGCTTTGCCAGTCGAGACGGTATCGTTGCGCCGGATAAGGCGATTATCTTTTCAATTTGTCGGGAATTGGTGATAGGCATTATGCCAGCTTCTATTGGCGTTTCAATGCCGGCTACATCAATCAAATCACGAAAACGGTAAAACTCCTCATTATCGAAAAACATTTGCGTTATAAGCTGAGACGCGCCCGCCTCAACCTTTCTTTTAAGAAATTTTATGTCTTCCTTTTGCGTCGGGCTATCCGAGTGTCCCGCGGGATAACACGCCGCAAGAACGTTGAAGCTATCCCCGTATTTTGATTTTATGTATTCTATAAGCTCGGACGCATAGCAAAAATCTCCGTCCGAGGTCACCGTCGGATTTTTATCCCCTCTAAGCGCCAATATGTTTGTGACTCCGCATTCCTTCAACTGCCCCAAAAGACAGTCTATTTCCGCCTTTGTCGCCCCGTTGCAAGTCAAGTGCGCCACGGGCTCGGTCTTGTTTTTCTTTTTTACTAAATCACAAATTTCCACCGTATGGTTGTTCTTTACGGAACCGCCCGCGCCGTAGGTAACCGATATGAAATCAGGCGCAATGTCGCAAAGCTCGTCCACAACTTTGCTCACCGCAGAAAACCCCGTACTTTGCTTAGGCGGGAAAATTTCAAAAGAAAACAAGTGTTTTTTCTTATTATATAAATCGCCAATCTTCATAATCTTCTTCCTTTTTCTTTAGTCTAGCATTATTTGAATTTTATTTCAACCTTTCTGCTAAAAATGCATCTTCAGATTACGAATTTGCTTTTATGGCTTAACTTTTGCAACTAAACAAGTTTTCAAAAAAGAACTATTACTTTTTATTTATAATAGGCGATATGACAAATTCAAATTTTAGAGGTTTTTTGAGATTTATAATATGCTCCGGCGTTGGTTGAGGTCCACAGCTTTGACTTCCTATACCCCTCATAAAGCCGTCTATTTGCAAAATTGTTGCGTCATACTCTCTAAGCTCATCGGCGTGCTTGCATGCGCTTAATTCATAACGGGAAAAGTGGTTTGCGTTTATGTTTAGATATTTGTCGACGTATTCCACGCGTATTCCCACGCCGTTATCGTTGCATAATTCCGCCCAGCGCACCATACTTCTGTTTCCGCTTTCCTGAGGCATAATATATTTTTCATGCATGTCGGCGACGTCTTTGGTATATATACCCGTTTTGCCGTGCTCGGAAAAATCGGAAAACGTTTCTCTGTCTCCTAAGCCGTAATACTTGACTGTCGAGAACATTTTATTTGCTTCAAGCGTCATTCCAAACCTTGTGATGTCGCTATACTTTAAAAGCTTCCAGCCTTTTTTAAGCTGCGCCGTAAAAAACAGCCTTCCGTCTCCGCCGATTTTCATATCAATATTTGCCGTTGCCAAACGCCCTTTTCCATTTATAGCGTATTTTGTTTTTACCGTACTGCTTTCCTCGTTGTTTTCGATTTTGGCGGAAATAAGTCTAGGGGTGGCATCAAGCAAGCCTAAAGATTTCCACAATATTTTGATGAATCTGTCGTTATCAATCGGCACACGATACATATTTGGCAAAAGTCCTTTTTTCTTTAATAAGGGTTTTTGATTTATAAGTTCGTCGTTGCCAATTACGTACGACACCAAACTTCCATCTTTTTTGGATATTGCAAGTTTTCCGCCTATAAACTCTGTTTCGATTACGTCGTCACGATACTTCATTTGCGGTTTTATATAGGGTTTCTTTTGCACAGAGGCAAGCTTTAAACAAAGCTCATCGCAGGCGATATAGCTTTTATCCTTGTTTTCATATTTGATTTGCAAAAACACATCAGCGTCTTCTTGAGGAATTTGGCAAGGTAACTCAAGCGTTTGAACGCCTTGAGGCAAGATGTTAAGCTCAATTTTGCCATTTGATACTTCTGCGCCGTCCTTTAACAGTTTCCACAAAAAAGTATATTCCGACGTATCCTTAAAATAATTTGTATTTTTTATTTCGATTTTTCCGTTGACTAATTTTGCGCGTACGGGACGGTACGCTTCACGCATATTCAGCGCGCCCGTGCTAGGCGAACGGTCGGGGAAAAACATTCCGTCCACGCAGAAATTGCCATCGTGTTTCTTTTCGCCGTAATCTCCACCATATGTGAAACGGTGAGCGGCGTTGGGGTTGTCGACAATATGGTCGCAAAATTCCCAAATACAGCCTCCGCAAAAATTGTCGTTATTCAAAATGTATTGCATATATCCTTCAAGACCGCCGGGACCCACGCCCATAGCGTGAGCATATTCGCTCATAAAATAGGGCTTTTCCAGATATCTTTTTTCGGAGATGGTTTTGTTTTGGATTTTTTCTAAATGCTTTACGTTGGGGTAAAACTCTGCAACAACGTCATAGAAAAACCGCTTAGTGTGGATTGCGCCCTCATAGTGCACGGGTAAATCCGATACGGACTTGAAAAAGTCATAGCACGCATCGTGACAAAGGTATCCGCCCGACTCGTTCCCGAGCGACCACATAATTACGCAAGCGTGGTTTCTGTCCCGATAGAACATCCTCTTTGCTCTGTCTAAAAACTGGTCTTTCCAAGCTAGATTATTGCTGATTTTGCCAAAGTCACTTTTTAGCGGATTGCTATAAATCCCGTGAGCCTCTAAGTCCATTTCGTCGACGGCGTATAGTCCGTATTTGTCGCATAACGCCAGAAAAATCGGTTCGTGAACATAGTGCGATAAGCGCACGGTATTTATATTGAACGCCTTCATAAGCTTTATATCGTTTTCCAAAAACTCCGCCGAAACGACAAAGCCTGTCTTTGGGTGGCTTTCGTGCTGATTGATACCTTTAAACTTCACTTTTTGATTGTTAAAGTAGAAGATATTGCCTTTTATCTCAATATGCTTAAAGCCGATAAAGTTCCTGTAATAGGTTGCGACACCGTTAAAAACGTATTCCACAATGAGCATATATTGATTGGGTATTTCTGCGCTCCACTCTAATACGTTTTGAAGATTATACTCTTTTTTTGACGCCCCTTCGCTAAAGGTATCCGCAAGCGCTTCCCGCCCCGTTTTGTCAAATAACCAAAAGCTAGTTTTGGTTTCGGAGGAAGGATTTTTCACCGTATAATCAAAGATTAGGGAATAGTTTTTCTCGCCCAAATATTTGGTTGTACACCCAAAATCCCCAAGATAGGAGGATGTTTCCAAAATGATAAACACGTCACGGAAAATGCCGTTTTCTCTAAACATATCCTGACACTCTAAATAACTGCCGTTGCACCACTTGTATACCTTAAGGAGTATTTCGTTTTCTCCGTCTTTAATATAGCTTGAAATATCAAACTCGGCAGTATTGTGGCTCCCCTCGCTATACCCTACATATTCTCCGTTGACAAAGAAATCAAAGCACGCGCATACCCCCAAAAAATTTATTAGGTACGTCCCTTGCGTTTTGTCTAAGCTAAACTTCTTTACGTAAACCGCCACCGGCATATCGTCGGGGATTTTCGGCGGATTAAGCGGAAATTGGTATCTTGAATTTAAATAGTTGGGGTTTTCATACCCCGTGCGTTGCCACGTTGACGGAACATCTATTATATCCGTTTTCTCTTTATCTGAATCAAACTCTTTGGGAAGCTGGGTACAGCTGGGATAATATTTAAAGCTCCATTTTCCCGACAGCATAATAATTCTGTCGCTTTCATAACGCTCACGGACAAGGTCAACCGTTTTAAGTTTATCTACATCACCGTACGGAATTGCGTAAACCCTAGGCTTTTGCTTGTTGATTTCAAAGACGGCAAAGTCGTTGTAGTTTTTTTGATTGAAGATATATTTCATATTGGTTGCTCCTTTCCTTGTTCGTATTCTATGCGACTTCTGCGGTTTTTTCGACGGGTGCGGTTTCCTGCTTTAAAAAGCGTGAATTTGCTTTAAAGGCTTCAACAAAGGCTTCTTCATCAAAGGCAACTCCCTTCTTTTGAGCCTTTTGCTTAGCTTTTGCAAGCTTTGACGCAAGCTTCTTTTCTTCAAACTCGATATTTCTTGCAAGTTCTTCAAGCCTTTCCGCCTCTGTTGCAGCGTCAACGCGAGCCTGCGCGTCGGCGTATAACTCAAGAATCTGCATAAGTGTGCTTTTTTGATTTTCTATTTCATAGGTTACGATATCACTGGGGTTTTCAGCGTTAAAATCCCAAATTTCTTTTACGTTTAGTATGTCTTGGTCAGATAGCAAATCGTCGGTCTGATTGTCAAGCGCCGCGCGCAGTTTCAAAACCCTTACGATATTTGCGTGCTTCTTTTCGTTCAAATCGTAAAACAGCATAGGTATGATAACCAAAACCCCTGCGATTAAAGCCGCTAGGGACAAATTCCTATACGCGTTGTTTCTCAATAATTCGTTTTGTAAAGCGGTATTAAGAGTGTCCGAAAAACCGATACCGCCCAGCGATAACGCAATTGGGGAAACTAAGCCCGTAAATATGCCTATAACCGTCAGAATAATGGCGGAATAGTTTTGCCAAAAGCCTTCCAATCTTTTGCCTGTTTTAAATTGCAAATAGTCCATAACGTCCGACACCATAACCGCCGCAACATAATCAAAGCCCATACAAAGATTTTGGAAAAACAGCGCGATTAAAATGACGATAGGTTGTTTATAGAAAAGCAGTTGAACTGTAATAAACGCCAAAAATATAATATTTGCCGTTCTTAAAACTTTTATCTTTCCGTATTTTTTAATTAGTATCGGGCCTAAAACCATACCCAGCACTAAGGCGTTCATTAAGAGCGTCGTGCAATATATGCCTGCCCAAGTTTTTCCCGCGGACGATGTGAAGCTATATTCTTTTATCCAGTTTGACAAGTTGTTTAAGCCCCGTATTCCGATTATTACATTGAAAAACGTCAAGCACCAAAAATATTTGCAGCCGCTTAAAATTTTTGCGCCTTCAAAAAACTTGACTTTGGCAACATATTTTTTGTTGACAACAACCCTTTCGTGAGTGCCCTTAATGGCAAATAAAATCAGCGCAACAGTACCTACTGCGCAGAACGGGAAAATCAAACGATATAGCTCTATGGAGTTATATCCGCCCAATTCCTTAAAGAGAACTGAGCCCGCTAAAATCGGAATAACGATATTAACAACCGAGCCGGGAATATTTGCAATCAGCCCTCTCAACGCGCCGATATTTGCGCGCTCTTGAGCCACGGGAGAGATTGTCTGTTCAATACCTACCATCGCCTGATTTAAAAGCGTGCTAAAGAAAGTACCCACCTGCGTGAGCGTGAATAATGCGATTATTGCCAAGTTTATTTCTATGGTTGAGGCTTCTTTCATACCAAAAATCGGTATGGCGGGCATCGTTATATAAAACTCTCCGACGTCCTTCCAGGATATCGGCACATAGACGATAAGCCAAAAGCATATCGCCGCCGCAATAGACGACATCATCAAAAACGGTTTAAACTTGCCTCGACTGCTGTTGTTGTTGTCAATTATCATCGACAAAATCGGCGAGCGAATTAAAGTTAGCGCCGCGCCGGCGATACCCAATATCCAAACCAATCCCTGCGATACTTCAAAATAGCTAAGCGCGACATAGACGGTTGTTGCGATTGTTGTCCATTGAATAATGATTGATAAAAACGAAATGCCGCCATAGCCAAGCGCTAAGGATACAAACTCTTTAAAGCTTACGTAATAGCCCTTTGGCGGTTTTTTCCAATAGGTTTTCAGTTTAAAAAGTCCATCGCTGATTTTTGTTGCAAGTTTGCCTTTTTGTTTCATAATTTTCCCTTTTCTAGTTGCCTTTATTTATCACTTTCGTATTTATTGTCTTGATTGGTTTTAAAGTATTGTTTTTCAAAGTTACTTCTTCTGCGCACTTGAAATAAAAATCTCCGTTTTCGCTGTGAATAATATTGTCTTCAATAAGAAATTTACCGTGAACTATGTTTTTGTTTTGTCCGTTTTCGGGCAGAATACATACCGTATGACAAGGACAATGCTCAAAGACATTGCGTTTTATAACGGCGTCTGTGACGCGTCCGCTTTCATACCAGCTTTTGGCGTCGTTGGAAAACAATATGCTGTTCATAGACGTGCTTATAAACCGATTGTTTTCCACAAGCACTTTGCCTCTTGTGGTGATAAGCAATCCCCTTGTGATGATACGCGTCATAGTGTTGTTTGAAAAAACCAAATCGGGGCACATCGTAATATCCTCTATAACAAGCCCCTCGCTTGCTCCCTCGATGTTGTCAACCGTAAGCGTGATGTTATAGTTGTCAAGCTGTTTTGAAGAAAGTATCCTTGCCGAACCGACCCTGTCTAGGGTTTTTGGATTGACATATTCAATGACGTCGCCCTCTCGCAAGGGATTAAAACCATAGCTTTGGGCGTGACAGAATTTCACATTAAGGGTTTTACCTGCAATTTTATCAATTTTAAAGTGTATTCCGTGAACATTCAGACAATCGTCGCCTGCGCTATCGAAGTTGGAATTTACAATTTTAACCAACCCTTTGCACATACAAATTTGGATAAAGTCCGCCACTGACGCCATCTTTTTTGCCCCGTTTTTCTCGGGAGAAAAATCCACTCCGTCAATCGTGATATTTTCATTGTCCTGCGCAACAAACGCCAGCCCGTAGTTGAAGTGTTGTATGACGTTTTTGAAAACCACATCATTGCTTTTTCTGACAAAAATACCCGCATTCTTGCGCTTTACGTCAAAAACGTTTATAATGTCACCCTTTTTGAATTTTCTTTTAATAGGATAGTATACTCTAAAAACATAAGGCGCAATTTCTTTGATTTTTAACGCGCCTGCAAACGGGTGCGATGAACGGTATATTTTATATGGCGTATTCTTTGGAATATAGCCGTTCCACCAAGAAGTGTTTGCTGATTTAGTGAAAGAAGTTTGATATTCTTTCCCGTCAAAAACAAACGACTTACCGTCCGACTTATATTTACTTTCATTGTCAAGCTGAAAATCGCAGTAAAATAATCCGCTTTTTAATACCGTAAATGCGTGCATATCCGGATTTATAACTTTTAGTTCTATATCCTCGATTTCCAAATTTTCGCATTCGTCAACGACTATGTTCGTCACTTTTCCGTCGATTATAAACCTGGCTCCATTGCCTAAAACCTGTAAGTCTTTAAGGTTTTTTAAATATAAGGCAATGTTACAAAGGTGCTTTGTCTCTCCCTCGTTCCATTCTTCCTCGCCCGTCGAATTTGTTATGTATAAAATTTCTTTTTGGCAAAGAGCGCTGTCAATATAATAATCGCCTTTTTCAAAAACAAGCGTCTTTTCGCCTTCAACGTCCGTCAAGGCTTGGAAAAGCTCCGCCAGTTTTATCGAAATATCTTGGTTGGGTATCACTTTGTAGTCACGCGCTTTGATTTCCATAATTCTCCTTCTTATCTAAACTTTTATTGATAAATTTCCGCCTTGTTGATAAAAACTTCCCCTCTTTTTTCGGTGATGACAATCTCTAAAGTTTCCCCTTTAACCGGTTTAAAGAAACAGAATTTTTTAAAACCAACCGCTCCGCCGCTGAAAACTGTCGCGCCGTCGATTTTGATTTCAAAGTTCTCTATGCGGTGACTCTTGGAAATGTCCTCGCCTAATACAACCCTCGAAACACTTTTTCCGCCTAGCGCAAAGCGCAAGGTATCGCCCTCTTTTTTATACTTGCCTTTTATCGGTTTGGAAAACTGTTTTTCGACTTTTTCCCGCGCAAAAACCATTCTCTTTATAAACTTTGCAGGAAGCTCACCCTTTCTGTTCGGCGGGACATTACATAAAAGCATTGCGTTGTTGCCGACAGACTCGTTGTAGCATTGAACAAGATTTTTTACCGAACGTGTGCAAAAAACTTCAAATGACTTGTGATAAAACCACCCTACGTATGTAACTGGAATGTCCATTTCCGCCGGCCACCAGCACAATTCGGGTTCGTTTATCAGCTGCCATTTTTCACCGATAGTCTTATCTGTGTTGTCTATTTTTTTGAGCATTGCGTATGCGCCGTCTTCCTGTTGCGATTCTTTGGATATCTTGTCATAGCATTGCAACCGTTTGGGAACAACGCTCCATTCCGACGCCCTTGCGTGGCCGAATTCATTGCCTATCCATCTGACATCTGCCCCACAGTTGGAAATACAAGCTTTTGGCTGAAGCTTTTTTATCAACGCATAATACCTTTCCCAGTCATAACTCTGAACCTTTCCGTTAGCCCCCTCTCCGCACGCGCCGTCAAACCATAAACAAAATAAATCGCCGTAATTTGTGCACAATTCTGTCAGTTGATTGCAGTAAAAATCATTGTATTCCTCTGTACCATAGGTTGCCTCGTGTCTGTCCCACGGCGATAAGTATACGCCCAGCTTTATGCCGACTTTTTTGCACGATTCGGCAAGCTGTTTGACGAGGTCCCCTTTGCCGTTGCAATAGCCTGTGGCGGCAATAGTATAATCTGTGAACTTGCTTGGGAAAAGACAAAAACCGTCGTGATGCTTGGCGGTTATAATGACGCCTTTACTGCCTGTGGATTTTAGCTGAGCGCACCATTTATCGGTGTCTATTTTATCCTTTATAAGAAATTTTTGTGGAGATACTGTCCCGTCGCCCCATTCCTGCCCCGTAAATGTGTTTAGACCGAAATGAATGAAATTGTAATAGCCCATTTCTTGTATAGCTATTTGATTTTGTGTGGGAACCACTTGAATTAATTTTTCTAAAAACTCGGGACTGTTCAAATTCTCCATATTTACCTACCCTTATAAAGATTTTTTATAATCTCAGTCATTTGCGGCAACTGTTCTTCCATCTCTTTTACCAACAAAATTTGGCTTCTCGCGCGCAAAAGATTTTGTTTTGGCGAAGAAGTTTTAAAATATACGTCTCCGCTTAAATAGTCCGTCAAAAAACGCATACCGCATTCGTACGTCATCAAAATTGCGCCAAAGGCTAAGTTATCGACTTCTCCCTGCGACAGCGTACCCCTAAGCTCCCCTATAAAGCCCTCTGCAAAAGCAGAAAAAAGCTTTATGGAAAAGCCCGCCGGCGTCGAGCCGTCTTCTGTCCCAACGTTGGCGCCCGAACGTATGCTGTCGCCAAAGTCGTATAAGGACGAGCCTGCCATAATAGTGTCTAAATCGATGACCGTGACAGGGCGCATATTCTGCACGTCTATAAGAACGTTGTTTAGCTTTGTATCGTTGTGCGTAACCCTCAAAGGAATACTTCCGTCGGCAATCTTGGAAATTACCTTTTTGGCGTAATCTTTTCTTTTTTCAAAAAATTCAATTTCTTCTTCAACTTCATTTCTGCGCCCAAACGCGTCCAACGCGACCGCCGATTCAAAGTTTTCATAGCGCGTTTGCGTGTTATGAAAATCTTTTATTGTTTCAAAAAGACGCTCCGCAGGATACTTTGCCAACAGCTTTTGAAAGCTTCCAAAGGCGTGCCCCGCAATCATAAGCTGTTCGGCGGTGGGTGTAGTTTCAATGCTGATACCTTGCGAAATAAAGTTGTATAGCCGAAAATATCCGTCGTCTGTTTTTAAAAAGCTTTTCCCGCTTTTGGTGATGATGACACGGAGAAGCTCCTCGCTTGGCTGATTTGACCTTGAGGCAATAAACTCTGTTACGCCGACAATATTTGACATCAAGCCCTCTATGTTTTTAAACACGTTGTGATTGATTTTTTGAAGGATATATCTCTTTTTGGAGGTGGTCACCAGAAAGGTGTCGTTTATATGCCCACGCCCGTATTTTTCGGCGGAGACAAGCTCACCTTCTGCTAGAAAATTTTCCATTATTTCTTTAAAATCCATTTTCTCTCCTTGACAAAATCTGAATTTTATTTAGCAAAATATAAAGATAAACTATTATTTCTCCAAAAAGAACGCGCCTTTTCCTTGTTGCTTTCTTGTTTTCCAAGCGCCGTTTGTAAAGTCCGGAAACTCTACGGGGGCGCTGCCGTTTTCTATTGACTTTGCCGATAGGGCAGTTATTACCATCCAGCTTGCCGCCTCGTAAACGTCAATCGGCATAACCTTGTCGCAATTTCTTACCGAGGAAAAGAACGCTTCCAAAACCAACCAGTCCATTCCGCCGTGACCGCCCTTTATGCCCTCTGCCTTAAAATATTTCCAAATTGGATGTCCGTATTTCCGACTCGTGTATCTAAGACTTTTTTTTGTGACGCCGACCTTACTGTCCTTATCCAAAATAAGCCTTCTTTCGTCTTCGCTAAACATCGCCCGAGTACCTCTTACCTCAAAGCCTCTGCTGTATATCCTCGGCAAAGTAGTGTCTAAGGTAATTGTAATTGTTTCTCCTCCTGCGCATTTGATAACCGTGGTGACTATATCGCCTTGGCGAAATTCTTGATTTTCAAGGGCTTTTAAATCGTCGTATTTATCCTTTCGGGTTTCGATATACTTTTTCAATCCGCAAGCCTTGCTTGCCGTGGACGTCAAGCTCACCATTGTGTTTCCATAGGTCAGGTTCAAAATTTTCGATATAGGCCCGATTTCGTGAGTGGGATAGTTTTCACAGTTACGATTTATATATTCATTAAGCCGATAGTGTTTATTTTTGTTTCCAAACGCTATTTCGTCTCGAATATCGTGCTTATATCCGCCTGAGCAATGCACAACCTCGCCGAATACTCCCTCCTGCACCATTTTTAAAACGGCGAGCTCATATTCGCCATAGCAACAGTTTTCAAGCATCATATACGGGGTTTTGGTTTCCTCATAGCAACGCACCGTATCCCAGCATTCTTCTACCGAATACGCTCCGCCGACCTCAACGCCTACGGGTATGCCTGCTCGCATAAAATCTTTGGCAATTTGCGAGTGCGCGCACCAACTTGTGGATATAATCACGCAATCGATTCCGCCGTCTTTTATTATCTGCGTATAATCGGTATATCCCTTGGGCTCGGGACAGAGATGAGTTTTTGCGTGTTTTTGAGCTTTTTCGATTCTGTCTTGCTCTACGTCGC
>CAZSAC010000028.1:0-21394 GCA_964604875.1 uncultured Bacteroidaceae bacterium | reverse complement strand
ACAGTGCCGTCTGCGCCAACGATTTCGTCAACAGACATACCAAGAATACTGCTTATGGTATTTCCGATATCGCCACTTAATAACTGTTTAAGGTCAAGTCCGGCTACTTTTAAAACTTCGTTAAGGAATCCGTTTAAAGTGAAGTTTTCGCCAAATAATTTAGCGATAGCGCCAACCTTTTCGTTTCCTAAAACACCAACCAAAGCATTGATAACAATATCTTCGATGTTTGCTACGTCAGCGTCAATATCAGACATATCGATAGCAATCTTATTGTTGCCTAAGGTTAGATAAACAACGCCTCTGTCGGTGAAAGTATAATCATAATATGCGCCGATTAAAACTACGTCGCCTTCTTTGATTGTAACTCTTGCAGCAGAATTGTTTTCAGCGGTTGCCTTGTATTTGGTAACTTTTACATCATTGCCGTTTGCATCTTTTTCAGTAACCTCATAAGATGTAACATTCTCGTGATCAATTAAAAGTTCCGCAATAATGTCAAGGTTCAAAGCGTTTGCGCTGTCAATCTTAGCGCCCTTTTCGATGCAAAGGTCTAAGCCAATGCCTAACTTAACGTATGTAGAACCATCTTTGGTAACAACTGTGTTTTTACCAATTTGGTCGGCGGACGCAAACATTTTGTTTACAAATACGTCAATAGCCTCTTGTTTAGTATCGATGGCTTCTTTTTGAACATATCCGCAAACTGAACATGTACGTGTTTGCTCAGTCGTACCTTTAACCCAATCACCAAAAGTGTGGTTAGCTACGTCAGCCTTCTCTTTTGTGTGAGCGCATGAAGCAGCGTGCCAGTGTTGAGTTGAGTTGCTAGTCCATTCCGTCTTGAAGGTATGGGTGTGTGTAGGATCAGTTGTGCCGGGATCCACTTCTTCGTCTTTACCGCATGCAGCAAAAACTGTTACGGCAAGAGCAAGAACGAGAACCAAGGCAAAAACTTTTTTCCAATCAAGCTTTTTCATAAAATTCCTCCATAAGATTTTTTATATTATGTATATATTATTCTAATATAAGCCAACTTTAATTGTCAAGGGTTTTTAGAATTTATATGGCTGTATCCTGTTTTCCAAATACCAATTCACAAAATATTCCAACTTTTTAAAATTTTTTCCCAGAAACTAGTTTTTGCTTTACTTGTCGTTAAAAGTTGGGCTATAATTTATTCATATTATATGCGAGGCGCAATATGCTTGATTGTCATCTTCATTCTTCATATTCTTTCGACGGCGAACAGTCCTTGGCGGAGCTGGTTTTAAAAGCCCGCGGACTAGGTATGCAATATATCGCAATCACCGACCATTTAAACTGCGATTATCCCTATGCGGGTTATGATGACGTTCCTATGTTAGACGTAGAAAAGTATGTTGAAGCCGTACTAGCCCTAAAGGAAAGCGAGAAAGCTTCACTTTCGATTGCGCTTGGAGTCGAATGTGGGTATCTTGCGCAGGCAAACTCCGATTATTTGGATATTTTATCCAAGTATCCTTTTGATGTTGTCATCAACAGCGTGCATACCGTCTCGGGGAAAGATGCGTATTTTGCCGACTATTTCACAACAGCGCCCGACAAACATACCGCTTATATGCGCTATTTGCAAGCAGTTTTAGAATCTCTGGACGCTCCATATAACTATAATATCGTGGCGCACATAGGCTATGTGGAGGCGCATTCTCCATATGCGGACACGTATATTTATGTGGAAGAGTTTAGTGAAATTATCAAAGAAATTTTGACAAAAATTATTGCGCTGGATAAATGCTTGGAAGTAAACACAAACATATTGACAGAAAAAACTTTTACAATGCCCAATCGCGAAATTTTGAGTTTATACTATCGGCTCGGTGGCAGAAAAGTTTCCTTCGCCTCTGACGCGCACCGCTCAAACAGGCTCGGTCACAAATATATTGAAACTACGCAAATGCTTTCAGACATTGGTTTTACACACTATACCGCCTATAAAAACCAACAACCTATTACAATAGATTTTTGAATAATTAATGATTTTGGAACATTAAAAAGCGACGATTGCTCGTCGCTTTTATTTATCCGATAATCGCTTTAATCCTTCTAACTCCTGCCGAAGAGCTTTGCTCCTTTACAATCTTAAAGGATTTCAAATCGGCGGTATTGCTTGCGTGCGGTCCGCCACAAATTTCCTTGCTGAAGTCTCCGACTGTATAAACCTTAACCTTATCGCCGTATTTGCTGTCGAAAATGCCGATTGCTCCTGCGGCTTTAGCCTCTGCCACAGTCATCTCTTGACATACCACGGGGACGGCTTTTTTTATAATATCGTTTACCATATTCTCCGTTTGCTGTATTTCTTCGGGCGTCATCGGCCTATCAAAGCCAAAGTCAAAACGCAAACGCTCCGCCGTAATATTGCTGCCTCTTTGGCGCGCCTCTCCACCCAAAACCTTTGCCAAAGCCGCGTGTAAAAGGTGCGTTGCGGTATGCAAGTTTGTTGTAGCTTCGGCATTGTCTGCAAGCCCTCCCGCAAACTTTTGTTCCGCCCCTGCCTGAGATTTTTTTTGATGCTCGGCAAAAGCCGACTCGTATCCCTCGACGTCAACTTCAAACCCTTTTTCCTTGGCAAGTTCCTGCGTGATTTCAATCGGGAAACCGAAAGTATCGTATAATCTAAACGCGGTTTTTCCGTTGATAGTTTTGGTGGGAATGTGTGTTATCACCTTCTCAAACTCCTTCAAGCCTTGCTGTAAAGTTGTTGAAAAACGGTTTTCCTCTTTTTCAATTTCTTCCAAAATACGGGCTTTATTGTCCAAAAGATAGGGATAAACTTGCTTATATTGCAAAATATAAAGTTCCGCCAGTTGCGCAATTCCGCCCTGCGGAAAGTCGATTGAGCGCCCAAAACGAACTGCTCGGCGAATCAATCTTCTTAATACATATCCTTGGTCAACGTTTGACGGGCTGATACCTTTCGGGTCACCAATCATAAAGGTTGCGGTGCGGATATGGTCGGCAAGAATACGCATTGCTTTGGTGGTTTCTGCATCGCTTTTGTATTCTTTTTGACTTAGCTCTTCAATTTTTGAAATTGCGTTTTTGAATAAGTCCGTCTCATAAACCGACTTCAAACCGTTTAAAATACAAACCGTTCTTTCTAAGCCCATTCCCGTGTCCACGTTCTTGTGAGCAAGGGGTTCGTACGCGCCTTCTGCGTTTTTATTATATTGCATAAAAACGTCGTTCCAAATTTCGATATATTTGCCACAGTCACAAGCGGGGGAACAGCTTTCGCAGCATTTTTCCTTGCCCGTGTCTATAAACATTTCGGTGTCGGGTCCGCAGGGTCCCGTCGTGCCGGCAGGTCCCCACCAGTTATTTTCTTTGGGCAGATAAAATATGTTTTCTTTTTTTATTCCACAGGCTTGCCAAAGCTGCGCGCTTTCATCATCACGCGGACAATGCTCGTCGCCTGCAAAAACGCTTACAGCCAGTTTTTCAACGGGAATTTCCAAAACCTTTGTTAAAAACTGATATGACCACGGAATCATTTCTTTTTTGAAATAATCCCCTAAGGACCAATTCCCCAACATCTCAAAAAAGGTACAGTGCGTTGCGTCGCCAACTTCGTCAATATCCCCCGTGCGAACGCATATTTGAACGTCGCACAGACGGGTGCCCGCAGGGTGTTTTTCGCCCAATAGATAGGGTACCAACGGGTGCATACCCGCCGTGGTAAACAAAACCGTGGGGTCGTTTTCGGGAATCAATGACGCAGACGGAATAACGGCGTGCCCTCTTTCTTTAAAAAACTCGCACCACATTGTGCGCAACTGTGAACTGGATAACTCTTTCATAAAAATTCCTTATAAAAATATTTTCTCTTATAGTGTGGCGTATATTGCCATAAAATCGTTTGGTAGAATGCCTTTATTTATGAGGTAACCTTCCATATTGTCTCCCTCGCTGACGGTCAAATACTGAGCGTGAAGTTTTTTTAGCAAAAGTCCGTACATCAAAAGCCCGCTTGTAATAATATCCGCCCGTTTTTCAGGCAACCCTTGAATACGTTTCCGCTCCTCAAGCGACATCGGCTTAAGCATTTTATAAGTGCTTTCGATTTCATCAACGCTTATCTGACAACCATTGGTAAGGTTGGGGTCGAAAACTTTAAGCTGAAGTTTCATTGACGCCATCGTGCTTGCCGTGCCGCCGATAGCAAGAACGTCGTTAAACTTGGGGATTTCCTCAAGGTTTGCCAAAAGCTGTTTAACAAAAGGATAAAGCTCCGTGCCCTTTTCCTCAAGATTAGTCAATCTGACAATTCCGTACGGAATACTTGTGGAAAAGAATACTCCGCCATTATCGCCGACAGATATCTCTGTGCTTGCCCCACCCATATCAATGACGCAACAGACTCCGTTTCTATACGCTCCCAAAAAGCCTAGGTACGCTTCTTCATCCTTTGACAAAATATCAATTTCTTCACCGCAAAGCTCTCTGATACGGTAAACAAGTGACGCCTTGTTCTTTGCCGAGCGAACAGCCTCTGTAGCAAAGGTATAAACTTCTTCCGCGCCCTTTTCAACCGCCTTATAATAAAACTCGGCAACAGCTTGAGCGGTACGTTCAAGATTAAGCGGCTGTAAAATGTTGTGATGCCCCATATTTTCGGCAAGTCGAGTCGTGTTTAAAAATTTTTCCACGCGCACGCCGTCGGTTAGCATAAGCCTGACCGAGGTGCTTCCAATATCGATTACCGCGTGTAACATATCCTGCCTCTTTTCTTACATAGAATAACTGTTATTATATACTAGCAAAAAAACCGTGTCAACTTTTTAAAAACCAACAACCAAAAAAGGATTGATTTAGTTTTCCCTAAGTATTGCCATTACGCGTTGTGACATAACCGTCTTAGTAACTTTTGGGGCGAAATATTTGACAGTTAGTTAATTTAGTTATATCATTATTACTATTACTTTAATATGAGGTCAAAAACTATGGATATGCTTCAAGTTGAGGCTAAATGGCAAAAACGCTGGGCTGAGGAAAAAACCTATGCTTTTCACCCCGAAAACAGCTCCAAAAAATGGTATGTTTTAGAGATGTTCTCTTATCCGTCGGGCGCAAATCTGCACGTCGGACATTGGTATAACTATGGTCCGTCCGACAGCTATGCTCGGTTTAAAAGAATGCAAGGGTTTGAAGTTTTTCACCCGATGGGCTTTGACGCATTCGGTCTGCCAGCCGAAAACTATGCGATAAAAACGGGTATTCACCCTAAAGACAGCACCTATAAAAATATTGCGACGATGGAAAAACAGCTTAAGGCAATCGGCGCGACTTACGACTGGGATTACGAGGTCATCACTTGCGACCCGTCCTATTATAGATGGACTCAATGGCTTTTTTTGCAGCTTTTCAAAAAGGGCTTGGCTTATAGAAAAGAGGCTCCCGTAAATTGGTGCCCGTCTTGCCAAACAGTGCTAGCCAACGAACAGGTTGTGGATAACGTATGCGAGCGTTGCGGCGCGCCCGTCGTGCGGAAAAATTTGACTCAATGGTTTTTTAAAATCACCGATTACGCGGAAGAACTGTTAACGGATATAGATAAACTCGACTGGCCTGAAAAAACCAAGCTTATGCAAAAACATTGGATTGGGAAATCTGTCGGCGGGGAAATTGAATTTAAAACCACAACGGGGAAAAGTTTTAGGGTTTTTACCACCCGCGCGGACACCTTATTCGGCGTAAGCTATGTAGTGCTTGCCCCCGAAAATCCTTTGGTTGAAGAAATCACAACTTCCGAGCAAAAAGCTTTGGTTGAAGAATATAAAGCGGCTTGCGCCAAGATAAATGAAATTGAACGTCTTTCCACCTCCCGCGAAAAGACGGGTGTATTTACGGGCGCATACGCCATCAATCCGATAAACAACCGCAAGGTTCCGGTATTTATTGCCGACTATGTTTTGGCGTCCTATGGCACAGGCGCCGTTATGGGCGTACCCTCTCACGACGACCGCGATTTTGTTTTTGCGCAAAAATATAATCTCCCAATAGAGAGGGTTATCCGCGGAGAAAACGGCAACGACGATTTGCCTTTCTGCGAATACGGCGTTATGGTAAACAGCGGGGAATTTGACGGACTATCCTCAGAAGACGGCAAAAAAGCCGTGCTCAAAAAACTTAGTGAAATGGACTGTGGCGGTGAAAAGGTAAACTACCGTCTGCGTGACTGGTTGGTTTCTCGTCAACGTTATTGGGGCGCGCCAATTCCGATAATCCATTGTCCTCATTGCGGTACTGTACCCGTACCCGAAAAGGATTTACCCGTTGAGCTTCCCTACAACGTCGATTTTACCCCAGATGGTGTCAGCCCTTTGAAGAAAAGCGCGGAATTTATGAATGTTGCTTGTCCTATATGCGGTCAACCTGCGCAAAGGGATCCCGACACTTTGGATACATTCGTTTGCTCCAGCTGGTATTATCTTCGTTACGCCGACCCCAAAAACAGCGAAAAGGCATTCGACAGCGATAAAATCAACACTATGTTGCCTGTAGATAAATACATCGGTGGCGCGGAACACGCTTGTATGCACTTGCTGTACGCAAGATTTTTCACAAAGGCGCTGCGTGATATGGGCTATCTCAATTTTGACGAGCCTTTTAAATCCCTTGTCCACCAAGGCACGATTTTAGGACCCGACGGACAAAAGATGAGCAAATCCCGAGGGAATGTTATCAGCCCTGATTCACTTATCACCAAATACGGCACAGACGCGTTCCGCCTTTATTTGGAGTTTGGCTTCTCCTATATAGAGGGAGGCCCGTGGAATGATAAAGGCTTAGAAAGCATTATAAAATTTATGGAACGTATCGAAAGGCTTGTCCGCCGTTCCGCCACGTATTCCTATAACAACAAGCCATTTGCCTCCGCCGAGAAGGAATTGGATTACGCGCGCAACTACACCATTAAATGTGTTACGGCAGATGTGGAAAACTTTAGCTTTAATACCGCCGTTGCAAGGCTTATGGAATTGACTAACGCGCTTATTTCCTATGATAACGCCGTTTCGGATAAAAACAAGGTTTTTGCCGACGCCGTATCCGACTTAGTGTTGCTGATTGCTCCCTTTGCCCCTCACTTTTCGGAAGAACTGTTTGAGATTTTAGGGCATAAAACAAGCGTATTCAAGCAGTCTTACCCCGTTGTAAACGAAAAAGCATTGGTTAAGGACGAGGTGGAGCTTGCCGTTCAAATCAACAGCAGAGTAAAATCCAAAATCGTTGTACCCAACGGCTTAAGCAATAAAGAAATCGAAGCTATTGCGCTTGCCGACAGCGGCGTGCTTGCCTTGCTTGACGGGGCAACTCCCAAAAAAGTAATAATAATTCCCAACCGATTGATTAATATCGTGTTATAAAGGAGCGTTATGTTAGATATAAACTTAATTAGAACTGATGCAAAAAGTGTTTCTTCCGCCCTATTGAAAAAGGGTTGTGTCGTGGATTTTTCAAATCTTTTGGCGTGGGACGCCGATAAACGCGCCCGTCTGTCTGAAGTTGAGGCGCTAAAAGCAAAACGTAATAAAGTTTCCGCCGAGATTCCCAAACTGAAAAAGGAAGGCAAGCCCGTGGACGATATTTTTGCTCAAATGCGCGAGCTTGGCGATAAGATTGCCGAAGACGACAAGGCTGTTGCCGAACTCGGCGACAAAATATTCGATTTTTTGGCGGCTTTGCCAAATATCCCCGATGATGACTTGGTTGCCGGCGAAAAGGAAGCTAACGTTGTAGAAAAAATAATTGGCAAACTGCCCGTATTTGATTTCACCCCCAAAAACCACGTCGATTTGTGCGTAAATTTAGGGCTTATCGACTATGACCGCGGTGTAAAGATGAGCGGAAACGGGTTTTGGATATACCGTGGCGTAGGCGCTCAGCTTGAGTGGGCGTTGTTGAATTTCTTTATCTCCGAGCATATTAAAGACGGCTATGAGTTTATTCTTCCGCCATATCAGCTTGGCTATGACTGCGGGTTTGGCGCAGGTCAATTTCCCAAGTTTGCCGACGAGGTATATTGGCTTGACGTAGATGAAGATAAAAAGAAAAACCGCTTTATGTTGCCTACGGCAGAAACTGCGTTGGTTAATATGTACGCAGGCGAAATTATTGAAGAAAGCAAGCTTCCGATGAAATTTTTTGCATACTCCCCTTGCTTTAGAAAAGAGGCGGGAAGCTATCGCAGCGAGGAGCGCGGTATGATTCGCGGACACCAATTCAACAAGGTGGAAATGGTTCAATACGCGCACCCTGATAAATCTAAAGAAGCATTTTGCGAGCTTGTAAACAAAGCAAGCCGATTGGTGGAAAAGCTTGGGCTGTATCACCGTATTTCCAAGCTGGCTGCCGGAGATTGCTCTGCTTCTATGGCGCGCACAACGGACATCGAAATTTGGATTCCCAGTATGAATATCTTTAAGGAAGTCTCCAGCGTATCCAACGCGAACGACTATCAAGCGCGTCGAAATAACACTCGTTTCAGAGACGCCGAAACAGGAAAAATCCGTTTTGTCCATACTCTAAACGGAAGCGGACTTGCCACCAGCAGACTGATTCCCGCAATAGTTGAGCAATATCAAAACGCCGACGGCAGCATTACCGTGCCTGAAGTGTTGCGCCCGTTTATGAACGGTCTTTCGGTTATTAAATAAACTTATATACCAAACAAAAAGCCTGCGGAAACCGCAGGCTTTTTGCATATATTTAGGTGACTGGGTTGAGCTATTTGTTTCTTTTTTCCATTGCGCGTTCTATCGCCTTTTGGACTTCGATAAAGGGGATAATCATCACCGCCAAGCCAACTGACAACAGCCATTCTATGCCCGATAACGCCGTCGTATCGAAAATTGTCATAAGCGGTGGTATCAGCGTGACCGCCAATATTAAAAGCGCGCCCACGACAAATGAACCGTTGAGCCATTTATTGTGGAAAATCTTTTTTGTGAACAACGTATTATTCTGCGAGCGCAAATTGTAGCTGTGGAAAAGCTGAATTAAGCATAGCGTTATAAACGCCATTGTCATTCCCACACCCTCGTTTGCCAAGCCGTCCTTGAGCGCATAGTGCCCCAAGCAGAACGACGTCATAACCAAAATTGTTTGCATAACGCCTTGAATTAAAATATCAATGCCCATTTTCCCTGCAAACAAGCTTCCGCGGGCGTTTCGAGGGGGATAATCCATAACGTCTTTTTCGGCGTCTTCTATGCCCAGCGATAACGCAGGCAAGCTGTCGGTCACCAAATTAACCCACAAAATCATAACCGGCGTCAACATTCTGACGTCCAAAAAGACTGTGGCGATAAACAAGCATAGTACCTCTGCGATGTTTGCGGACAACAAAAACTGTATTGCCTTTTTGATGTTGGAAAAGATTTTGCGTCCTTCCTCTACCGCCCCGATTATGGTGGCAAAGTTATCGTCCGCCAAAATCATATCGGCGGCGCCCTTGGATACGTCTGTCCCCGTGATGCCCATTCCGATTCCGATATCCGCCTCTTTGATGGACGGAGCGTCGTTTACGCCGTCGCCGGTCATCGCCACAACGCTTCCAAAGCTCTTATACGCGCGGACAATTCTAACCTTGTTTTCAGGGCTGACTCGGGCAAATACGCTGTATTCTTTGATACAAGCCGAAAACTCCTCATCGCTGAGCTTGTCGATTTCCGCGCCCAGCATAACCTTGTCGCCGGGTTTCAAAATCCCGATTTCTTTGGCGATTGCGCTTGCTGTATCGATATGGTCGCCGGTTATCATAATCGGTCTCATACCCGCCTTAATACACACCTTGACTGCTTCTTTAACCTCGGGACGGGGCGGGTCAATCATACCCACAAGCCCCACAAAAACCATATCCCGCTCTAGCGCGGAAACGTCCTCGAGATTATCGAATTTTACGGCTACTCCCAGCACTCTCAGCGCATGGTTCGCCATATTTTTGTTTGCTGATTTTATAACCTCAACGTCGTTTTCAGTCAGCTCTCTTATATCTTTTCCGTCTAAAAAATATTTGCAGTTTGTCAGCATAATATCCGTTGCGCCCTTTATGTGCGCCACGGTTTGTCCGTCAAAACTGTTGACTGTGGTCATTGTTTTTCTTACGCTGTCAAAGGGTATTTCGTTGATACGTTGCCAGTCTTTTTTAAGCGCGGAAAAGTCAACGCCCTTTGACTTTGCAAAGTAAACAAGCGCCGTTTCGGTAGGGTCGCCTACCAAAACGTCTCCGCTTTCCACGCTGTCGTTGCATAGCGTCATCGCCCTTACAATCGGCGACGCATTATCATCATTGGAAAACTCGTCGGCAGAAATTGTTCCACCGTTTAGCGTAAACAACTGTTTTACAGTCATTTGATTGAGCGTTAAAGTGCCTGTTTTGTCACTACAGATGATTTCACAACAACCCAAAGTTTCCACTGCGGGCAAGTTTCGTATGATTGCGTTTCGCTTGCTCATTCGTTGAACGCCTATTGCGAGCACGATGGTCACAACGGCAGGCAAGCCCTCGGGGATAGCGGCAACTGCGATAGCCACCGATGTCATAAACGCGTTTATAATTTCATTTTTTCTTATTACGCTTGCAATAAAAATTACCGCGGCAATCGCCAACACAATTACGCTTAGCACCTTTGCGGTTTTGTTTAGTTGCTTTTGTAACGGAGTAGTTTGGTCGTTGGTTTGCCCCAGCATACCTGCAATTTTTCCAACCTCTGTATTCATTCCCGTGGCAACGACTACACCCAGTCCTCGTCCATAGGTTGCAACGCCGCTGCTGTACGCCATATTTGTCCTATCGCCTAAGGGCGCATTTTCCGACACTAGGGATTGGCTATCCTTTTCTGAAGGCACGGATTCCCCCGTTAAGGCGGCTTCTTCTATTTTTAAGCTTGCCGACGAAATCAGCCTCAAGTCTGCGGGAACTATATCGCCCGCGTCAAGCTGAACGACGTCTCCGACAACCAACTCCTCGCTTTTAATTTGCGCTAGTTTTCCCCCTCTCAACACCTTTGAATAGGGCTTGTTTAGATTTTTTAAGGCGTCAAGCGCGTTCTCCGCCTTGTTCTCCTGCACCAGTCCGATGATTGCGTTTATAAGCACAATCAACATTATGATTGCGCTGTCGATAAGCTCTCCGTATTCCTTTTGAAAAATTGCAATCGACGCAGACACCACCGCCGCCGCAATTAAAACAATTATCATTACGTCTTTAAACTGCTCGAAAAATTTTGTGAGCATAGATTTTTTCTTGCCCTGATTAAGCTCGTTCTTTCCGTTTTGAAGCAACCTGTCTTCCGCCTCTTTTCCCGATAAGCCATCGGTACAGGATTTCACTTCGGAAAAAACCTCCTCAATGTTTTTGTTGTGAAACGTCATTTTTTCACCTCGATTTTTTTATATAAAAAAAACTTTCGGAATGCTTCTTCAGCTTTCCAAAAGTCTTATTACCCGTTGGGCTGTACTGCCAGAAGTCTCCTTCGTTATTGTTGGCACATACATTTAAAATTACTCCCTTTTGTCAAAAAAATATTATCACAACTATGTGATGTTTGTCAATCTTTAATATATATTCCACTCCTTATAAGGTTGAAAATAGTTTTCTTACAGTAAAATAAAGCTCCGTCTTATAATCTCTTTCGGGCAACATCAAGTCTGCATTTTCCTCGGTTGCGCGAGCAAGCATAAGCCCGCTTTGCTTTATGTTGATTTTTTTGTCCACTTGACCGCAAATTGCAATGACAGGTATGTTTTTATCCATAGCCCTATCCAAAATTCCGTCGATAGCCTTTCCCTGAAAGCTTTGACTGTCCAGCCTTCCTTCGCCTGTGATAATCAAATTTGCGTCGGAAATAATGTCGTCAAACCCCACCGTATCCAACATAACGCCGATGCCCGATTTCAGCTTTGCGTTGAAAAACGCCACCATTCCCGCCGCCGTTGCGCCGGCCGCTCCGCCGCCGACGATTTCCGAAACGTCCGTGCCTGTGCTTTCTTTTATTTTTTGCGCCAGATGTCTTAATCCGTCGTCAAGCTCCTTCACCATTTGCGGACTTGCGCCCTTTTGCGGCGCAAAAACATACGCCGCGCCGTTTTCTCCGTAAATCGGGTTGGTTACGTCGCACATACACGTCATATCCAGCTTGGGTAACGCCGATATGTCAATCCTTTCGATTTCACATAAGGTTCCCCCTGTCGGGACAAAGTCTATTCCGCTTTTGTTGAAAAACTTTGCGCCGAGCGCAGACGCTATTCCGCAACCGCCGTCGTTGGTAGAACTGCCCCCTAACGCTAGAATAATTTTTTTAGTGTGACGCAAGGCGTCGGCAATCAGCTGTCCCACCCCGTAAGTGGTTGTGCGGGCGGGGTTCATATCCTCGGTTATGGTTATGCCAATTACCTTTGCGCTTTCGATGATTGCGCCGTTGCTTGTTAAAAGATAGTCGGAATTTAAAAGCTTAAAGTTGCTGCTTCGGACTTGGACGGTGGATAATCTGCCCCTTATTCCTTTTCTAAAGCAATCCAACGTGCCCTCTCCTCCGTCGGCAATCGGCAATAGGACAAGCGACGTATTGGGTTTTTCGGCAGAAATCGCCGCGGCGATAATCTCCGCCACCTCCATACTCGACATCGTCCCCTTAAAGCTGTCGGGGCATATTACGATTTTTTTGGTTTTATCTTCCATTTCATCCTCCCGATGCCGGGTTCATCATTATGACGGTATCGCCGTCGCAAAGCTTTGTGCGATATCCCTTAAGTTTGGTAGACAACGTCCCGTTGACGTATATCAAATACCCCTTTAGCTCCTTTGCGGAAAACACCTGCGTTTTCTCGGCAACCGCAACTAAAAGCTCCTTCACAGAATTAGCCTCAACCTCTATTTCTTTTAACTTTATGTCCAGCCTCAACAGCCCGAAAAATTTAACCTTTACCATAGATAATAATAGTATATTGTAATTTCTTTTTTATTGCAATACTTTTTTAGAACTCATTTACGATATAAAATTAAAAAAACACAGTATTTTTTTGATTGTTTCTTAACAAAGACTTATCGTTTGACATACAATATTGTATTTGTTAAAATAAATACATTAATTGTGGAGGACGATTTTATATGAAAAAATTTGTTAAAATTTTAGCTGTTGTTTTAGTTATCGCTATGAGCGTTGCTATGTTCGCCGCTTGCGTACCCAGCGACCCCGCTAAAGCAGAAGCAAACTTAAAAGAAGCAGGCTATACCGTTTTAGTTACAAGTTCCAGCGCATTAGGTGATATACTCGGAAATCTTGGAAACTCTCTCGTTGGAGACCTTGTTCCCAAAAACGTTGACAAGACTGTTACCGCTAATAAAGGTGACGACAGCGTTGCGATTATCTATTTTAAAGATAAGGATTCTGCAAAGACCTATTATGACGCTTTAAAGGCTGAAAAAACCAAATACAGCGACGAAATCAAAAAAGAGTATGACGAAGGCAAAATTACCAAGGCCGAATATGACGAATTGAAAGCCGATGCGGCAAACTCTAAGCTTGGCAAATCCGGCGTAGTTGTTTGGATGGGCACAAAAGCCGGCGTTAAGGCAGCTGGTTAATTTTTAAATATTTTAGACACCTGAGTTAATCAGGTGTCTTTTTTTATACTTTTGTATATTTTATTTCAGGTTGGTTGCCATTTTAAAAGCACCTATGCTATAATAGCTTTATATTTTGAGGAGGAAGTCTATGGGAAATTTTAATTTTAAACAAAGCGCCGACGAAATGATGACTTTTATCAAAAAAGTCGAATCGGAAATCGGCCCTCGTTTGCCCGCCACCGACGAGGAACGTGCCGGCGCGCAACTTATCAAAGCTGAATATGAAAAGCATATCGGCATCAAACCCGTGTCCGAGCCTTTTAAGGTTGCGCCTAATTCAGGCATCGGAGCAATCCCCTATGTGGGCGTTGCCGCGCTTATATCCTTGGTGCTTTATTATATATATCCTTTGGCAGGTATGATAGTCGCGGCGTGCGGATTGTTCTATTTCTTGGTTATGGGCGGCGTTTATACAAGTATGTTCGACTTCTTGTGGCCGAAAAAAGACAGCGAAAACTTCTATACCGTGCAAGAGCCTTTAAGCGGTAAGGTCGATTATACTATATTTTTGGGCGCGCACTATGACAGCAGCTGGAACTGGATTCTTGCAAAGAAAAACCCTAAAACCTTTATCCCGAAAATCGTTTACGGCGTGGTCGGCGTGGTCGGCGTTATTGTTGGAGGCATCATCTTAATCGCCACTCATTTTAACGCTCCCCTATGGCAAAACCTAGCCAGAATTAACGAGTTTACATTTTGGCAATGGCTTGCTACTATATTCCCTATTCTTTGTCTCCCGGGGATGTATTTTATCACTCAATTTTTGTCCCACGATAAGGCGCAAGCGTCGCCCGGCTGTATGGATAACTTGACGGGTATCGGACTAAATATGATGATTGCCAAGCACTTCGCCCAAAACCCCGAGGATTTACCCGAAAACTGCCGTCTGGTCACAACAGGCTTCGGCTGCGAGGAAAGCGGCTTGAAGGGAAGTTTCGCTTTTACCAAAAAACATAAAGACGACGGAATGCTCAAAAATGCCTATTGCCTAAATATCGACAGCATTTCCGACGAGGATTATTTTGAAGTCGTTACTGCTGACCCTATTCAATTTTGCAAATTCGACGCCGAACTCGGCGATATGCTCCACTCCTCCTTGGAGGAACTTAACCTTATCAAAAAAACCGGGCGCATCGTAAATCCTATCGGCGGATGCGACGCAACACCTATGACTCGCGCAGGGGTTCGTTCAATCACTTTTGCGGCGCAAAACCCTATCGCAACCAACTATTATCACACCTCTAACGATAAGTCCGAACGTCTAAAACCCGAAGTTTTTGAGGGCGGAATTGAGGCGGTTTATCGTACTATTAAAAAAATAGGCGAAAAAGAAGCCACCAAAAAATAATATGTGATTTTGTTTTTTTTAACCCTCGGCTCTGCCGAGGGTTTTTTGTCAATTTTTGTTTGCTTTTTAAAGGTTAATATGCTACATTGTTTAGCTATGAACAAGTATTCAAAACAAGAAAAAATATACACCGCGCTGTTGTTTACCGTCGCGATAATTTGGGGCTTCGGTTTTGTCTTTACCAAAACCGTTTTAAAGTTTATGTCCCCTTCTCTTTTAAATATTATCCGATTTTCTATAGCGTCGGTGATTATGTTTTGCTTGTTTTTTAAAAAGATAATCTGCCTTAAAGCTAAAGATTGGTTTTGGGGTTGCGTTGCTGGCCTTTTAATTTGCGCCGGCTTTGCGCTACAAACCTACGGAATGAATTTGACTTCCGCATCAAACGGAGCGTTGTTGACGGGGCTTAATTTGGTTATGGTTCCGTTTTTTGCTTGGATATTTGGCAAAAAACGCTCTCCTATTAAAGCTTTTTTAGCGGCGATTATCGCCTTTGGTAGCATTGCGTTGTTAAGCATAAACAGCGCCTCTAAACTAAATATAGGTGATTTGCTATGCTTTTTGTGCGCCGTGGCGTTTGCCCTGCACTTTATCGTGTTAAGCAAAATTTCCAAATTTATCGACGCGGGCGCGCTTGCTTTTATGCAAATGTTCTATCCTATGCTATTTTTCTATATTATCGGGTTTGGGTTCGATTTTTCTTCCCTCTCAACCTTTACCTATGATAAATCAATGCTTCTGCCACTGTTTTCACTTAGCGTTTTGAGCACCGCCTACGCCTATATTATTCAAACCCGCGCGCAGGTTTTCGTCAATGCTTCTAAGACTTCATTGATTGTTTCAACAGAGTCCCTTTTCGGCGCCGTTTTTGCCGTTTTGCTCGGGCTGGACGCTTTCTCTTGGCAACTTGCCGTGGCTACCGTCGGCGTGACTGTCGCTGTCATTATCGCCGAATGGAACCTGTCAAAAAAGCTTTCCCCCGACGCCGAAACTCCTTTTACCCCCGCTCAATAGATATAAAAACTCCTTTCCCGCCTTTTTAAAGGTTTTTTAACAAACGTTATTATTTTCATTGACAAATATCTCTTTTTATTATAAACTAACAAAGCGCTTGAAATTTTGCGCAACGTCGCGGGGTAGAGCAGTTGGTAGCTCATCGGGCTCATAACCCGAAGGTCGAGAGGTTCAAGTCCCTCCCCCGCAACCAAATGTGGCGGCGTAGCTTAGTTGGTTAGAGCGGCCGGTTCATACCCGGCAGGTCGTTGGTTCGAATCTGACCGCCGCTACCAAAATTGTTTTTTGCACTTTGCTTATCAATTCTTCCTAAGCGCAAAAAGTGTTGCATCAAAACTCAATAAGGCCCCTTGGTCAAGCGGTTAAGACATCGCCCTTTCACGGCGGTAACATGGGTTCGATTCCCGTAGGGGTCACCAAGATGGAGGCATAGCTCAGCTGGGAGAGCATCTGCCTTACAAGCAGAGGGTCATAGGTTCGAGCCCTATTGTCTCCACCAAAAAGACACATCAACGCGATGTGCCTTTTTTCTTGCTCCTTTTCGGGCTCTTGTTGCTTTCGCAACCGCCTTTGGCGTTACCTATTCCCCTTCGGGTCATACTGCACGCTCGTTAGATTGTCCGTCTCGGGGCTTGCCCGTCTCTCGCTGTTGACGAGCCCTATTGTCTCCACCACCTAAAACCTAAGTAGAACCCCTACTTAGGTTTTTTCTTTTATCAATTTTTATATCAAAAAATAAGCCGTCTAAGTCCAAAGTGAACATTAAACGGCTTTTGTAGTGAGTTTGAGAGTTGTATTGGCTTTAAACCGCCATATACGGCTACATATTTTTGTTGCAACTGCTGTCTTCTGCGCCATACTGTCGAAAGATTAACTGCTAGCACCTTAGCTATCTCATTGAAATTCATTCCTGCCATATAGCAGTTAAGCGTATCAAGCTGTCCTTGGCTAAGGCCCATATTGCCAATTAGTTGGTCTAGTATCTCATTATTGTTTTCTCGTTGTTGGTCATAATCAACTTCAAAGCTCGGTTCTTCACCGTCTATAAATGAGTTGTAGCTGGTTGTATTATAAATATGTCTTCTTTGATGCTCTATGTATTTATAGCAAACTCTGTAACAAGCGTGTCTAATCGTTATTGCACGACCTTTTTTGTCTGTTTTGAACTCGTCCTCCAGACTTTGTCCAATGTGCACACAAAGGAAGCATACAGCCTCGCTAGCGATGTCGTATCCGTCCGAATATGGTTCGTCTATCGGCTTGTAATCGAATACGTCGTGTATTAAGCCTGCGTATAAATCGTCTAAGGCTTTGCCCGAATATGCCATTGTGATTTTCATTGCATGGATAGCAATCATCTCACCAATTTTTCTAACGTTTTCTTTTGTGATTTTTCTAAAATTGTTTTTAACCTTTGTTTCCATTTTACACCTCGAATATTTATTTGCCGTTTCGGCAGGTGCAAAACAGCACAGTAAAATTTGAGGTATAGTAAAAGTGTCAACGACAAAGAAACAAATTATTGCATTTCGGTATCACTATTTCTTATCAGTTTTCTGCAATAATTTTTTCCGTTGACTTCAATGTGAATGTGCTAAACTAGCACCTACGAAAAGGAAAACATTAGAGAAAATAATTCATACTGCAAGCTCTATTGTTATGTAGCCTTTTACCATTTTTCCAGTAGATATATCATAGGTCGTGACTTTAACTTTTTCCGTATAAAAGGAAAAGCCCTGACATTTGTCAGGACTTTTAACGAATAATTTTAATGTATTATTGAAGTGAATCCATTTTTAGTTTAAAAGGTATAGATAATAATGATCCGCTTATATTGGACAATTTAAACCTAATTTTGTCTGCAATAATGTCTTCAACGCTAAATTCTGTTACAAATTTGCCACAAAGATTATACTTGGTTTTTATTACTTTTTGATTTGCAATCCAATCGATTTTATCAGCTTTCTCTGCAATAACAGTTATTGTACCTGCATAATTATCGACCTCGACACATCGAACCATTGGCAAAACATTCTCTGCATTTTCAGCAACAAATTGCTCGATTGAAAAAGTTTGTTTACTATTTGGATTTCTAAAATTGACATTTTCATAAGCGTTGGTTATCAAAGGTAGAATCCTTTGTTCTATTACAATTTCTGTGCCGTCAAATTTTTTTAAATCAGCAACGACTTTCCACCTTAAAATCTCACTTAAATCGTCAAATCTAAACTGCTGTTCGGCATAATGATTTGCAAAATCTATAGTGTTACATTTATTTATTTTGCAGAAATGGACTTTAGCATTTTCTCCAAAACCTATTCGCTCCGAGTTTCGCATGTGTTTTACCCCATGACATTTTGGACAAAGAGCAATTATGTCCACTAATGTTTGGGTTCTGCTACTTTTATCAAAATTCCATAATTCATGAGCATGTAAATTTGCGTCTTCTTCACCGCAAATAGCACATCTATTTTGAAATCTTTTATAACAAAAGTTTCGTAAAATATCCCAATCTTTGCTAGATAACGTATTGCTTAAATCGTTCCCCCATGCTCCTCTTGGAAGCAAATCAATGGTAAGTTTTAATTTTTTCATTTTTAACCTCAATTGGTGGGGTACAAAGTACCCTCAAAATACCTCTTTACATATTCTTCAAAGCCTAGCTTTTTTATAAGATCTTCTTTATCAAAAGGACTTATTGCTTTAATATTCCCGCTCATTTTTTTAAAAGGTTCTCCGTAACATATAATTGCGGAAGGTTGTATTTTTTCAAGCATTTTGTTATATCCAAGCATAAATTCATCGCCATATTCTTCTCTGCAATATGTGGAAATAGCAACCACTGAACCTTGTTCAATTCCGTCAAAGCAAAAGTCAAAGCTACTTTCTTTTCCCCATTCAATCGTAGGAATAACTAATTTGCCCATTTTTTGCCAATATGCGCCGCACCAACGATTTTTGAAAGTGCTGGCAATTTGTAAAGCAATTGGCATATCTAAATACAAGCTAAAATCAGGGGACAACAGCACATAGTATTGCTCCAATTTTTCCATAGCGTTTTCAGGTTTTGTATACACGTTTTCAAACAACCAATCGTAAGTAAAAAAATGCACTGTCTTTTGTGCATTTTCATTATCTTCCAGCTTAGTTTTGCTATATCCCCATAAATCTATCTTGTCAATATCTATTTTCTGTTTTTTAATAAGCGGTATTCCGTATTTGCCAACTAATTGAAATTCATTTCTTACTAGCTTTTGCTTTTTTATTTGTTTTTCGTATTGCTCCTTATCGGGCAAAGAAAATGGCCCGTTAGGCCATTCTTGGTTTTCTATATTCATTATATTCTCCTTATTCTTTCTTGAGACTAATCACATTCCATATATGTGGCTTTCTCTACACGATTCCAAATATCTTTTAATAAAATGCCGTCGATGTTCGCTTTTGATAGGAACTCGGCTTTTCCATCAAACTTTTGGTCGCTATCAGGATTGTTCCACTGATAAAAATGAATTAATCCGTCATTCAATTTTACCACACCAAACCTAGTATTTTTATAATAAAATTGCATTTCAGAGTACATTTTTAGTGCTTCAAAAAAATCATCTATTGATGGAGATATAATGTTCCCTTGAGAAAAAAGCCTCTTTGCTTTATTGAAAGAAACCATATTAGGATAAATTACTTTATCAGGAGAATCCAATCCCAAAGTACTTTGATACCAACCGCAAAAGTTACATAAACACGTGTTCTCATCAAGTTGACTGCCGCATACTTGACATTTACTATTTAAATTTTTCATTTTATTCTCTACGTTAATTATGTTTAGAAATCTTCTACACAGCCCAAATATGCAGCTTTGTAAATATCTTCCCAAATATCTTTTAATAATTTACCGCCAATAGATGCTCTCGTTTCAAATTCGCTTACTGATGTGAAAAGTTGCAAACTTTCCGGCGCATTAGTTTGGAAAAATTCGATATTAGTGCCATCACTAGCTGTTACTCCATAATTTTTATTTTGATACCAAAATTCGACTTCCCCATAAAAATTAAACATTTGAATAAAATCTTTAAAGGTAGGAATAAGCCGTTTATGTTCTTTAAACTTTTCAATGGCCTCTTTATAGGTGATTCTATTGGGATATCGCACTTCATTTGGGAAGTCTATTGAATCAACGGACTGTTCCCAACCGCATACTTCGCATCTGCCATTGTCAAACTCATCAACCAAAACTTTACTGTCACAAACTGCACAGTTTTTTAAGCGCACATTTTTATTCATATCATACCTCATTTAATATTGTAATCCGGTTCCACAAAATTTTTGTCGCGCGGTGTATGACTCGTCCAATTCCATAAATGGTCGTGTGGGAAGAAATGGTTTCCGTGTGCATTCTGATGAAAATAATCTCTATTTCTAATTGCTCGACCATCCGTCCCATACCAACGCTGTTGTTTCAATTGTCCTTTCTCATATCTGTCTGCACGTGAGTTTGGTGTACCTGTTGTTGGTAAGTTCCTAATGTCGTCAAATCTCTTTATTCCACCACTATATCCAAAACCCATTATACCATTCTCCTTTAATTATAGTCAATATTACATCCTCCTTTTCAACTAAAAAGACCACATTATCGCTAATGCAGTCTTAAATTACACTCATAGTATCATGCGTTTTTGCTGGTTTCAAGTTTTTATGACAAAACTTTTATGAAATTATCCTTATCAAAAAATTGTGTTCATACTAAGATTGCTACCCGCTAAAAGGAAAATATTAGAGCGTATAATTTATACACTAAGCTCTATTGTCATATAACCTTTTTATCATTTTTCCAGTAGATATATCATAGGTCGGGACTTTAACTGTTTCCTTATAAAAGGAAAAGCCCTGACTTTCGTCAGGACCTTTCATAATCGGTTTGTTAAGCTCAATGTGCAATCGGTCATCGTAAAGCGTTATCATCTTTACAAGCTCATTTATCAGCATTTGTGGCTCTTTCTGTAATGCCTCTAAGTAGTATTCTCGGATTTCAGTTTCGGTCAGTAGTATCGCCGTTTTGCTTTGCTCAATTTGTATTTTGCAGGCTAATTCTTCTTTTCTTGTTTCAAGTTCACTTAATCGTTTGTTGGTAGTAGGTGATGATATGCCGTTTTCTAACGCCGCTACAAGGTTATCCAACGCTTTTTCCGTGTTTTTCAAATCTTGCTTCAGCATATTTAGTATTGGAGCTTCGCTAGCCATTCTATTTTGAGTTTCCATAAGGCGCTTAATCATAGCAGTCATTGTCTTTTCTCTTGTTAGTTTGTTTTGTAATGCATCAAGTACAAGGTTCTCCAACACTTCTTGTCGTATAGATAATTTTT
>CAZSAC010000027.1:15994-21896 GCA_964604875.1 uncultured Bacteroidaceae bacterium | reverse complement strand
GCAATGCCGTACTACCTCCATAACCTTCTTCAAAAACTGCGTCGGCGTCTAAAATTAAATTTAAAAAATTTATATATTTTTTAATATTTTTTAGGGGTTTTGGGGAGATGCCACTTATTCCCATTATCCCTGCCTCTCCTACTGAACATCCTACTAGTAAAAGAGTTTTAGAAAAAGTTGCAACTTTAATGGGCAAAGCAGAGTGTGAAGTTATTATCCCCTTAGAAATAATTTCTGATATAGAAATTAAAGCTTTAGTAGTTGATAATGAAAATTTAAATATTCCCTTTGATGTGGAATTAAACAAAACTCCAAATAAAAACAACAATTATAACATAAATTTTTCTGAAACTAAAATAGATATTGATAGAGATGGAAATATTGACACAGAAATCTATGCCTCTAAAACCATTGATTCTAAACTTTTAAAAGATAATTATGTAAAAATAACTGGAAAAAATATTAGTAAAGAGGGAACTCATAAAAAGAATGCTGTGGATAAATTAAATTGTGAACACGATAATAGTCTTTACACAGAATTAGTATTGGTAAAAAAATCTGATACAATTCATACTTGTCCTAATTGTGGAGCACAGAACAATAGAAGAAGTGTAACTAGACCATTTTTTATTGGTAATGAAGCAGCTACCTCAGTAATTGCAACTGGGTTGTATAATGAATTACCAGGAGAAAAAATTGTAAAGACAATTAGTGAAGTAGAAGATTTTTTTGGATTGGGAATATCGCAGACTGAAGAACAAACATCGGAACGAATTTCTAAACAATTTATTGCATTTTCGGATAGTCGACAATCAGCAGCTTATTTTGCCACATATTTTAATTCTACATATCATGAAAACCTTATGAAAAGACTTATAGTTGAGGCAATTCAAAGCATTGATGAAGGAGTAACTTTAGAATATTTTATTGACAGCGTTTTATTACCATTAATGAATAAATATGGGGTTTGTGCTCATAGCGATGACAGCAGGGACAAAATGAAGGATATTGCATGGATTGCAGTAACAAAAGAATTTTGCAATTTTAAGGCTAAAAATTCTTTAGAATCTCTTGGATTGATTGGTTTTGAGTACCCTGGATTAAACAAATTAACCGATAATAAGACATTAGAACTTACAAAAGAAGAGCTACAAAGTTTATTAAAAATTCTTCTGTACGATTTTAGAAAAAATGGTGCCGTAAAATTACTGTTCAGCCCCACCAAAAAGAATATTAAAAATGCATTTATATCGGGAACAAACACAAACTTTGTTAAGGATTTCCAAACTAAAAAGAAATATGTTGAATCATGGTTGCCTGTGTCTGGCAGCAATAAACGCACTAAACTTATATACAAACTATTGCCGAAAATTGATTCGGTAAAATTGCTAGATGCTTTTTTTGAGTGTCTTAAAAAAAACAATATTTTGGAATATGATAACGGATCATATTTTATAAAAACTAACAAAGTCAAGATATTAAAAGGCAGCAATCTTTATGTTTGTGAATCTTGCAAAAGAGTTCAACGAGAGAATTTCAGGTCAAAATGTTGTGAGCCTGGTTGTACAGGAAAGTTGCAAAAATTCGATTTGCCTACAAATGGTAATGTATATTACGATCTATATACAAAGTTGGATATAAGGGATTTGGTTATACATGAACATACTGCTCAACTAGACAGCTCTAAGGCCTTTGAGTATCAGAATGATTTTAAAGAAGGTACGATAAATGTATTGAGCTGCTCAACTACTTTTGAAATGGGTGTTGATCTTGGGTCTTTAGAAACTGTTTATATGCGAAACATGCCACCAACACCAGCAAATTATGTTCAAAGAGCGGGTAGAGCTGGAAGGAGTGCAAAAGCTGCTGCTTATGCATTAACTTTCTGTCCAAATAATTCTCATGATAGGACTTATTATAATGACCCATTGGATATGATAAATGGAATGATCGTTCCGCCTATATTGGATTTAAATAATGATAAAATTGCCTTGCGACATTTGTATGCATCTGTGTTTTCGTTTTTCTGGAAAGAACATGGGGACTTATATTTTAGTAAAATAGGTAACTTCTTTGCTAACGAGGTTCCACAAAGATTAAAAGAATATTGTTTAAGTAAACCCAGCAAACTGAAAAATTATTTACTTAAAGTAATCCCAGTTGCACTTCAAAACAAACTAGAAATAGAGAATTTTGGCTGGATTGAGCTGTTATTTTCTTTGGATGAATTTAATTTAGGAAAAATGACAATTGCGGAAAATCAATTTAAAAGTGATATGCAAGCGCTCTTAGATGCCGCAAAGATGTGTGAGAACGAAAAAAGCAAGGTGCCCTTTGGTAGTGATGAATGGAAACGTCAAGATGCAAAACTGAATTTGATTTGGGGCTCAAAGAAACGCTTGGAAGAAAATGATGATACAATCGGGTTTTTAACAAAGCATAATTTACTGCCAAAATACAGTTTTCCTGTAGATAGTGTAGAACTTTTTGAAAGCTTAGTTTCCCCAGACAAGAAGGGACTTCGATTGTCGAGAGATTTGTTTTCTGCTATTGCCGAATATGCTCCAGAGGGAGAAATAATAGCAGATGGTAAAATTTTTAGAAGCAGATACATAAAAATGCTCAAAGGCTTTTCGTTACCTAAATACTTGTATAAAAAGTGTCCTGAATGTGGAACAATGCAGGTGGCATCTTTTCCCGATACGTATAATATCTTATCAAAATGCAAAAATTGTCAAAAAGATTTGTGTTCTGAAAAGGCCCTTGAATTTATTATTCCTCAATTTGGCTTTATAATGGAAAATGGTGAAGCGGAAATAGCGGGTACCGAAAAACCTGATAGAACATACAAAAATGATGTTTCATACATTGGAGATGATAGTAAAATACAATTTAGGGAGATTGTAATTAATAAAACAACTTTAAAAATAGGAAGCAGCTTAAATGATTCATTAGTTGTAATCAATGAAACTGGTTTTTATTATTGTCCAGAATGTGGATATGCCAAGCTAGATAAAACTGCTAGCGAAAGAAATGAACCCTATATAATTTGTAAACATGAAAACCCTCGTGCTTCTAAATGTAGTGTTTCTGAGCTAGCAAATATATCTTTAGGTCACAAATTTGAAACGGATGTAGTTGTTCTGAGATTTATTGAAAAACCAGTTTATGATTTTGCAAAAGCCATAACAATACTATATACGCTATTAGAAGGGTTGAGCCATTATTTAAATATTGAGCGTAAAGAATTATCAGGATGCATAAAATCAGTTAAATCTGAAAGCAATCAACTGGAATACGAATTTGTAATATTTGACAATACTCCAGGCGGAGCAGGATATGTTAAAAAGTTGGCAAATTGTTCTGAAACTGAACTTGAAGAAATTTTGACTGCTTCCTATAAAATTGTAATAGACTGTTTATGTGGTGGTGAGATGAAAGACACGGCTTGTTATGATTGCCTTAAAAATTATTACAATCAAAAATTTCATGACATTCTAAACCGTAGTTTAGCGATAGAGTATTTTGAAAGTATATTACTAGAATAAAGAATATCATTAATCATATAACAAAAAGCACCCGATAGAGGTGCTTTTTCTAGAAAGTGGCGTTCGATATTGGATTCGAACCAACGGCCTGACGCTTAGGAGGCGTCCGCTCTATCCTACTGAGCTAATCGAACATATTAAGTTGGGGTTTTGTCACGCGGGTGACTATTTGGGTGACTATTTTTGAGAGTAGTCGCTCTTTTTAGCTTCAAACAGTCGATTTGGGGCTGTTTTGAGGGCTTTTGGGCGGTTTTGCGAGGCTAGTTTTAGCAGACAACACTACCTTAGGAGGCGAACGCTCTATCCTACTGAGCTACACAAACAAATTTAAGTTTTTTTGCAAGACTTATTGGGTTGTGCACCCCTTGCGGTAAAGCAAAATATCAAACATAAAGCGAGGCATACTTCAGGGCTGGTTTAGTTCTGATTTCGCAAGGAAACTTTGAAATTATCTGTCCACCCTGACTGATACTCTGTTATTTTAACGAGATATGGCGCATTTGTCAATCTAATTACGTTTTTTATAGAATTTGTAACGCGAGGCAATTTTGCGGCATATATTGTTAGACAAGGAGTCAAGAAATGGATACAAAAAAATTGCATAGTTTACATATAGAGGAGACGAAACTTTCCATTGGTGGCATAGAAAAAATCATAAGCAGTAACGACAAACTTATCGCTGTCAAGCTATCGTCGAAAATGCTTACGGTTGCGGGGACGGATTTTAACATAGATAAGCTGGATTTAGAGGAAGGGAAGCTTATCGCATCGGGGCACGTCAGGGATATAAAGTATGCCAGCGCCGCGGAAAAACAAGCATTTATTAAAAAGCTTTTCAAATAGAATATGGATATACTTGCAACGCAATCCTATACTTTTTCCATTTGTTTAGCAACGGGAGCCTTGCTAAACATTATATATGGCGCATTTTCCTACGCGCGGGAAGTATTTAACAACCGCAAACTATCCACGTTTATTTTAGATTTGATTTTTGGACTTCTTGCCATAATTATGTGCTATGTAGTCACTCGATACTTTTGCAAAGGCGTTCTATATTTATATAATATATGCGGGCTACTGTTGGGTTTTTATTTAATCAATTTAGTATACACTCGATTTATTGAAAAATATATAGTCAAAGCAGGCGACAAAACTTCCGTCCTGCTAAAAAAATTTCGCGCGTCCAAGTTTGGAAAAATCCTTTTTAAATAGATAAAGAGCCAAAGAATTTATCTTCGGCTCTTTTTGAATTAAGCTACAAACACAATGCAAACGCCATCGCTAAACGGATAATAAGTATTGGACACCGCATAGCCCGTGGCTTGCCTTGCTCTTCCAAGTTCCGTGCCGATTGGCTGCGAGTAGGAATAAACAAACTCAACAGAAGTGAGCCCTTTATCTTTGGCGTAAGCAAACAAAAAGTAAAGCTCGGTATAACTGTCAATAACCAAATCATAGACATTATCGTTATAAACGAAGGTTTTAACCTTATAATAGTCATAATCGTTGATTGCGGCGGGATAGTCATTATCGTCCTCGACGTGCGTAGTGATTTCGTCATCGGCAGACAAAAAGTATCTGTGCGTCAAAACTTCTTTATCGCCGACCTTAACATCTCCCCAAGTGCTATCGACAAAATACCATTCTTTAATCTTATCGCCGTCAGCGTCAATCAATACCTTATTCCACGCGTGTCCGCCGCCGTCTGCAAGACCGCTTATGCGCGCAGAGGTTATGCCCTCCATTCCGCATAACAGAACAAACGCTTTGGATTTTCCGTCACAAACCGCCCTGCGTTTTGCGCTGTCCAAAAATATACCCTCAAGATAATATCCGTCGTATTTGAGTTTTTCATTTAGCTCGTAACTGCGATAATCGTTTTCGGACATTCCGCTAGGCTTAGCAATGGTCATATTGAGTAAATCGGTGTCATAAGTCACTTCGTAACATATCCATTCGTAAATTGCCAAAACCTTTTCATACTCGCTCATACCGTCGGTTATGATAGACTTTAAAACGTCTGCCGCGCCCTGATATACCTTGCCGACGTTGGTTGCGTTATCCCCTGTAATTTGCGGACGATAGCCCCACTGAACCGCCTTATACAGCATATTTGTAGACGATACCTGCATTGTGGGCAAAGACGAATTTTCGATATAAAGCGTCCGCGCGGTATTTGGCGCAGAAAGCTTGGTATAGCCTGTAGGCGCGACGCTGCCGTTTTGAGCGGACGCTTCCGAGCCGTCGGTGTATAAAGTCGGTTCTTCCGGCGAGGCGTTAGTAAAGTCAAACCCGATTTCCACAGCGCCCACATACTTATTTGTGATGTTAGAGTAGCTGGGCATAACCCCCGC
>CAZSAC010000027.1:0-15894 GCA_964604875.1 uncultured Bacteroidaceae bacterium | reverse complement strand
GCGCCCACATACTTATTTGTGATGTTAGAGTAGCTGGGCATAACCCCCGCTTCCACATAATGATTACAAGCCCGATGAATCTTTTCTCCGATATTTACACTGCTGTCATAATCCACGTAAATTTTAAGCTTATTGGATAAATTGAACTTACGGGTAGCAATGGCGTAATGGATAATATTATTCATTTCGCGCTGATTGGTTATATAAAAATTTTGTTGGTAACCACCGTAATAATGATAGGTTGTCGTATATGTCGAAATGCTTTCGTCGATAATTTTTACCACGGTTAAATAATCACTTTCTATATTATCAATTTTGGCTTGAATGTGATATTCCCCGTTTGTAGTAGGTAAAACGTCGATAGAGGAGCCTGTATTGGTTTGCAGAACGTCATTTATATACCAGTTTACCTTCTGGGTTGCCGCAGTTGGCAATACTGTGGCGGAAATGCTGCTTCCCCCTTCGATAGTTTGAGAAGTAAGTTGAATGGAATCTACCGGTGGAACGTTTGTTTCTATGGATAGAGTTAAAGTTGCCTTAGCGTCGTTCAGTTTCACTAAAATAGTTTTCTGTCCCGCCGTCTCATAGTTTACATTTATGGTTGTGGTAGTGAAGTTTGCCGCCTTTCTTGTGTAACTGAGGTTAGCCGTCGTGCCCTCTCCTTCTGCGTAAACTTCCAAAGTCACGTCAGATTGGGGATTGACATAATCCAGGTTATACTTCAGCGTAATAGGAATGTTAACGCCAACCTCGTACTTATCTTTTGATGCAGAAATGCTGAGCGATTTTACCGTATTATATGCCGGCGTAAAGGAAATTTCGTTGCTCTTAATGCCATCGGCGGTAGCGTAGATAATTTGATTTTTATATTTTGTGGGAATATATTCTAAAAGAGCGGCTTTTTCGTCGGGCAATTTTTCGGAAACACTATTTATTTTAACGTACCATATAATTTCGGGATTCGAGTTGCAATCCGACGGCCAAGAAAGCGAAAACGCAGACTTTTCCCCCAAGGTATGCGCGCTTTCGGTTGCCAAAACAACGTCTCGCATATTGGTATATAAACCGCATTCAACACTACCCGACACCGTGCCGTATGTCGCGGTAACTAAATATGTGGCGCCACGTACCTCAGGCATAGTAAAAGTAACGCTTTTTTGACCTTTTGCCGTGAAAACAATTTCCTCCGTCGTTTTGTTTTTAATGCTCCAGTCGTATACTATATTGGGGTCGGCATTTTCATTTGGCGCAGCAGAAAAAACAATCGGCGTAATATTTGCCGGATTGGTCTGCGAAAGCTCACCCTGTTGAGAAATTAAAATTGACGTAACGTCGGCATATTTTACGGTGATTGTTATTGTTGTTTTTAGCCCCGAGAGCGTCGTGGCGGCGGTGATAGTCGAAGTCCCGACGGAAAGCGCTTTAATTTTTACTCCGGTTTTCCCAATTGCGTTAACGGCTTCAGCCGTAGCAACCTTGGAATTGGAAGACGTAAAATTGATGCTTTCGGTATATTCTGTAGGAGAGACAGTTAAATATAAAACTTTTTCCTCCCCGACCAATATATTTTGCGATGAGGTATCAAATTCAATTTCTTCAATAAGCTTCTTTGACATTAATCCGCCTAAAAAAGAGCACGCCGATAAGCAGCTCACAAGCGAAATTAAAACTAGGACAAGGGATATGTATCTAAATTTTTTCATAACAATCTCCTAATAAATATATTTTACAATATTTAAGTCTATCGGTCAATAGCAAATTTAGTTTTAAAAATATTTGGTAATAATTAAATAATATGTTACAATAAGGAAAAAGTCTTAAGGAGCTAAATTTGTCAGATTCCATTCCCGTATTTTCCACCCCGATTTCACGGCAAGAAGCCTCCCAACTAAATCCGTTGGTGCTGGCGTTTGTAGGCGATAGCGTGCAACAGTTATATGTTAGAACCAAACTTGTAATCAGTACGGGTAAAAAAGCAGGCGAGCTTCACAAGTTGGCAGTCAAAGAGGTTAAAGCCGTGGCGCAAGCGGAGATGCTGGACAGGCTTATAGAGGGCTTTTCAGAAGAGGAAGTCACCATATATAAACGCGGCAGAAACGCGCATTCGCAAACAACCGCCAAAAATGCAACCGTCATCGAATACCGCAAAGCAAGCGGTTTTGAAGCGCTGTTAGGGTATCTTTATCTTATCGGCTCCCACGAAAGACTGTTGGAAATATTAACACACACCCTAGAGGAAACACTATGATTATCGAAGGAAAAAATCCCGTAAACGAAGCCTTAAAAAGCCAAGCAACCATTGAAAAGCTATACGTCCAAAAAGGGGCGAACGAGGGCGTAATAAACAACCTTGTGCGTATGGCGAAGGAAAAAAAAATTATTGTCACATTTGTTGATAAAACCTCTCTTGACAGAATGTCCAACACTGGGAAGCATCAGGGTGTTTTGGCAATCGCAACAGAGTTTGAATACTGCGCCGTTTCCGACATTTTAGACGAGGCGCAAGCACGGGGCGAAGCGCCCTTTATCCTAATTTTAGACAACCTAACCGACCCGCATAATTTGGGCAGCATTATACGAACCGCCGAATGCGCGGGCGTCCACGGTATCGTCATTCCAAAGCATAGAAGCGTTACCGTAAACGACACGGTTGTCAAGTGCTCCGCAGGCGCTGTCGAGCATGTTAAAATTGCAAAGGTTACAAATATAAATGACACAATAAGAGAGCTTAAGGAACAGAATATATATATTTACGGCGCAGATATGGACGGTAAACCTATGTATTCGGCAAACTTGTCGGGCGCGGTTGCATTGGTTATCGGAAGCGAGGGAGAAGGCATTAAGCGTTTGACGAGGGACCTTTGCGACGAAATTCTAAGCATCGATATGTTTGGGAAAGTCAACAGCCTAAACGCCTCTGTAGCTGCCGCCGTTTTGATTTACGAAAGAGTTCGTCAGGTAAAAAACAAATGATTTCCGACACACTCTCCGACGAGCAACTTATTTCCAAAGCGCGCTTGGGCGACCAAAAAAGCGTTGAGGAATTGATACGTCGATATAAGACTACGGTCAAGTCTATCGCGCATCGTTTTTATCTTATCGGAGCCGAAAACGAGGACCTTATTCAAGAAGGTATGGTGGCTTTATTTTTGGCGATAGACTCCTATGACGCCTCTAAAAAAGCCTCTTTTAAAACCTTTGCATCTATATGCATTAGAAGGCAAATTATCGACGCCGTTAAAAAGGCGAATAAGCAAGGCAATCTTCCCCTAAACGAAAGCCGTCCCTTTGACGAAAACCTATCGCTTACAATGGAGTCGCTTGATGAGGAGCCTCTTAATCTTTTGCTTTACGAAGAAAGTTTTTTAAACTTAATTTCAGACATAAACTCCATTCTTTCCCCAAAAGAAAGCCGCATTTTCAGCCTGTATATTCAAGGTATGACTTATAATGAAATCGCCGTCGCCGCCGCTGTGTCTTTTAAAAAGGTGGATAACACTCTCCAAAAGTGCAGAAAATTTTTAAAATCCGATTATTTGGCTAAAAAATAGCCTTGTTTTTGCAGTTTTACCTCTTTTTTATTTGTTTTTGTTCTCAAATTTACTTTACATATTTTTTTGTTTTATATATAATGAATTAACATTATAAAAAGTAATGTGTTTCCTTGTGCGCCCTTGTGGCGTACCATTTTGACCAAAAGGAGGTATGTGTGATGAACAAGTATGAGATTTTGTATATCATCGACAACAGCAGTGACGACGAAAAGAAAAACGCTTTGGTAGAAAGGTTTTCCGAATTGGTTAAGTCGTTAGGCGGCGAAGTCGACGGAATCGACAAGTGGGGCACAAAGAAATTTGCTTACCCTATCGATTACAAAACCGAAGGCTATTATGTTTTGATGAATTTCACCGCTGAAGCAAGCGCGCCACTAGAAATAGAGCGACAAATGAAAAACACCGACAGCATCATTAGACAAATGATAATCCGCAAATAATTTATAAGGGGTAAAACAATGAACAAGGTATTCTTAATTGGTAACCTAACAAAAAACCCGGAATTGACCTCAACAGGTTCGGGTATTCCCGTTTGCAAGTTTACTCTTGCCGTATCTCGCAGATTTTCCAACAGCGACGGCGTTAGAGAAACCGACTTTTTGCCTATTATCGTATGGCGTGCTCAAGCCGAGCATTGCAATAAGTATTTAAAGAAAGGTAGCAAAGCTGCTATTTCCGGTTCGATTCAAACGCGTAATTATGAAGCTAATGACGGCACCCGTCGCTATATTACCGAAATCGTTGCCGACGAAGTGAAGTTCCTAAGCACTAGAAACGACGAAATTGACGATGCTCCCGCGGCTCAAAGCGGAGATGGCGTTTTCGACGATTTGCAAGCTGTTGACGAGAACTTACCTTTCTAATTTTCCGCCCTTGTGGCACTAATTGGAGGTATTAAAAATGAGTGAAGAAATTAAACAAGCCCGCCCTCAAATGAAGAGAATTCCCAAACGCAAGGTTTGCCAATTTTGCGTTGATAAAGTCAGTGAAATAGATTATAAAGACGTTGCTAAATTGAAGAAATACGTCACTGAAAAGGGAAAGATGCTTCCCCGCCGTATGACTGGCGTATGCGCAAAACATCAACGTGTTTTGGCAGCTGCTATCAAACGCGCAAGGGTTATGGCGCTTCTGCCCTATAAAGCAGACTAGTTTTAAATTTGTTAAACCCCCGATTAACTCGGGGGTTTTTTATTTTCTTTTGTATTGTTTTGTCAATCAATGTAAAATCGGGGGACTCTAGCCGAAATATTGCATACGACCTCATAGCCGATTGTACCTATCGACCTTGCCACCTCGTCTATGGAAATTTTGTCGCCAAAAACCGTAACGTCGTCGCCTACTGAACAATTTATTTTCGTTACGTCCAACATTGTATAGTCCATCGTAACTCGCCCTATTACATTTGCAATTTCTCCCCCCACCAACATACTCCCTTTATTTGATAGACAGCGTGGATAGCCGTCGGCATACCCGACAGATACCGTTGCCACACGTATGGATTTGGAAACTTTATATGTTCTGCCATAGCTGATATATTCGCCTGCGTGCGCCTCTCGAATTGCCAAAATCTGCGCCTTGAGCGACATAACCGGCAATACTCCGTCGCACATTACGTTTTTGGAAGAGGACAGTCCATAGATGGATATTCCTACCCGCGCGCCGTCTAATGCCAAGCTAGGATACTCTATGCACGCAGCGCTATTGGAGCACACCTTTCTTATTTTCTTTTTTAAAGCAATTTCCAGTTCGTAAGCCGCCGTCAAAAACGCCGCCGCCTGCAAAAAAGTATAATTTATATCGTCCTCGGCTAAGCTATCCGCCACCGAAAAATGCGTCATTATCCCCAACACATTTAGGTTTTTGCACGAGGCAATCAATTTTATTTCATCTGAAAAACTTTTGTTTTTAGGGCAAAAGCCCAAACGCCCCATACCGGTGTCAATCATTATATATACGTCTACAACAAGTCCCTTGCTCATAGCTTTGGCATTTAACGCAGCGCATCCCTCGCTTCCGTATATGGTGGGTATAATTTTTTGGGTGACAAATAATTCAGCATAATCTATCGGCGCATAACCCAAAATCAAAATGTCGGACTTTATATTTGCCCGTCTAAGCTCCATAGCCTCGGCAATATCGGCAACGGCAAAAGTCGAACAGCCCAACGCCTCAAGCCGTTGGGAAACCTTTACCGCGCCGTGTCCGTAAGCGTTTGCCTTGACCACTGCGAAAATATTGTTGTTCTTCTGTTTAATTTGAGAATAGTTGTGCGCTAAATCTCCTAGGTTGATTTCGGCAAAACAGCGCGAATTATAATTGGTCACATAATATTATATTAAGCCATCGAATAAAATGCGTCTAAAATCAATAAAATTGCCGAGCTCATTATCAGCAACAGCATTTGCGCCTTCAGCGTCCACTTAAACCATTTTGAAAAGCCTACGGGTGATAAGCATAACTCCTAACTTGTTTTTTTATTGTATTTCCCAATATAAGCGTTTTTCACTTATTTTGGAAATATTTATACACAAATATTTATAATTATTCATAGGGTTGTTTGCTTATGCCAGCTGTTTTCTGTTTATACATTTTACTTATAAATTAAACCGTGGTAAAATAAAATAAAAAAGAGGCGTTTTATGGATATACAAAAAAATTCAACTCCGTTTAGGTGGGGTATAATCGGAACGGGTAATATTGCAAATGTTGTTGCTCTTGAAATAGTTAAAAGCGGAAGGCACGCCATTTCCGCCGTGTTTTCCCGCACTTATTCCAGGGCTCAACAGTTTGCGCAAAAGTTTGGCGCAACCAGCTATGCCGAAATTGAAAAGTTTTTAGCCTCCCCCGATATTGACGGAGTTTATATTGCATCTCCACACTCGGCGCATTATGCAAATATGCAAAAGTGTATTCAGTTTAATAAGCCTATACTTTGTGAAAAAGCCTTTACCGTAAACGCAAAGCAAGCGGACGCTATCGCCACGCTTGCAAAAGAGCGAAAAGTGTTTGTCGCAGAGGGAATGTGGACGCGTTTTTTACCTGCCGTTCAGCAAGCAAAACAATGGCTTGACGAGGGAAAAATCGGTGAAATTAAGTCTGTTGAGGCTTCTTTCGGTATGCCGATGAAACTCATAAAATCTTTTATTTCTGACCGAGTTTATCTACCAAAGTATGCCGGAGGTTCGCTATTGGACTTAGGCGTTTATCCTATTTCCCTTTCGGAATTTTTGTTTGGAATGCCAAAAAAACTTGACTGCAAAATGACAATATTAGACGGTATCGACGTTTATGAAACTGTCAAGCTTGACTATGACGGTTTCTCTTGCTTTCTTTCAAGCTCCTTTAAAAAAGCGCAGAAGCATACGGCGGTTATTGAAGGTAGCTTGGGGAAAATCCTTCTTCCCCGTTTTTCACGCGCGAAAAAAGCTGTTTTAATACAAAACGGCAAAAAAACTGTATATCGCAATAAAACGGGATATATTTCAGAGTTTGACAGCTGCGCAAACGATATAAAGCAAGGCTTGACCGAAAGCTCTGTTATGCCCCTTATTGAAACTTGTAGGGTGATGTCGCTTTTAGACGAATGCCGAAATCAAAACAACTTGGCTTACCCCGCCGAAATCGAAAAAATCTAAGAACTTGCATTACCACCTTGATTAAACTATTTTTAACCCTTTAAAGACCACAAAAAACCCTCCAAAAATTTTGAAGGGTTTTGTTCTATTTTCTGCTTACTCCGCTCTTTCTTGCGGCGTCTGCAACGGCATTTGCCACCGCAGAACATACTCTTTTGTCAAAAGGCTCGGGAAGAATTTTGTCGGGCGATAGTTCCTCCTTGTTTATTAAAGACGCAATGGCCTCTGCCGCCGCAATTTTCATTTGTACGTTTATCTCTTTTGCCCTGACATCTAGCGCTCCCCTGAACACCCCGGGGAAGGCAAGCACGTTATTAACTTGATTGGCAAAATCACTTCTGCCCGTTCCCACTACTTTCGCACCGTACTGCTTGGCTTTGTCGGGCATAATTTCGGGCGTGGGGTTTGCCATAGCAAAAACAATGGAGTCGGCTTTCATGCTTTTAATCATTTCTTCGGTCAATAAATTCCCCTTTGAAACGCCTATAAAAATGTCTGCGTCTTTGATTGCTTCAGACAACAGTCCTTGCTTTTTTTGAGGGTTAAACCGATTTGCAAGCGCCAGCTTATGAGCGTCCGTATTAGGACGATTTGGATATAGCATACCAAATTCGTCACATATAGAAAACTTGCGCGCTCCATATTCTGCCAAAAGATTTATGATTGCAGTCCCTGCCGCGCCCGGACCGTTAACTGCTATTTTAACGTCAGAAATGGACTTGTTAACTAGCTTTAGCGCATTTATAATGCCCGCAAGGACAATGATTGCCGTGCCGTGTTGGTCATCGTGAAATACGGGAATATCACAACACTCTTTAAGCTTTTGTTCAATTTCAAAGCACCTCGGAGCAGAAATGTCCTCTAGGTTTATACCGCCAAAGCTGCCCTGCAAAAGCGATATGGTTTTTACAATTTCATCAACGTCTTTGCTTTTTATGCACAGCGGAAAAGCGTCCACTTCCCCAAACGTTTTAAACAATATGCACTTGCCTTCCATAACAGGCATTCCCGCCTCGGGGCCGATATCTCCCAAGCCCAATACCGCAGTTCCGTCGGTTATAACGGCAACCAAGTTCCATCGGCGGGTTAGCTCAAAGCTTTTTTCCACATCCTCTTGAATCTGCAAACACGGCTCCGCCACCCCCGGCGTATACGCCACCGCTAGGGCGTGTTTTGAATTGACGTCTACCCTAGAAATCACCTCGATTTTCCCTTTGGCGTCTTGATGTAGGCGTAAAGATTCTTCCTTTATATCCATTGCCGATTTCCTTTTTTTCTTGCATTATAACACGGGGCTTTTTTTGTGTCAAATTTGCAAGCTATGTTTAAGAATTTTTAGCTTTTTAAAAAGTCTTTATATTGACAAAAAGTTTTTGGCGGAGTATACTATTTTTTATAAGCGAAACGTTTCAATTTGGAGGTTTTATGGAAAAACGTATTATCGGAGAATATCCTGTTATTGGCATTCGTCCAACCATTGACGGCAGACGGGGAGTGTTGGCTGTCCGTGAAGGATTGGAGCGCCAAACTATGAATATGGCTCTGTCGGCAAAAAAGCTTTTTGAAGAAAATTTGTTTTACAGTAACGGCGAACACATCAAAGTTGTAGTTGCCGACACGACCATCGGTAGGGTAGCAGAGGCCGCCGCCGCCGAAGAAAAATTTAAAAAAGAGGGAGTATCCATTACTCTCACCGTCACGCCCTGTTGGTGCTATGGCAGTGAAACTATGGATATGAATCCTTTGACAATAAAAGGTGTTTGGGGTTTTAACGGTACGGAGCGTCCGGGGGCGGTATATCTTGCCGCAGTCCTTGCCGCCCACGCGCAAAAAGGTTTGCCCGCCTTTGGCATCTATGGAAAGGACGTTCAGGACGCAGACGACACCTCAATCCCCGCAGACGTAAGGGAAAAGCTTTTACGCTTTGGCCGCGCAGCGGTTGCCGCCGCCACAATGAGGGATAAATCCTATTTGCAAATTGGTTCTATCTGTATGGGAATTGCGGGCTCAATCATCGACGTCAACTTCTTTGAGGAATATTTAGGTATGCGCGTAGAAAGCGTCGACGAAGTGGAAATTATCCGTCGAATGACAAACGGAGTTTATGATAAAGCCGAGTATGAAAAAGCCCTCGCTTGGACAAAGCAATATTGCAAAATCGGTATGGATAAAAATCCGCCGTCCTTGCAGGCTACCCCCGAGCAAAAGGAAGAACAGCTTGAGTTTGTCGTCAAAATGATGTGCATAATCAAAGATTTATTTAATGGAAATTCCAATTTGCCCAAGGGCGCAGAGGAAGAAGCCGTCGGTCACAACGCCATTGTCGGCGGGTTCCAAGGTCAGCGTCAATGGACGGATTTCTATCCCAACTGCGACTATCCCGAGGCTTTGCTAAACAGCTCATTTGATTGGAACGGCGCGCGCGAGCCCTATGTTTTGGCAACAGAAAACGATACTCTAAACGCAACCAGTATGCTGTTTGGAAAGCTTTTGACGGGTAAAGCGCAAATGTTTTCCGATGTTAGAACATATTGGAGTCAAGCCGCTGTTAAAAAGGCGACCGGCTACACCCTAGAAGGATACGCGGCAAAAGCCGACGGCTTTTTGCATCTTATAAATTCAGGCGCGTCCTGCCTTGATTTTTCGGGAGAATCAAAGGATAACGGACAAAGCGCGGTAAAGCCTTTTTGGGATATGAAAAAGGCGGACATAGACGCTTGTTTAAAAGCAACCGAGTGGTGCTTTGCCGACTTAGGCTATTTCCGAGGCGGAGGTTATTCCTCAAGGTTTGAAACCAAGGCGGAAATGCCAGCCACTATGATGCGTTTGAATATCGTCAAGGGATTAGGTCCCGTTATGCAGATTTGCGAAGGCTATACGGTTGCGTTGCCAACGGAGGTTTCGGATAAACTTTGGAAACGCACCGATTACACTTGGCCGTGCACTTGGTTTACTCCTATTATCACAGGAAAAGGCGCGTTCACCTCAGCCTACGACGTTATGAACAACTGGGGCGCCAATCACGGCGCAATTTCCCACGGGCATATCGGCGCAGACTTAATTACGCTGTGCAGTATTCTCCGTATACCCGTATGTATGCACAACGTTTCTGAAGAAAAGATTTTCCGCCCTGCCGTATGGAATGCTTTTGGTATGGATAAGGAAGGTCAAGACTATCGCGCTTGCAAGACTTTCGGCCCTCTTTTCCGCACAATAAGATAGTTTTTTATAGTGCCCTTTATTTGAAAAAGGGCACTTTTTTTGTTAAAAAAAAGGGTTGACGAGATTGCAATATTAATGCTAGAATTGCTATATTATATGATATAAGGTGGAAGATGAAAAAATTTATTATTTGTTTTATCGTGATTGCTCTTGGGCTATCTATGGTGGTTGCCTATTTGCAATTTAGACGAGTCGAATTCGACTTTGAAGAAGTATCGGGCGGGTACGCTCTTTCCAAATATATGTCGCGCGCGTCCGACGTCAAGGACGGAAAACTGCATTTGGACATTCCCGATTATGTGGACGGCGATACCACAAAACCTATCACAACTTTGGCTGATTTTTCTTTGGCAAACGACGAAAACTTAACTTCAATACATATTGGAAAGCTTGTTACGTCTATCTCTCCGTGGGCATTTACAAATATCCGCAATTTGGAAAAGTTTACCGTGAGCGAGGAAAACCCCAACTATACCGCAGTTGACGGCGTTTTATACACCAAAGATTTAACCACTATCGTATCCTATCCCAACAGCCGTGGCGTAGCTAAAAATGTTTCGGGCTTACAGCTTGTAATAGAGTCATACAGCTCTTACATTATGCCGGACACGGTTACAAATATCGGCGACCAAGCCTTTTATAAGTGTTCCTACCTAGAAAAAATCGAGTTTAGCCTCAATCTAAAAACTATCGGCGCGCGCGCTTTCCAAAGCTCCTTTAGAGGCAAGCTTTCTAAAGTTGAATCGGATACTCCGATAAGTATAAATTTACCCGACGGCTTAGAAGTAATCGGGGAAGACGCCTTTTCTTATTGCGGTTGGATAGGGCCGGAAATTACAATTCCCGCTTCGGTTAAGTCTATTGGAAAATATGCGTTTTTCACTTGCCAGTCGGTTACAAAGCTAAATATATCCCTTCCTCAAGCAACCTTTGAAAAAGACGTTGAATTGGGCAAGGGTTGGAATATTGCAAAAAAATCCATCTTCTCCACCCCTTACGAAATCATTTTTAAGGAGGCAAACTAATGAAAAAACTTATTGGCCTTTTTAAAAATATATTGCATGAAGTCAAAACCTATTGGAAATCCCCCAAAGAGGGTGAATATTTAAACTATAAGGAATTCACCAACTTAATCATCGGCGTTGGCGGCTGTAACGGTCTAAACGTTGTGCTTGGCTATATCTGCTTTGCCGCAAGCTGTTTTTTGATTGGAAATATCTATGAAATCCCAATGTCGTATTTGGCGGTTCTCGCCGTGCTAAATATTCCCTTGAGCTATTTGATGAACCCAATCAATATGCTTATTACGGATAACTTTGGCGATTTGCCCAAACGCACCGCAAAGTTTGTATATTCGATTTGCGCTTTCTTTGTTGTGGCAGGGTTTGCGCTTATGTTTGTACCGTCGACGTTGAGTATTTTCGATTTTATTCCGATGCCTGCCGTTCCGCAAATTATCGGCACGATTTTATTGACAAGCGGATTAAACGTTTTCTATCGCATATTTGTATACAAAAAATTAAGCACTCGTTTCGGAAAATTCCGTCCTTGGGTTATTGCCGGTTGTATTCCCGCCTTGCTTGTTTTGGCTTTAATAATATATCTCCCAATAGAGCAATGGCACATTACGCAACGTTTTTGGATTTTAAATTTGTTGTTTAGCGTATTTAATATATTTAATTCATTTTCTCAGCAAACAGGAAATATCCAAAATATTGTTTCTCCCTCAACCGAAGAGCGCGCCAAAATTATGTCAATAGGCGCATTTGTCTACTCGCTATTCCCCTCGATAGTCGGTATACTATTGCCGATTTTGGTAGGACTCAGCGGAGGTCTTGAAAGCAAGTCTTCTTATAAAATTATCTTCCCGATATTTTTAGTTATCCTATCGGCGATGACTTTGGTTTTGGCTTTCGGCGTTAAGGAACGTGTCATCGTTGAGAAAACGCATAAAGTCAAAGTAGACTTTTTCTCGGGCGCCGGAGAAATATTGAAAAACAAGAACTACCTTATGCTAAACCTTTCAAATGCGGCTGGCTCGTTGTTCGGAGGCGCGCTTTTATTAAACAACATCATTTTTGTATATATCTCACGCGATTCCGGCTGGCTGGGTATTTATTTTGGGATTATCGGCACCGCTTGCGTTCCCGGTCTTCTCCTTGCGCCTTGGTTAATTAAAAAATTTGGGAAAAAGAAACTTGTTATCGTTGCAAAACTCGCCACGCTTGCCCTTACAATCGGCACTTATTTCTCATTGCTTTGGGGAAGCTCGCTGATGTTTATTATCTTCAACTACGTCTCTCAAATAATTATGATGCCCTCTTCTATAAGCACTCAAGCTATGGGCGCAGATATTTGGGACGACATTCAATATAGAACAGGCGAACGTATGGAAGGGCTTGCAGGTATCTTTGGTATGCTACAAACACCGATTTTGGCGCTGACGGGCTTAATCCTTCCCGCAATTTATATGGCTATGGGCTTTACGTCCGACTGGAACATAATGTATGTTGACCAGTTTAGGATTCCGTTGGTGAATATAACGGTAATATTCGGTGCAATAGCAACCATTGTAAGCACAATTCCGATTTTCTTCTACGACCTAACCGAGAAACGCCACAAGGATATTATTGAGGAACTAAAACGTCGCGCAATCGAAAAAGGCGGTCTATCCGACGCTGATATTGAAGCCGCCGCCCTTGCCGAAACAGCTGCGCTTGAAAAAGAACTTGAACAAGAAGTTGCAGCCTCTGTTATTGAATAGTCAATCAAAAACTCTTAATCAATAAAAAACTAAACCGCAGTTTCTGCGGTTTTTTTCTTGTTTTGATTATCTTAAGTTTGTTGACAAAGATTTAGCGCGGTCATATAATGGAACTAACATTCTAACCTCATCGTATGTGGTGGAGTCTGTCATAGGACGGTATACGTCCTATATACGGAGGTATTCTTTTATGGACATGATAACTATTTCTGTTATCACAATTTTTTGTATCACTTATATCCTTTTACTTGTTTTCCCCAAATATCGCGCCTATATCGCACTTTTATCAGCCATCGTTTTTGTTGTGCTTTTGAAAATTGGCTTCGGCGAAATATTTACCCAGGCCATCGGCGCAAGCGGTTTAAACGTTCTGCTGATGATTGGCGGCACTATGGGACTTGTGGTTTTGTTTTCAGAGTCGCGTATGCCCGAAAAGCTGGCTGACATTTTGGTGAGCAAATCACCTAACGCGATGTGGGCGATTGTTTTGCTATCATTTTTTGCAGGGCTTATATCGGCGTTTGTTGACAACGTGGCGACTGTGCTTATGATTGCGCCCGTTGCCTTGGCTGTCTGCAAAAAACAGGAAATAAACCCCGTGTTGCCCCTGATTGCCATAGCCGTGTCCTCTAACCTGCAAGGCGCGGCAACCTTGGTGGGCGATACGACTTCTATCATCCTTGGACAAGAAGCCAATATGTCGTTTGCCGACTTTTTCTATATGAACGTTGACGGCAGAGGCTACGCGGGCATTTTCTGGGTTGTTGAAATTGGAGCGGTGCTTTCGGCGCTGACTCTGTTTTTCGTTTTCCGAAAGGATAAACGAAAACTTAAAATCGACGCGATTACACAGGTTACGGATTATTTCCCCACAATCCTTATGCTTTTGATGGTCACCTTGCTGATTATTGTATCCTTCTTTGAAAAACCCGATTACACCAACGGCTTGATTTGCGTTATTCTTGCAGTCGTCGGCATAATATACCGTTGCATAATGGATAAAAAACCCGACGCAATCAAACAAACACTTAAGGGTATCGATTTGGATACTTTATTGCTTCTTTTCAGCTTGTTTATCATTATATACGGCTTAAATGAAGCGGGCGTTATCACAATGCTGGCTAAAGCAATTTCCAATGTCGGAGGAGGCAATCTGTTTATTATCTACACCGTCATTGTTTTTGCGTCTGTCATTATCTCGGCTTTTATAGACAATATTCCATACGTTATGACAATGCTCCCCGTTACAACTCTGCTTGCCGCCGACCTTGGCGTTCAACCATATATCTTATATTTCGGGCTTTTAATCGGCGCAACCTTGGGCGGAAATATTACCCCTATCGGCGCCTCCGCCAATATCACCGCCATCGGCATTTTGCGCAAACAAGGCTATGAAGTCAAAACCCTGACCTTTATGAAAATCGGGCTACCCTTCACTTTGGTTGCCGTCCTTTCCGGCTATGCGTTGATTTGGGCTTTTTGGCATTAATTCTTCCTCACCTTGTACTAAAACAATCCCTTTCTCTTAAGAGCTAAGGGATTGTTTTGCGCGCCTAAATTTTTGTCGTTTTAGTATATCTAAACATAGTACTTTGATGTACTCACTCTACTTTATCGATTATATTGTTTTATTCTTGTGTCACCGACACCCCTGATTTCCTCCGTCCGTTCGAATCCCACCTTCTTTATATAACAAAAAGCCTAACCGTTTATTTCGGTTAGGTTTTTGTGGCGTACCTTAAGGGATTCGAACCCCTGGCCTTTTGGTCCGTAGCCAAACGCTCTATCCAGCTGAGCTAAAGGTACATTATCTTAAAAGCAAGTGTTATTATAGGTCAACTTAACTTTTTTGTCAAATAAAATAGCTTGTTATAGCAAACTATTTTACCGCTGTATTTGTATCGTTTCTATATATAAAGAATTTTTGCCAACAGAATTCCAAAACTCCGTTTATAAGCATAACTGTCGCTTCCGCCAAAAGCTTTGCTCCCTCGCCATTTCCCAAAGAGATTGATACGGCGTGAACATACCACGTTTGGAAAGGATAAAACGGAACATAAAACAAAAATGCCAGAGCCATTGCTACAGGCACGTTCTTTGCCGATTTAAAGGTAAATTTTCTGTTTAAGGTAAAGTTCCATAAAACAGATAACGCCAAGGCAACCGTAGTTGCCACAAAAAGCGTCATGTCCATTTGCGTGATAAAATTTATTTTACCCCAATCCAAGTTTTTAAATGCAAACACCATAATGGTGAAAGATATAAATTGAATTGCCCCGGCGCTTGCGGTACAAAGCAGGTATTTTAAAGCCTGAATTTTTGTTTCACGAACTTCGTCGTTGGTTTTTTCGGCTGGTTTAACGCAATTATCCAATGCTTCTTGGTATTCTTTAGCGTCTTTGGCTGAAGCTAAGCTGAATTGATTTTTCCCTTCAGGCATTATCGCCTCGTCAAGTTTTTGTTGATAGTCTGTTGTTTGCATCATAATCTCCCTTTTATAAGTTTTCTGCTTCCGGGGCGCAATGTGAATGAACCCGTCCCAAAACTCGGAAAGCGTCTCCGTTTTTAGATAATTTGCGCGCGCCGTTTTTTACACTTCTAAATTTAAAATATAGTTTCATTGCCTTCCATTCTCCGTTGACATCGTTTTCAATCGGAAATTGTGATTTAAAGCAATTAAGGGCGTCCATACGCTTTTGATATTGTTTGGAGCTTA
>CAZSAC010000026.1:0-21927 GCA_964604875.1 uncultured Bacteroidaceae bacterium | reverse complement strand
AGATGAGTTTTTGCGTGTTTTTGAGCTTTTTCGATTCTGTCTTGCTCTACGTCGCAGACGGCAACAATTTCGATATTTCGCATACGGTACATAACGCCGTCCAAAAGCCCTATACCGCGTCCGCCGAGTCCTATCACCGCTACTTTTAGCTTAGGTTGTTTTTGCTTGTTTTTTTGCATAATGCTTTATATCCTACAGTTTTTTATTTGTGGCAAACCAAATTATCTTGGATTCATAGTCTTGCTTTCCGTGCCCTGTTCCCTTTCCGCCGTGGTCTGTAGTTATAATTATAAGCCAATCCTCACCAAGTTCCGTTTGGCGGGCGGAGATAAGTTCAATAAGCTCGTATGCGTATCGGTCGCTGTCCACAATGGACTTATTATATTTATAATTCTCCAAAGAAAAGTCTTCGCTATGTCCGTTATAATCGGGTGATTCGTAAATAACAAAAAACATATCGTCTCTTGCCACGGCGGCTTTTGCCAACTCGTGCGTTTGAGTCTCGCTTGTACTTTTATTGAAAATGTAGTTTTCGTTGTGAGTTATAAATTCGTTTTTGAAAACAACAGAAAAATGGTCGTCCCAACGCGCCGTAAAAGAAACATTTTTGCCTGCCTCGGAATAAGTTTTCAATATAGTGTCTTGTCCGGCGATTATCGGCTCTCCGTTATCACGGCACCCGTTTACCGAACCCCATTTTCCCGTTAGTATGGTTGCAAAGCCGGGAGACGTGGACGTTGCTTGTTTTGTCGCCTTATCGTCAAACTCCCCTCCGCAATACATAAGGTATAGCCCGCCGTTTTCACGCAGAGTGTTTATTCCGCTTAAAGCGCTGTTTACGTTTTCTCCGCTTCTTTTATCGTTTTGAAGACAAATGTTGAAAAGACCGTCCGCTCTTGCGCCGTCAAAGGTTATAATGGCAACTTTTTTATTGTCTCCACTTTTTAAGTGAGCGTCGGCAAGCGTATATAATTTGGTTTGGGCATAGGAGTTTTCTACAGTATTTAAAAATATACCGCTAGAATTAAGTTCCTCTTCATAATCGTTGTTTGAGTTACAGCCTGTTATACAAAAAAGCGTCATCAACACAATAATTGCGATGCTAATTATTTTTTTCATTTTCTTTCTCTCTTAAATAAAATGGCTTCCGAAAGTCAATCAAACTTTCGGAAGCCTAATAAACTATCTGTTTTTATAATGCTCGCTGTCTTCCATTTTTGCGTCAGGCAAAATGCTAGGATTTTCAGCAAAACCGACAAGGTCACAAGTTTTAATTATTTCTTTAACAATAGGGAAATCCAACGGTAAAGCTCTACGGCTATAGCCTCTTTCTTCAAGGCCAGTTATAATAGGCGCGTTTTTACCGTTCATATTTGTGCAAATAATTAACATTGCGCAATGAATATATTTTTTATCCTTATAGTTATAAAGTTGGGCGTCAAAATCGCCGCTTTTTAGAACGCTGTTCAAAGCATTGTTACCGGCTGTTGCAACTACGCCTTCTGCATCGGGAACGATACGCGCATTGCTTGTTTCTTTCCAGTTATAGATGTCTAAATATCCTTTTATTGTAATATTGGGATAATTTGTAGTGTCAGAAATTTCACTCACACACCAGTTTGTCAAGCACGATACAACCGCATTTGCCATAATGACGTCTTCCAGCGTTAAGTTTGTTGTGCCTTCATTGTTTGACTCTATAGACAACGTGCTGTCACCTGCGTTACGAATAATTGTATTAGTTATGGTAACGTCTGACGCATTCATAACGATATGACGATTTGCGTTTTCTAGTATACAATTAATAAGTTTTAGGCTAGGTCTAAATTCTGCATTTCCGTCACAAGAAATTATAAAACCTTTTTTCTCCAGCGCGGGAAGTTTTAATGGTCTCCCTTCGGGGACTATGTAGTTTGTAAAATTGGTGTCACGAATAACAACGTCTTTTTCTTTAATGGAAATTGCCGCAACATAGTTGTCGTTGCAAACATTTTGGCCATTAATTGTATGTCCGTTTCCGCTTATATCGCTGTATAGTTCAATGAGCTCCTCTAAAACTATGTCCTTTCTTAAAATAATATCTTTTTTTGCAACGACTGCCGCTTTAAATTCCGCAAAGTTGTTTACTTCAGTAGCTTCTTTTACCGTAATTGTTTCCGTTGTTTTATTACCTTGGCTGTCAGTAATTTCTATTTCAAAACTGCCCGCCTTTTTAATTTCAAGGATAACTACGAGGTTAACTACCTTAACTGTTGCAATTTCTTCGTTTTTGCTAACAACGGTAACATCATCGGTAATTGTGGGTATGTACTCTTTTATGGCGACCTCTTTTCCACTGCCTTCCGAAACGCCAACCGTGACTTCGCCCTTTGCGTTTTCTAGTTGACCGACATTTATGTCTGGGTCAACAATATCGGTTTTCTTGAACATTTTTACTGCCAGCGGAATTCCAACCGACAATACTACGACTAGCACGCATGCAATTACGATAAGCGTAATTTTCAAACCTTTTTTCATAATTTAACTCCTATATCTTTTTTGCTTTTTTAATTGTCAAATAAAATTTCTGCTTCTAAAACTATGTTTTCATTTGTTGTTTTTTTGTTGATTAGCCCCAAAATCTTTTTTGCGGCGATTTTGCCTATATCTTTTATCGGCTGATTTACCGTCAGCAATCTGGGCGTTAATACTTTTGAAACCTCGTGATTGTCAAAGCCAATAAAATTTAAATCCTCGGGAATATGTTTTCCCTCCTCATTTATGGCGATAATAGCCCCTATAGTCATATCGTAATTGGTTGCCATAACCGCGTGAACAGGAGGATTTTTCAAAAGCAGCTCTTTCATTGCCCGATAACCTCCCTCAACGGTAAAGTTTCCGTCAATAACAATATTCGGGTCGTACTCTCCTCCGTCGGAGACCGCCTCCAAATACCCCTTTAGCCTTTCGGTGGCGGTATACACAGAAGACGGACCGTTTATAAGCGCAACCCGCCTATTACCTTTTTTCATTAAACACTGCGTTGCTTTGCAAGCTATCTCCCGATTGTTTATCACAATGTGCGAAACCGACGTATTATCCGTCATACGGTCGATAACGACAATCGGTAAGTCTTGCTCTTGCGGTTTTTTAAAAATATCCCCGTTGGTGGTAACGGGCATAACAATTAAACCGTCCACCATTTTTGACATCAAATAATCAATCGACTTTCTTTCCAGCTCGGCGTCTGTCTTACAGTCGCATACTATGACGCAATAGCCGTGTTTTCGCAATTCGTCTTCCATCTCGCTGATTATCGACGTGCTGAAAACGCTGCTGAGCTCAGGAATCAAAACCCCTATCGTCATAGAACGGTGCATCTTTAAGCCTCGGGCGTATTCGTTGCGTACATAGCCCAGCTCCTTGATTGCCTGCTCGATGGCCTCTTGGTTTTTGGGTTTGACCTTAACGCCGTTTATGTATGCGCTTACCGTTGCAAGCCCAAGCCCTGTTTTGTTGGAAATATCCTTAATTGTGGTTGCCATTTTTTACCTACTTTCGTATCGTTTCGGTTTTACTATAGCATAACGCGCTTAAATTTGTCAATTCTATACCCACTATATTTTATTATATTAATAAACTATGCGAAAGAGTTGGACAAAAAATAGTATTTTTTTGCACAAAAAAACTTCGCCTGAGCGAAATTTTTTGATTGGCTTTTATTTTAATTTTAGCGTCCCTGTTATTTGCTTATAAACTCGACTATTGGCTTCAACGCGTCGAAACTAGTGCAGTCTACATTTTGTCGGGCACTTGGATACCCAACAGATTAAGCCCTGTTGCGATGACCTGCTTTGTTGCCTTGGTAAGCCTTATCAAAGCGTTTCTCTGCGCCTCGGGCGCGTCTATTATGCGGTGTTCAAAATAAAACTTGTTATAGCATTGCGCAACGTCCATAACCGCCCTTGCAATATAGCACGGCTCGTACTTTTCCGATGCGTCCAAAAGCGCTTGCGGAAATTTTGCGATTGCCTTTACGACCTCGTTCGCCTCGGGATTATCCAGCGCAGAATAATCGACTATATCTGTTTCCTGCGCGCGGCTTAATACGCTTTGGCAGCGCGCGTGGGTGTATTGCGTATACGGCCCCGTTTCACCCTCAAAACTAAGCACTCTGTCATAGCTGAACGTAATATCCTTTATACGGCTGTTATATAGCGCTGAAAAAATGACCGCGCCCACTCCGATAACCTCGGCAACCTCGCTCTTGTTTTCCAAATTGGCAGACTTTTCACACAAAATTTCGCGCGCTTTTTCCACCGTCTTATTTAACACGTCTTCCAAAAAGATTACTTTTCCTTCACGGGTTTTGATGGCTCCGCCGTCTTCCATTGACACCATTCCAAAGGCTATGTGCTCTAAATCCTTATACCAGTCATATCCCATAAGCTCGACTACCTTGAACCATTGACGGAAATGCAAATTTTGTTGATATGCCACAATGTATAAGCTTTTATAGAAATCATAAGTTTTTTTGCGGTAGAACGCCGCCGCCAAATCTCTTGTTGCATACAACGTTGCCCCGTCTGCCTTAACGATAAGGCAAGGCGGCATATTATATTCGTCCAGATTGACAACCTTTGCGCCCTCGCTGTCTTTAAGCAACCCCTTTTGTTGCAGCTCGTCGATAACCGCCTGCATTTTATCGTTGTAAAAGCTTTCGCCGTTATAGCTGTCAAACTCTATGCGCAAACGTTTATAGGTTTTGGAAACTTCTTTAAGCGTTATATCCTTAAACCATACGAAAAGTTCCGTGGCTTCTTGGTCTCCGTCTTCGATTTTTTTGAACCAAAACCGCGCCTGCTCATTTAAACAATCGTCGGCTTCAGCCTCCTTATGAAAACGGACATATATTTCCAATAACGCCGAAACACCTCTGTCTTCTATGTCTTTTTTGTTGCCCCAAAGCTTATAGGCGACAATAAGTTTTCCAAACTGCGTACCCCAATCCCCCAGATGATTTATGCCAATAGCGTTATAGCCCAAAAACTTATACAGCCTATATAACGCCGCGCCGATAACCGTGGTGGAAAGATGTCCGATATGGAAAGGCTTTGCAATATTTATGGACGAGTAATCCAAACAAATGGTTTTGCCGTTGCCTATATTGCTGGAGCCGTATTTTTCGCCCTCTGAAAGAACCTTTTCCAAAACCTGACGGTTGAAAAGATTTTTGTCCAGCTTAAAGTTCAGGTAACCCGCAACGCTTTCGACGGACTTAATAAGCCCCGTTGTTTTTATCTTTGAGCAAAGCTCGTCGGCGATTGCCATAGGCGATTTTCTTAAAGCCTTGGCAAACTTAAAGCACGGCAGACAATAGTCTCCGTTTTCGGCTTCCTTGGGGATAGTAATTAAGCTCTCGATTTCTTCCGCCGAAACGCCCTCTATTTCTATGAGCGTGGCGATTTCCTTTTTATAATTCATAAGTACCTCGTTAAATTACTGGATATTTTATCATAAGTATTTCAATTACGCAACCTAATAAAGAGTTATAAACGAAACAATAGCGACGGCGACCAAATAAATTGCAAACGGATAAAACCTTTTGGTTTTGATGATTTTCAACATAAATTTAATGGCAAAAATGCCCGATAAAAATGCCGCCGCCATACCTGCCAGTAAGGGCAAAATATGAATATCCGCCGAGAAATTTCCGCCGATTGCCTCGGTAATTCCTGCGATAATTATTACGGGAATCGACAGCATAAACGAGAAATCCGCCGCCTTCTCTTTTGGCACTCTGCACATAGTCATCGCTGCGATTGTAGCCCCGCTTCTCGAAATGCCGGGCAATACCGCCAATCCTTGAAAAACGCCTGTTAATAATGTGTTTTTTGCATTTAAAGGCTTTAATTGGTCGGTTCTTGCATTATCTGCCATAACCAATAAAAAGGCTGTTATCAAAAAATTTAGTGGCAAAAAGCTTCCGCCCAGCGCGCCCTTAAACCACTTTAAAAATATCAACGCTATTATACCTGTCGGAATACACGCAAGCGCATAAAACCCTACTTCTTTGGTAAAAGGTTTTTTTATGATTTTCCAAACCTGTTTTCGATAAATTACCAGCACCGAAAGCAACGTTCCTATGTGAAGAAAAATGTTTACCGCAAGCGACGGTTCGCCTACTCCCCATTTCTCAAACAGCAACAGATGTCCGCTGGACGACACGGGCAAAAATTCGGTTAAGCCTTGCAACAGTCCCAGCAATACCGCTTCTAAATATTCCATCTCTTTCCCCCGAAAGTTTGTTATTTGTCTTTACTTATATGCTTGCTTGGGCTATAATTAGTACGATTTTAAAAAGTTTGAGGTGAAATATGAAACTTGGCGTCGTTGGATTGCCGAATGTCGGAAAAAGCACTTTGTTTAACGCGATTACAAACGCAGGCGCAATGAGCGCGAACTATCCTTTTTGTACTATTGAGCCTAACGTAGGCGTGGTTGCCGTGCCCGACTCCCGTCTAGATAAGCTTGCGGCTTTATATAACAGCAAAAAAATCACTCCTACGTCATTGGAGTTTGTCGATATCGCAGGGCTTGTCAAGGGCGCGTCCCGAGGCGAGGGATTGGGCAATAAGTTTTTGTCGCACATACGAGAAGTTGACGCAATCGTACACGTTGTAAGATGCTTTGTTGATGAAAATATCACTCACGTTGACGGTAATATTGACCCTTTGCGTGATATTGAAACCATAAATTTAGAGCTTATTTTCGCAGATATGGAAACTGTGGAAAAGCGCATTTCCAAAGCCACTACCGCCGCGAAAGGCGGTGACAAAAAGTTTATCGCAGAAGCTGACTTTTTGAAAAAAATTATGGCTCATCTCGAAAGCGGAAAACCCGTTAGAACAATGACTCTAACCGACGACGAGGCAGAGCTTGTCAAAGGCTTTTTCCTTTTGACTTCTAAGCCCGTTATATATGCAGCAAACGTTTCCGAGGACCAAACCGCAGGCAACGATTATACCCAAAAGGTTCAAGCCTATGCAAAATCCGAGGGAAGCGAAACGGTTATCATCTCCGCCAAAATCGAGGAGGAGCTTGCCTCTGTTTCCCCCGAGGAGCGCGTATTGTTTTTGGAAGAATTGGGCATTAGCGAAAGCGCGTTGGATAAGCTTGTTACGGCGTGCTATTCCCTGTTGGGCTTAATAAGTTATTTGACGGCAGGAGAAAAAGAAGTGCGCGCTTGGACAATCGAAAAAGGCACAAAAGCGCCTCAAGCGGCGGGCAAAATCCACACCGACTTTGAAAAAGGTTTTATCCGCGCCGAAATTGTCAACTATAAGGATTTATTGGAGCTTGGCAGTTTTAATGCCGCAAAGGAAAAAGGGAAGGTGCGCAGCGAGGGAAAGGAATATGTTATGCAGGAAGACGATGTCGTGCTTTTCCGCTTCAACGTTTAATTTTTTACAACAATAACGCAGACCGGAGACAGTCTGCGTTTTCTTTTATTACGCGCTTTTTTTACACGTTATTCAATGTTGTTTTACGCTTATCCGCGCTATTCAAACAGGTAGGCGCGTGTTTCATACGGACGGGTAACAAAGCCGTTGTCCTCCAAAACACATTCTAAATAGTTGGAGCAAAGCAGTTTTCCCTTTGTCAAATCTATGCCCGACGGAGCCTTAAATTTGGTTGCTCCCTCAACAAAGCTAGATATAACCAACAACTTCTTGCCCTTCAAATTTCTTTCATATACAAACAGTTTTTTGCTTGATTTGTTATGTTCCTTATAATCTCCGTAAATTATGATTTCATTCTCTTTCCGCAACTTTAACAGCAATTTATAATAGTTTAACAAGCTGTTTTTGTCTTTAAGGTTGTTTTCAACGTTTACATCGGTATAGTTTTGATTGATTAAAAACCATGGCTTTTCGGCGGTCGTAAAGCCTGCGTTTTTTGCCGATGACCATTGTACGGGCGTCCTTGCGTTGTCACGGCTGGAATACATTGCCCGTCGCATTGTGAACTCGTGCGAGAAGCCCAATTTCCTGAACAGGTTATACGTGGTGGTTGTGGATACGTCCACATAATCTTCCAGGTTGGGTATTCTGATATTTGTCATTCCGATTTCCTGCCCTTGATAGATAAACGGCGTTCCGCCTAAAAACAGATAAGTATTGGCAAGCATTTTTCCGCTTTCTGTACGATAGTTTTCGTTGCCGTATCTGCTGATTACACGCGGTTGGTCGTGGTTTTCCAAGTATAAAGCGTTCCACGCTTTGCCGTATAAAGAGGTTTGCCAGTTGGATAACACTTTTTTTAGTTTCTTGAGTTTAAACCCCGTATACACCCAGCTGTACATAAAGCAATCCGCCTCCATATGCTGGAAGTTGAACATCATATTTAAAACCTGATTGTCGCCCTCGGTGATGTATTTCATGGCTTTTTTAGGCGTCATCATCGGCGCTTCGCCTACGGTCATACAGTCGAATTTATCCAACGCCTCGGTTTTAAATTGCTTTAAATATTCAATCACTCGCGGTCCGTCCATATAGTGCGACATTCCTCTTGCGGCGGGCATAAATATACTTCCGTTGGGCAAGCCTTCTTCTTTGGATATAAACGTGATTACGTCCTCTCTAAAGCCGTCAACACCCAGCTCTAACCAAAACTTCATTATGTCCACAACTTCCGCCCTGACTTTGGGATTATCCATATTTAAGTCAGGCTGTTCCACCGCAAACAAGTGGAGATAGTATTCTTTGCGTATCTCGTCCCACTTCCAAGCGGGACCGGGGAAAGTTGCCGTCCAGTTGTTGGGGGGTTTCTTTCCGTCCTTGCCACGACCTTTTCTCCAAATATAGTAGTCGGTATACGGCTCGATACGCTCACGACTTTTTAAAAACCAGTCGTGCTCGTCGCTTGTATGGTTGACAACTAAATCCATAATCACACGCAAGCCCCTGCTCTTACAGCCCGCAAGCACCGCCTTAAAATCATCCATTGTGCCGTACTCCGGCGCAATATCTCTATAGTCTGCGATGTCGTAACCATAGTCGTGCTGGGGCGACTTATAGAGTGGAGAAAACCATATCGCGTCAACACCTAACCCTTTGATATAATCCAGTTTTTCCAACACGCCTTTAAGGTCGCCTATGCCGTCGCCGTTGCCGTCTTTGAAACTGCGCGGCCATATTTGATAGACCGCCATTTCCTTGTACCAATTCTTTTTAATTTCCATAATTATTCTCCCTTATAAGTGGTTAAGCCTACAATAATTAATGTTAAACTAAGTTTTTATTCGCCGTCCTGTTGGGTTTCTTCTGCAACGGTAGTCTCTTCCGCGCCGTCGATTTCGACAACCTCGCTTTCTTCTGCGATAGGATTTCCGTTTTCGTCAAGCTCGACTTCTTCTTCGATTTCCTCGTGAGGAACTATTGCGATAGACGTTATTAAACCGCTGTCTTTGATGTTCATAACCTTGACGCCCTTGGTATCTCTGCCGATTTTTCTGACTTCGTCTGCTTTAATACGGATTATCGTTCCATTGTCGGCAATCATCATAATATCGTTTTCTTCAGATACCATCTTTAAGTTGACAAGCTTGCCCGTTTGCTCGTTGAATACGCCTGCTTTTACGCCTTGTCCCGCTCTGCCTTGAGTGCGGTAATCATCGGGTGAGCTGCGTTTTCCAAAGCCGAACTCGGATATTGTCAAAACCTCTTGAGCCTCGTCAACCAACACCATATCCACAACATAGTCGTCGTCTTTTAGCTTCATTGATTTTACGCCTTGAGTATCTCTGCCCATTGCGCGGACGTCTTCCTCTTTGAAACGGATACATTTTCCGTCGTGCGACGCCAATAGAAGCTCGTCCTTTCCGCCGGTGACTATTGCGGCGATAAGCTCGTCGTCATCGGTGAGTTTTATTGCCTTTTTGCCCGTTCTGCGTATGCTTTCAAACTCCGTCAAGGACGTCTTTTTAATAAGTCCCTTTCTGGTGGCAAGCATCAAATAGCCTTCTTCGTTTTCTTTCATCGGCAATAAGGTGGTAACCTTTTCGCCGGGGTCAAGCTGTAATATGTTGACAATTGCCCTGCCGCGCGCCGTACGGCTTGCCTCGGGTACTTCATAGCCTTTGATTGAATATACCTTGCCTAAGTTGGTGAAGAACATTAAATCGTCGTGAGTTGAGGTTGTAAAGATGTTTTCAACAAAGTCTTCCTCTTTTGTCTTGTGACCGGTTATGCCCTTTCCACCTCTATGCTGACTGCGGTATTCGTCAACGGGTTGACGTTTGACGTAACCGCCGTGCGTCATAGAAATAATAATATCCTCTTTTTCAATGAGGTCTGCGATATTAAGCTCGGAATAGTCGTAGGAAACCTCTGAACGACGTGGCGTATTATATGTTTCCTTGACGCCCAAAAGCTCTTCCTTGACGATATCTCTGACCTTGCCGATGTCTCCCAAAATTTCAAGATAGTTGGCAATTTCTAGTTTTTTAGCCTCTAATTCCTCGGCGATTTTTTCCACCTCTAAGCTACACAGACGGCGCAAACGCATATCCAAAATTGCGGTTGCCTGCTTATCGGAAAGCAAAAACCTCGCCATAAGCTTGTCCATTGCGTCTTGGTTGTCAAGCGCGCTTTTAATGATGTGGACTACCTCGTCGATTTCGGCAAGGGCAATCGCCAAGCCTTGTAAAATATGCTCTCTCTCCTGCGCCTTTTCTAAATCAAAACTCGTCCTACGCGTAATGACCTCTTCTTGGTGCAAGATATAGTATTCTAAAATTTGTTTTAGATTTAAAACTCTCGGAGTGCCGTTGACCAACGCAAGCAAAATCATACTGTTGGAAATTTGAAGCTGTGTTTGCTTGAAAAGCGTATTCAAAACAACCTGAGCGTTGCTGTCTTTTTTAACGTCGATAACAACCCTAAGCCCCGAACGGTCGGATTCATCCTTGATGTCGGAGATTCCCTCTAAACGCTTATCTTTTACTTGATCGGCGATATTTTCAATCAGTCTTGCCTTGTTGACTTGATAGGGAAGCTCCGTCACAACAATACGGCATCTGCCGTTGGGAAGCTCCTCAATATCTGTCTTTGCGCGAATGATTGCCCCGCCTCTGCCTGTTTTATAGGCTTGCCGAATGGCTGCTCGCCCCAAAACTATACCCGCAGTGGGATAATCCGGCGCGGGAACATATTGCATTAAGTCTTCAACCTCAAGCTCGGGATTATCCATAAGCGCGATAGTAGCGTCGATAACCTCGCCCAAGTTATGCGGAGGAATTGACGTCGCCATACCTACTGCGATACCGTCGGAACCGTTTACCAATAAGTTTGGATAACGGGCGGGTAAAACGGCAGGCTGCTCACGAGTGTCGTCAAAGTTGGGATAAAAGTCTACGGTGCGCTTGTCAATATCCCGTATCATTTCGTTGGAGATTTTGCTTAAACGCGCCTCGGTATATCTGTAGGCTGCCGGCGGGTCGCCGTCAATAGAGCCAAAGTTTCCGTGTCCGTCGATAAGAGGACAGCGTATGGAAAAATCTTGCGCAAGCCTTACCAAAGCGTCGTATACGGAGCTGTCGCCGTGAGGATGATATTTACCTAAAACGTCACCGACGATAAGCGCGCACTTACGATACGGCTTATCCGCCGTCAGGTTAAGCTCGTTCATCGCGTATAAAATCCTGCGGTGAACGGGTTTTAAACCGTCACGAACGTCGGGGATTGCCCTAGAAACGTTTACCGCCATCGCATAGGCGATAAAGGATTTTTTCATTTCGGTGTTAACGTCGACCTTAATAATTTTGGATTGACTGAGATGCTCAATAAAATCTCTGTCTTTTTCAGAATAATTACTATTTTTGTTTGCCATTTTTATGTCTCCTCTTATACGTCAAGCTCTTTGACAAGCGTTGCGTTCTCTTCAATGAACGCACGGCGTAATTCGGGTTGTTCGCCCATTAAAACTGTGAAAATCTCATCTGCCGCAACGGCGTCTTCCATTGTAACTTTAAGCAAGATACGGCTTTTGGGGTCCATCGTCGTTTCCCAAAGCTGGTCGGCGTTCATCTCGCCCAAGCCTTTATAACGTTGAAGCTCGGTGCCTTTTCTGCCAAATTCGTTAAAATAGGACTCAAGCTCCTCATCGGAATAGCAATACTTGACGTTTTTGCCACGCGATACTTTATAAAGCGGAGGCTGTGCGATAAAGACGTGCCCGTTTTCTATAAGCGGTTTCATAAAGCGGAAGAAGAAGGTCAGCATCAAAATTCTGATATGGCTTCCGTCTACGTCGGCATCCGTCATACATATGATGCGGTTATAGCGGAGCTTGGCTTCATCATAGTCTTGATTTATGCCTGCGCCAAACGCTGTAATCATAGTTTTAATTTCTTCGTTTTCTAAAACTCTGTGCAGTCTTGCCTTCTCTACGTTCAAAATTTTACCGCGCAAAGGCAATATAGCCTGAAAACGGCGGTCTCTGCCCGATTTTGCCGTGCCACCCGCGCTGTCGCCCTCTACGAGATATATTTCGCATACAGAGGGGTCTTTGTCCGTGCAATCAGCAAGCTTGCCCGGAAGGGTTGTGCTTTCGAGCGCGCTCTTTCTTCTGGCTAAATCACGCGCGTTTCTCGCCGCCTCGCGCGCTTTTTGCGCCATAACGCTTTTTAGGATTAAATCCTTCGCCTCTTTAGGGTGCTCCTCCAAATACGTGCCTAGGCACTCTTGTAGGGCTTTACCGACAATGTTTCTCATCTCGCTGTTGCCGAGCTTGGTTTTTGTTTGCCCTTCAAACTGCGGATTGGAAAGTTTAACGGATATAACCGCCGTCAAGCCTTCACGGACGTCGTCACCGCTTAATTTGTCGTCGCCCTTTAAGACGTTGGCTTGCCTGCCATAGTCGTTTAGGCACTTGGTCAACGCCGTTTTAAAGCCGTCTAAGTGAGTGCCGCCCTCTTCGGTATTGATGTTGTTTGCGAAAGCGTAAATAATGTCGGAATAGCTGTCGTTATATTGCAAGGCAAGCTCAATCTCGCCGTCTTTGTAGTCGGCATCGCAATAAATAACTTCTGGGAATATTGTTTCTTTGTTTTTGTTTAAGCTGTCAACAAATTGAACAATACCGCCTTCATAATGATATTTTTCACTGCGGACTTCCTCGTCACGGTAGTCGTAAAACTCAATCGTCAGACCTCTATTTAAAAAGGCAAGCTCTCTAAGGCGAACCTTAATTGTGTCATAGTTGAAATCCAGCGTTTCAAAAATTTCGCCGTCGGGATAAAACTGTACGGTTGTGCCGGTAAGCTCCGTTTCGCCAATAACAGCTAAATCCCTTTGCGGAACGCCTCTGTTAAAGGTTTGTTTATAGATTTTACCGTTTTGATAAATCGTCACGTCTAACCACTCGGACAATGCGTTTACGCACGACACGCCTACGCCGTGCAAGCCTCCCGAAATTTTATAGCCGGTGCCGCCGAACTTTCCGCCTGCGTGCAGTTTTGTCAATACTACCTCAACCGCAGATTTACCTTCTTTGGGGATAATGCCCGTCGGGATTCCTCTGCCGTTGTCAACGACCTTGCAAGAACCGTCCTTTTCGATGGATATGATAATTTTGTCGCAGAAACCTGCCATTGCCTCATCGATACTGTTGTCAACAACCTCTGTAACCAAATGATGCAAGCCTCTTTCATCTGTTGACCCGATGTACATGCCGGGACGTTTGCGAACAGGGTCCAAGCCTTCCAGAACCTGAATGGCGCCCTGATCGTAGTTTAAGTTTTGATTTTCCATATAACCTCCGCTAGATGGCGATAAAACCATCTTTTATTAACTTATGTTTTATTACGCTTGCCGAACGAGAAAGCAGGTAGACTGCCGTTTTTGCTTCTTTGGTAAAAATCAGCATACACGCCGTCTCTTCCCCGAATTGAATCACCGCTTGCTTTTGGGTAAGCTGTTTTCCAATAAAGTTTGCATATGAAGAATTATCTTTTTTTAAATCGACCACAGCAATCACGTCTGTGTCAAATATCATCATAAGCCCTCGTGCGTATGCGTGCGTATGCGCATATTATTCTAATAATATAATTATTGTATCATAATCATATAAATAAACCAACTATTTTTGACAACAATTTTTTAAGAAAAATCGCGTACCCCTTTTTAGCCCGAATTTTGGCGTATATGGCAAATTGTATTCTTTTTAATAAGAGAGCCATATTAGTTATGAGTCGTTATACGTGGCAATTTTTGCTTTACTCTTTTTGAAAATAATATTATAATTTGTAAAAAAAAAAATAAAAAACAAAAAAAAAAAAAAAAAGCTAAAAAAAATTTTAAAAAAATAAAAAGCCTCCAATTAAATAATTTCCGCAACTACGAAAAAATGCTTGTAGATTTCGGCGATGACGTCAATTTTTTAAAAGGTAAAAACGCCAGCGGAAAAACAAATATGCTGGAGGCAATCTATTTGTTGGGTATAGGAAAATCTCCTCGAACGCCTCGGGATAAGGAGCTTATCCGTTTCGACTGCGAGCGCGCCTATATAAAAGCGGTTATTGAAAAAAAATACCGCAGCCATACCATTGAATTTGTTTTGGAAAAAAACGCAAAAAAAATCTCTATCGACGGCTTGCCTATTTCTCGGCTATCAGAGCTTGTAGGCGTGTTTAACGTCGTCTTTTTTTCCCCCGACGAGCTGAAATTTATTAAGGATTCTCCTGCCGACAGACGTCAGTTTTTGGACATAAGCCTTTGTCAGCAAAGTAAGATGTATTTTTTGTCTTTGGCAAAATACAATAAAATTTTGGCGCAGCGCAATAAGCTTTTAAAAACCGATTATAAAAATCCGTCTATTGCGGATATGCTTTCAATTTGGGATACGCAATTTGCCGAATACGGAGCAAATTTAATTCTTGCCAGGCGCGCGTATGTGAAAAAACTTTGTCCATTTGCCGAACAAACCCACGCGGAATTGACCTCAAACAAAGAGAGTCTTTCGTTGCAATATGAGTGTTGCGTCGACGCTTCGTCACGCGCGGAAATTGTCGCCGAGCTTATCTCTAAGCTTAGGGAAAATATGGACAAAGATTTAAGCTTATTTCACACCTCTTTTGGCCCTCACCGTGACGATATTAAAATTTGTATCAACGATTTAGACGCGCGCAAGTTTGCTTCGCAAGGACAACAGCGTTCTGCGGCTTTATCCGTAAAAATTGCCGAATTGTCTCTTTTTGAAAAGGAAACCGGGGAGTCGCCCGTTTTGCTTTTGGACGATGTTTTAAGCGAGCTTGACGAAAACCGAAAAATGAAACTTCTAAACCTCTCTTGTCGCACACAAACGCTGATTACCTGTACTAATTTTGATTTTAAACTGCCTATTGCGCCAAAACAGTTTGTTATCGAAAACGGCAAAATTATTAAATAAGGCTTTCTTGTTTTTTGGTTTTTTATCCTCTTTTTTTCACGCTTTTTTACATTCTTTTCTTTTCTTGATTTTTTATGTGGACAAATAGCAAAAATTATTGCGATTTTTTAATTTATTTGTTATTATAGTAAGTACTATGATTAATATTAAAACGCTTTGGGAAGATGCAAAGGTTAGGCTTTCCGCAAAATTGCAGGCTATAAGCTATGAGGTTTGGATAGACAAATTGGAAACTGTTTGTTTTATCGGACATACTTTGGTTTTGCAAACGGGGAGCTCTTCAAGCAAAAATACAATAGAAAAAAACTACGTATCCACAATATTGGAAGCTGTAAACGAGATTAATCCTTTGATTTCGGAAATAAAAATTATAACCGAAAACGAAAGAGAAGATTGCCTTAAAAAACAAGACTACATTTTAGGGGAAGAGCTTGTAATTGATAATCCCGTAAAGGTAAACGAAAACGTCTTTACCTTTAACAGAAAATATACTTTTTCAAGCTTCGTTATCGGTGAGTCAAATAAGATTGTCGCAGAGGCGGCGATGGCGGTGGCAAAAAACCCGGGGGAACGTCTTAATCCTCTTTTTATATACGGAGGCGTAGGTTTAGGAAAGACGCATATTTTGCACGCTATTGGAAATTATATCCAAGACCATTTCCCCTCTAAAAAAATTATGTATATCACCACGGAAAAATTTACGAATGAGCTTATTGAGTCTATCCGTAAAGAAAAAAACACTAATAAGGATTTCCGTGAAAAATATCGCTCGGTTGACGTTTTGATGATAGACGATATTCAGTTTTTGGCCGGAAAGGATTATTCTCAGGAAGCTCTTTTCCATACCTTTAACGACCTCTATCAAAACGATAAGCAAATTATCATTTCAAGCGACCGTCCTCCAAAAGACATTTCTCCTTTGGAAGAACGTTTGCGCACCCGCTTTCAGTGGGGTTTGCTTGCCGATATTCAACCTCCCGATATTGAAACACGTATTGCAATTTTACAAAAAAAAGCCGAGGCTCAAAATTTTGTTCTAAATAACGACATCGCGGAATTTATGGCAAAAAACGTCGATAAAAACATTCGCGATATGGAAGGGCTTTTAAATAAGGTTATTTTTTATAGCCAGCTTAGCGGTCAACGAGTGACGTCCGTTTCCGTCGCGCAAGAAGCTCTTAAAGATTATTTGGACATAAAAAAAGAAAATATCGACGCTTATGATATTTTAAATACGACCTGCAAATACTTCAATATTGCTTCGTCCGATATTATCGGAAAAAAGAAAAATAAGGAAGTTGTTGAACCTCGTATGATTGCCATCTACCTTATTACTGAGCTTATAAGTATTCCTTTGGTTTCTATTGGCAATATTTTCGGCGGACGTGACCATACTACAATCATTCACAGCAGGGACAAAATAAGCGAACAAATTAAAAAAGACAGTAAATTAAAAATACAAGTAAACGATATAAAGGATATGCTTTATAAGAGATAAGTGGATATGTAGACAAGTCTTAAAAGTTGTTAACAGATTTGTGCACATACGAAAAGCCAAGATGTTCCGCAAAAAAAATTTTCATTGCTCAATATGTTGTGTTTTTTAAGTGTTATAAACATTTCCACCGACATTAATATTATTAATATTATTAAAAACTATAAAGCAATAAGATTTAAAGGAGGATTTTATGAAACTCACATGCGATAGTTTAGATTTATCCGACGCGCTAACAAAAGTCGGAAAAGCGTTACCTATAAGAAAAACAATGCCTATTTTAAACGGTATAAAAATAAAGGCGGAAGGCTCCGAGTTGATTTTGTCTGCAACAGATTTAGAATTATCTATTGAAAAAAGGATTAAAGCAGATATTAAGATTGAGGGAGAGACAGTAGTTGCCGGAAAATATTTTACTGAATATATAAGAAAAATTGAAGGCGAAGAAATTTACATCGATACCACCGAAGAAGAGACTATGCGCCTCACATACGGTGAAAATAACGGATATATTCAAACTATGTCGGCAGACGAGTATCCTCAAATTAAAAACGTGGACGACTATAGTTGCTTTCATATAATTAAAAAAGAATTTAAGGATTTAATAAACAAAATTATTTTCTGCGCCGCAAGCGAGGATAACCGCCCTACTCTAAAAGGCTGTTGTTTGGAACTTTCTGAAAACAAACTTACCGGCGTTGCGTCTGATGGCTATCGTTTGGCTTGTTGCAATAAGGTAGTTGAGTATAAAGGAAATAATATGAAAATTATAGTTCCGTCCCGCAGTTTATTGGAAATAAGCCGTCTTTTAGACGACGAAGACGAAACCATAAAAATTAACCTTGAAAAAAATTATTTTATGGTTGATTTAAACAACACAAAAATTGTCACAAGACTTATTGAAGGCGAATATATTAATTACAATAAAATTATTCCGACAGAGTTTACCACAACCATTACCGTCGATAAAAAACTGTTTGATATCGCAATCGACCGCGCGTCTTTAGCAACCAGAGCCGAGAAAAAAAGTGTTGTTAAGCTTGAAATAAAAGAAAGAAAAATGGCGATTACCGCCGAAAGCGAAATAAGCGGTATTAATGAAAATTTAAACATAAGCCTTGACGGAAAAGACTTAGCAATAGGCTTTAACGCAAAGTATCTCTCGGATAGCTTGAGGGCTATTGCCGAAAGCTTTGTAAAACTATGTTTTACAACCTCAACCGCGCCCGCAATTATTGTTCCCACCGACGGCGACGAATATATCTATTTAATTTTACCCGTTCGTATTATCGTTTAAAATTTGACTTATTTCAACATAAAAAGAATGCATTTTATAATGTTGTGAAACAAAATGTTTCACAACATTTGTATATTTATTCTTTTAATGCTATAATTAGGCTATAAAACTTTTATAGAGGTGAAAAATGTCCAATAAAGGGTTAGGAAAAGGGCTTGCCGCATTACTTGGTAATATCCAAGAAGAAGATGTGGCGAAGGAAGTGGCAACCGCTCAACAAAACAGAGAAGTTATTGATGTTGATATTTCGCTTATTGATACAAATCCTTACCAGCCTCGAAAAATTTTTGATAAAACGGCGCTGGAGGAGCTTGCGTCATCAATAAATGTCTATGGCATATTAAGTCCACTGTTGGTTTTAAGAAGCGGAAATCGATATGTTATAATCGCGGGTGAAAGACGGTTCCGCGCCGCGCGTATCGCAGGACTAACGTCGGTTCCCTGCGTTGTGAGGGAGCTCACCAAACAAGAAATGAGGGAAATTGCGCTGATTGAAAACCTTCAACGCGAGGATTTAAACCCAATAGAAGCGGCAGAAGGATTGTCGGAGCTTATAAAAAGCACAGGAATGACACAAGAAGATGCGGCAAAACGTATCGGGATGAATCGTTCAACCGTTACAAATATTTTAAGGCTTTTGACGTTATCGTCAGAGGTTTTGGATATGGTTCGCACTAATAGGCTTTCTTCTAGCCACGCAAGATGCTTGGTAGTAATATCAGACCCCGAAATTCAAATGTATTTTGCAAACCGCGCCTGCGACAATAAAATGAGTGTAAGAGAATTGGAAACGCAAGTACAACTATACCTTGGCAGAAAGCTTATTCCAACAGGCGTTAGAAAAGAAAAACAAAGCAAGGAACTTAAAGCTTTCGTAAACGATATGAAAAGGGTTTTTGGCACAAAAGTGAAGATTCTTGGAAACGATACCAAGGGAAGAATCTGTATTGACTATTTCACAGAAGACGACCTTCAAAGGATATTTGATTTAATCGAAACATTAAAAGCGTAAAAATCAAAAACAAAAAATAAAAGGCGGATATACTCCGCCTTTTTATATTTTATAAGTTTAACAGTCAAAAGGATGTGATAAAACCGCAAAATTTAAAAATCTAAAGCTTTTGTGATTTTATTTTGGAAAAACTTCTAGGGTAAATTGGCGGAGTAATTTCCGTCTTTTCTATAATAAACAGATTTCGTTCGTCAAAAATATAAGGAAGTTTTAAATTGACCACTTTAGTCAACTTGCCCTTTAGTTTATTTAACGCCCTTTCCAGCCCATCCAGCTCATCAAGATTAGAGCCTTTATAGGCAATAAATTTCCCGCCTACCTTAAGCAGCGGAAGCGCCAGCTCGCATAAAACTTTTATGTCGGCAACAGCGCGCGCGACAACACAATCAAAATGATTGCGATACTCGCCTACCCCGGCCTCCTCTGCGCGAATATGGACAGCAGACGTATTATTTAAGTCAAGTTCGGCTATCTCTTGGTTTAAAAATATAACCCTTTTATTTAAGGCGTCCATCATCACCAAAGAAATGTCGTCACGTACAAGTTTTAAAGGAATTGAAGGAAACCCTGCCCCGGCGCCAATGTCGCAAACCCGACTCTTTTGAGGAATATGTTCAACGGCGGTAAGACTGTCTAGTAAATGCTTTATTACAAAATCTTTTTCGTCTAAAATCGATGTCAAATTTACCTTTTGGTTATAATCCACAACCGATTTATAAAAAGAAAAAAATCTTGAGCATTGTTCGTCAGAAATCTCTATAGCCAATTCCTTGGCGCCGACTTGTAAAAGGGTTTTAAATGTTTCCATAGAACTTGATTATAGCCTATTTGCCCCAAAAAAACAATTAAAATAAATAAGCTTAATCAGCTTGAAAAAAAACTCGGTTATGATATAATCAAATTAAAAGGAGCAACAAGTGAAAAAGTTTGGAATCATCGCCGCTATGGCGGTCGAAATGGATAGAGTTTTAAAAGTTTTCGGGGAAAACTATAAAATAGAAAAAAAAGGCGGGATTGACGTTTATATTTTCGAAGGTGAAAAAACTATTTTTGTGGTGAAAAGCGGAATAGGCGAAATAGCCGCCGCAGCAGCAACCCAACTTTTAATATCCTGCTATGACGTAGACGTCATTTTAAACTATGGTTTTGTAGGTTCGCTAAAAGAGAACTTGCGCTGTTGCGATATTTTACTTTGCGATAAAGTGGTTCATTATGAGTTCGATACCTCGCCTATAGACAATATTCCCGCGGGAAGATACTTGGAGTTTGACGACGTCATAATAAAGTGTGACCAACTCATCGACAAGGTAGAAAGAATTATTCCCGGCATTAAGCGCGCGACTATCGCCTCGGCGGACAAATTTGTGGCGGATTCAGCCATAAAAGATATGTTGGTGAGCAAATATAACGCAGATATTTGTGATATGGAAAGCGCAGGGATTATTATCACTGCAAAACGTAATAATGTGCCTGCAATTTGCTTTAAAGTAGTCAGCGACCATGCAGATGAGCATAGCCCACTATCTTTTTCAGAAATTGCTTATAGTGGTTCCATTGCCTGCGCCGATATAATTGAAAAACTTATTGAAAAGCTATAAACTATCAGACCGGTAAAATACTTAGGGAAAGTAATTGGCAAGGCAATTTAATAAAATAAGTGGTAAGCTAGCTAGCAAGGAAATTCAAAAATAGTTGACAACCTTGTATAGCAAGGCAACTTATCAAAGTACGTAGCAAGACTTGCAAGGCAACAAAACCGTATAAAAAAAATATAAAAAAGTTTTCTAAACAGAAAACTAGACAAGTGTATAAAAATGGAAAAAATTAAATCTTTTACTCTCGACCACAACACTCATAAAATCGGTTTTTATCTCTCAAGCGTACAGGGGGACATTTATACCTATGATATCAGGTTTAAAAAACCTAACTCAGGAGACTATTTGTCAACGGCGTCTGCGCATACTATAGAACATCTTTTTGCAACAGTAATAAGAAATAGCAACCAAAAAGACAATGTTATTTATTTTGGCCCAATGGGTTGCAGAACGGGATTTTATTTATTGCTTAGAAATATAGCGTACGAAGAAGCGAGGGAGCTAACATTAAAGTGTTTTAAGGAGTGTTTGTTACAATCGACAATCCCCGGTAGTGAAAAGCAGGAATGTGGAAACTATCTTGACCATAGCCTAAATGGCGCAAAGTTGGAAATAATAGGCTATTTGGCTGAAGTATCGGAGTCGAAATAGAAAGAAAAACCGCATTTTACAAGAAAAAATTGGGGTTTCACATAAAACATTGAAAATTAGATAAAGCCATATAACGCAAAAAAATTCTCATTAATATATTATAGGTTTATCTAAATTTGATTATTAAAGATAACAAAATAGGGGCAATTTTTTTGCCCCTATTTTTTAATAACAAAGCTGTGTACTGAATATTTCAAATTCTTAACCATATGTCATAAAAGCTAAAGATAACAAGAATGACTAAATAAGCAATAATAACCGTGATAATTAAAAAATTTTAGAATAATGAAAAACAAGTATGAAGAACACTATCTCTATCATCAACGCCAGTTTAATAAAATTGAATATAAATATATTTAAAACCTCATAAATATATTATCCCAATCTAAAATTGTAAAAATCCCACAATGGACTTTATGCAATTTAAAAAGATAAACAAACAAAAGCT
>CAZSAC010000025.1:21942-22787 GCA_964604875.1 uncultured Bacteroidaceae bacterium | reverse complement strand
AATAAAGCTATGAATAAATTATACCATACCAAAATACATTAGGGAACTAAAACTTGTACGGTGGAGAATAAAGCTATGAATAAATTATACCATACCAAAATACATTAGGGAACTAAAACTTTATGCTGGTGGACGTGATAAGCTATGACATTATACCATACCAAAATACATTAGGGAACTAAAACCACAGCGAGGAACAAACGAGGACATTTATGATTATACCATACCAAAATACATTAGGGAACTAAAACAACCCAGTTAGGCGGTGATAAACTATGGAAATTATACCATACCAAAATACATTAGGGAACTAAAACTAACGGGCGCAAAATAAGCAATGACTTATTATTATACCATACCAAAATACATTAGGGAACTAAAACAGGTGCGGAGAACTTAAGGACGATGACGAAATTATACCATACCAAAATACATTAGGGAACTAAAACTTTCTTCGCGTTCATAATAGATAACCTTTTATTATACCATACCAAAATACATTAGGGAACTAAAACTTTACCGCATACATCGCGCCGAGTCTTGCTATTATACCATACCAAAATACATTAGGGAACTAAAACGTCGGTGGCGGCGGACTCTTTGCCCGTACAATTATACCATACCAAAATACATTAGGGAACTAAAACCAACTTAATATCAGCAAGCAATTCGTTACAATTATACCATACCAAAATACATTAGGGAACTAAAACCTTCGTCCGTTGATGTAAATTCTTTCTCCGATTATACCATACCAAAATATATTAGGGAACTAAAACCTAATAAAAGGCGGGAACGTAAGGAGCGGTCTATGCGACGGAATAGCGAGAGACGGGCAAGCCCCA
>CAZSAC010000025.1:0-21842 GCA_964604875.1 uncultured Bacteroidaceae bacterium | reverse complement strand
AAAAGGGCAAAAAAAAGCATCGCTTATGCGATGTTTTTTGGTGGACGATAACGGGAACGTAAGGAGCGGTCTATGCGACGGAATAGCGAGAGACGGGCAAGCCCCAAGACGGACTGGCAGACGAGCGTCAGCGCGGAAGCGGTTCTAGTGGCGGAGCCACGGACACAAAGTGTAGAGCGCGTAAAAGGGCAAAAAAAAGCATCGCTTATGCGATGTTTTTTGGTGGACGATAACGGGCTCGAACCGCTGACTTTCTCCACGTCAAGAAGACACTCTACCAGCTGAGTTAATCGTCCAAATTTTCAATGCTTGTTCATTTTAGCATAAACGTATTATTTTGTAAACCAAATTTTATATTGCATTATGAAAAAAAACAATTATAATTAAAGGTGAGATAAAAATTTATATAAGATTTTTGTAACTTAAAGCTCTAACGCATTGTATTAATATCGAGGGAATATGGAAAACAAAACCAAAGATTTAGACAAGTTATACGAAAAGTATCATTTGCTTGTATATAAGCTTGCCTACATAATAACTCGCAATCGGACGGATAGCGAAGACATAACGCAGGAACTTTTTGTTAAGCTGTGTTACAATTCCCCAAGCTTTAAGTCTGAGGCGCACGAGAGGGCGTGGATAATCAGAGTAACGCAAAACCTTTCGATAAACTTAATAAAAAAGGCATATCGACGTCGTGAAACGGGGACGGAAAACTTTTATGTCCCTGCGGAAAACAAAGAGGATAATACACTTTCGTTGATTATGGAATTGCCGCAAAAATACAAGTCGATTGTGGTTTTATATTATTATTTTGGGTACTCGGTTGATGAGATTGCAAGCGCGCTTAGGTTGAGCATAAGCAACGTAAAAGCCCGACTTATGAGGGCGAGAGAGCAGTTGCGAATTAAAATGGAGGATGAATAATCTTGACAAAAAAAGATGTTAAAAGAGCTATTGATGATATAGAACCGTCGATTATGTTGAAAGGCGATGTTTATGAAGCAGTTAGGACGGCAAAACCTGTGTCTTTTAAAAAACGAAAAATTTGGATAAGCGCTGTTGCAACGGTTTTGGTTTTATGCGTGGCGATAACAGGTATATTTCGGCGCATTTTATGGAAATTATGATGGTATGAGTTTGGCGTCGGCAAAGGACGTAAAGTATCTATCAACAAGTGAATACAATATAAAAATTTATAATGAAAAGCTGAACACGCTTTCGGCAGAAAAAGCGTATGTGCAGAATGTAAACGAAGCGCTTTATTCAATGATAAGTGTTCTGCACGAAGATAACACAGAGAATCAAGTAAGCTCTCCTTTGGCAGTTTTTATGCTGCTCGGGATGCTTCAGGAGATGGCTGACGGAGAGACCAGACAAGAGATACTCGATTATTTGGGCTTTGACCAAGATAAGCTTAAGCTGGTTTCCACAAAAATATATAACGAGCTGTATTGCAATACCGAAATGTCGAGGCTTTTGATAAACAATTCGGCGTGGTTCAATGAAGATTATAATCTTGACTATGATATGAACACGGTAAATAGCGTAGCGGACAATTTTTATGCGGATTTATTTAACGCAAAGTTTTCTGAAGGCGCGACTAAGCGGGCTATGTCAAAGTGGCTGAAGGATAACAGCGACGGAGCTTTCGGAAGGAATGATGACATAGGCGCAATGGATTCGGCAATAAAGCTTTTCTCGGTGGTTGACTTTATGGCGCGTTGGGGAGATATCGCCAACGGATTGCCTCAAACGTCCATACTGTTTAAAAATAAAGACGGGTCGGAAGGCTCTGTTGACGGGCTTAGTTATGCCGGGAGCGGAAAAACCTTTTACGTCGGCGATAAATTTACATCGGGCGCGGTTGCGATGGAAAATGGTTACGAAATGGTTTTTGTGAAGCCTAACGACCAATTTGGCGTAAACGACATTTTGTCGGATAGAGAAACTTTATCGCGCGCAATTTCGTTTAGACTTAACGCCGACGTTATTGATTGCGGTAAATTGAAATGCCGATTTCCGCTGTTTAATATAGAATCGAATTACAACTTAAAAGAATCGGCGAAAAAGCTGGGAATGGAAAAAATGTTTTCCCCCGAAACCGCTGATTTTGGCGCAATACTGTCCAGTGACAACGACTCTCTTTTTGTTAGCGAGATGATAATGAAGGCTTACATTAAAACAACAAAAAACGGTTGCAAAGCAGGGGCTATGGCGCGAGCCGATTTAAAGCCTACCGCAGGCGACCCCAACGAGAAAGAGCAAATTAAGGAGCTTACGCTTGTTTTGGATAAACCCTTTATTTTTGCTATCGTTAAATCAAATATGCCAATCTTCACAGGTGTCGTACAAAATCCATAATTCCCTTCATCGACATCTGAAAAATCTTCCCCCAATATGGAAAACGACCAACTTTTTGGTCGTTTTCCTCTTTTACAGATAAGCGCATATGCTAAAATAAAACAAAAAAGATTGCCATATTCTATTTACTTTGTTATAATATTTAAAATTGTTTAAAATTATAGTGGAGTATTAGGCGATAGTAACCCTAGGGTTTGCAATAAGCTAGGGGACTAACGCGAGGAGTTAAATGTTAGAGAAATTTAAAATTGGACATTATACCAATTTAGACGTCGGGACAGGTTGCACGGTTATTCTTTCGGAGGAAGGAGCTGTCGCAAGCGTGAGCGTCAGAGGCTCCGCCCCTGCAACAAGGGAAACCGACTTGCTTATGCCGGACAAAACGGTGGAAAAGGTTAACGCAGTTGTCTTGTCGGGTGGCAGCGCTTTCGGGCTTGAGGCGTCGTGCGGGGTTATGAATTTTTTAAAAGAAAAAAATCTGGGCTATAATGCGGGCAAATACAAAGTACCGATTGTGGTTGGCGCGTCTTTGTATGATTTGGAATATAAGGATTTTGGCTATCCCGATAAAACGGCGGGCTATACCGCAGCGCAAACGGCGGAAAAAGATAATTTTTCAAATGGAAATATTGGCGCTGGGACAGGCGCGACGGTCAGCAAAATTTGCGGGATTGAGTCGGCTGCAAAAGCGGGAATCGGCGTACAGACTTATTGCTTAAACGGGCTTGAGATAGCTGTGATTGTTGCGGTAAACGCGTTGGGTGATATTGTATCCGACGGGAAAATAATCGCGGGGGCGATGACGGAGGACGGAGGTTTTATTGACTGCACAAAAATTATGTCCTCGGGCAGTCTTGAGCTTAAAAATTCTAACACTACGATAGGCTGTATATTAACAAACGCCAAGCTGACAAAGCTTCAAGCGCATATTTTGGCTGACTTATCCCACGACGGCTTTGCGTTGTCTATCGCGCCGTCGCACACGCGCTTTGACGGGGATGCAATGTTTGTTATGTCTTCCTGTGAAAAGGAAATTGAGTTTAATATTCTCACTTCCTTAATTCCGACGCTGACGGCAAAGGCCATACAAAACTCAGTCGCCGGGCAAGAGGGGCATATATCAAAAAAAGTAAATAAACTTTTGTTTTCGGTTTTTCAAAAGATGTGGAAACCAAAGGTATAGGTAAAATATGGATGAATTTTTAGGTAAATTAGAAGGTTTCTTTTTTGGAAACGGCGTTACGATTGCAAAGACGCTTTCGGTGCTCATTTTCGGGTTGATAATTGTCAGGCTTTTGCTTAGATTGTTTAAAAACCTTACAATAAAATATAGGCTCGAAAGGACTATGGCGTCTTTTTTGAACTCTATTATAGGGGTGGGACTGTATTTTCTTTTGTTCCTATTGGTAGGAAATATGGCAGGCTTATCTACGGCAAGCTTTGTGACTGTGGTAGGCGCGGCAGGCTTAGCCGTATCGTTGGCTTTAAAGGACAGTTTATCAAACTTGGCTAACGGCTTTATCATTTTGGGAAGCAAGCCTTTCGTGCTTGGCGATTATGTGGATATTGGAAGTATAGGGGGCACAATTCGCTCTATTGGGATTTTTAACACCAAGCTTATTACGCCCGACGAAAAAATAATCACAATTCCAAATTCCCAAATTGTTGGCAGCGCAGTCATAAACTATTCTTCTACGCCCACCAGACGGCTAGATGTGGAGTTTACCGTGGCTTACGAAAGCGACGTTGACAAGGTGAAAAAGGTTGTTTTGAATATGATAAACGATATACCGGAGGTTTTGAAACAACCCGAACCGTATGTTGTAATGAGCGAATTTTTGGAAAGCTCTTTAAAGTTTACCGCAAGGCTATGGTTGCCCAACGACGTATATTGGAAAGTCAAATTTGCGTTCAATGAGAATTTGTTGAAGGCGTTTAGAGAAAAAGAAATTGAGATTCCTTACAACAAGCTAGACGTCAACGTGCTATCCAACAAAGGGGGAAACAACAATGAGTAAAAAAGTCATAATGTTTTTCGTTTTGAGCCTATGTTTGGTTTTGTTGAATACGACGACTGCCTTTGCCGCCGAGACGGAAGCGCCTGTAAATACTGCTGTTAAAACAACTTGGGATTGGGTAGAAGCGTTGGTTGCGTACGGTTTTTTGGTGTTGGCACTAGTTGTGGGTATACCCGTTTTAAAAAAGCTAAGTAAACGGACGAATACGGCGTTATCGGGACAGCTTTTAATGCAAGCGCAAGAGCTTTATGGTCAAATCCACCAAGCGTATGAGGAACGAAACAGTAAATTCTCCTCCAGAAGGAATATCCGTTTGGGGATACAGGTTTCTATGATTGCCGACAAAGCGCTGACAGCTTATACCGAGCGACAAATCGAAGGCTTTTCACAAGTTTATAATCAGTTGAATTTGATTAAAGACGAAATTGTCCAACTTGACAAAAAGAAGCCCGATTTTGAGGAGAAGTTTTCTGCCCTAGACCAACGGATGGAAAGCGTCATATCGCAAGTTCAATATCTAAATGAAAGAGAGGAGAAAATCAAAAAATATAACGTCTAATGGTAAATATTGATAGAATAAACGAGCTGGCAAAGAAAGCTAAAAACGAGGGTTTAACTCCCGAGGAGATTGTCGAGCGCGACGCGCTTAGGAAGGAATACATCGACAGCGTAAAGGCGTCTTTGGAAAACCAACTGGACAAGACTTACATCGTGGACCCCTATGGCATTAAAACCAAGGTTGTGAAAAAAACAAAACAATAATATGAAAGATAAGGTTTACGAAATCGAAGAAAAATATCTTTCCCCCTATGCTTTTAAAAGCATCGACACTAAGGGACGCGCTCAACCGATTGAGGAATGTCGGTTGCGTACGCCTTTTCAAAGGGACAGAGACAGGATAATCCATAGCAAGGCTTTTAGAAGGCTGAAGCATAAAACGCAGGTTTTTTTGTCGCCGGAGGGAGACCATTACCGTACCCGCTTGACGCACACTCTGGAGGTTTGCCAAATTGCGCGGACAGTAGGCAGGGCGCTTTCCTTGAACGAGGACTTAATCGAAGCTATTGCTTTGGGGCACGATTTGGGGCATACGCCATTCGGACATTCTGGCGAAAGGTGCTTGGCAAGCTTGACGAACGGTGAGTTTTCGCATAACCGCCAAAGCATACGAGTTGTGACGGTATTGGAAAACTTAAATTTGTGCGCAGAGGTTTTGGACGGGATTTTAAATCATCGAATGAACGATAAGCCCGCCACCTTAGAGGGAGTTGTTGTCAGTTACGCCGACAGAATAGCATATGTAAACCACGATATTGACGACGGTATCCGCGCAGGGTTAATTTTAGAGCAAAGCTTACCGAAGGAATGCTTGGAAATTTTGGGGCAGTCGCACAGCAAAAGGATAGGAAATTTGGTATACGACTTGGTGGATAACAGCTTGGATAAGCCGACAGTTAGTTTATCAAAGCCTTTTGAAACGGCGTTAGGACAGCTTAGGACGTTTATGTTTGACAGTTTATATACAAATCCCTCGGCAAAGGGCGAGGAGGTTAAGGCGGAGCGGTTGTTGAGGGAGCTTTTTTCTTATTTTATAAAAAATCCTGAAAAACTACCGCAAACCTACATAAACGAGCTAGAGCTTGAAAAACCCGAGACGGTTGTCTGCGACTATATCGCGGCAATGACAGATGGCTATGCGGTAAAGACCTTTGACGAAATTTTTGTCCCGGAGAATTGGAGAATATAAAATATTTTAATATTATATAGGTTTTTTTAGGAAAATCAAAAATTTTGTCGAATATATAGTTGTCCGACATAAAGAGGAAATAATGTTGCAAAGAGAAGGCTATCCTGTTGATTGGCTAGCGGAACTGAAAACAAAAAACAATATAGTGGAAGTGGTATCACGCTATGTCCAGCTTGTCCCCAAAGGGGGCAGATTTTGGGCGTGCTGTCCGTTCCACCACGAAAAGACGCCTTCCTTTACCGTAAACGAAGACGGCTTTTACTATTGCTTTGGCTGCCACGAATCGGGCGACGTTATTTCCTTTGTGCAAAAAATTGAGGGGATTACTTTCCCCGAAGCGGTTCAGCTTCTTGCCGAGCGGGCAGGGCTTCAAGTGCCTAATATGATTGACATTGAAAAGTCCGCAAACGCCAAACAACGTCGGGACAGGCTGTTTTTGTTGCTGTCAACCGCCGCCAGACGCTATCACGAAAATTTGATGAGCGCAGAGGGCGAGCTTGCAAGGGCTTATCTTGCAAAAAGAGGGATAGACAAAAATTTGACGGTTAAATTCGGGCTGGGTTTTTCAAAAGACTATAACGATATGATAGATTTTTTGTTATCCAAAGGTTTCACACAAGAAGAAATACTTGCAAGTCGAGTCGGGTGGAGGAGCGAACGCTCGGATCGCAAATCGGACAAGCTTTTCGACGCGCTACAACAGCGGTTGGTTGTGCCTATTATTGACGCGATGGGGCGAGTTATCGCTTTCAGCGGACGGGTTTTGGACGATAGCAAGCCAAAATATCTGCATATCAAAAATTCCGAAGTCTTTGAAAAAGACAGCACGCTGTACGGCATAAACTTTGTTAAAAAAGAAAAAAGAGACAATGGCATTGATAACGTGTTTATAGTTGAAGGATATATGGACGTTATCGCGCTTTCAAAATACGGATATAATAACGCAGTAGCCGGTATGGGTACGGCGTTATGCACTCAGCAAGCCCGAGCGTTAAAAAACCTATCTGAAAATATTATAGTATGCTATGACGGGGATTCTGCTGGCGTAACCAACGCAAGAAAAAACTTGAAACTGTTGGAAGACGAAAACGTCACCTTGACTATAGTGACCTTGCCGGAAGGGCTTGACCCTGACGATACGCTGAAGAAGTATGGCGCGGACGGGTTTAAAAAAATAATATCCGACGGCTTGCCTTATGTTGAATACTGCTTAAAAACCATCGCCGATAAATATAAACTTTCAACTCAAACGGGAAGGGCGCAATACGTCAAGGAAGCTTTGGATTTTCTAAAGATTATACCCGAAAAATCTCAACAGGAAGTTTATTTGGAAATTATCCACGAGAAAAGCCGTGTCGCTAAGGATATTTTAAGAAACGGATTGGATTTTGAAGTGGCGGCGTCGGTTTACGAGCCCGTCGCATTAGACGTGTCGGTTGCGGATAAATCTTCATACGTTACGGCTGCAAGGTTTGTTTTAAACTGCCTATTGAATTCTTTTAAATACGCCGATATATCCGACGTTTGCGAGGAGATTTTTATTAATCCTACGCACAAAAAAGTTTTCGAGTATATTTTTGACGAGGTCAGCCATAACAATAAGCCGGTGGCGCATATGCTTTATACCTTGACGCCAACGCTTTCGGACGGAGAGTCTCAGGATAACAAGGAAACCGAAAACGAAATTGCGGCTATTGTCAACACCATTGCGGAGTTTTCAGACGAGACACGCTTGGTTAAATATTATACCGACAGCGTTAAGCTGTTGAAAAGCACTTTTTATAACGCCAAAATTAAAGAGCTTTCCCAAAAATATGACGGCGGGGTGGAGGAAGACCGACATCAACTGGCAAAAGCGCTTATGGAATATCAAATAAAACTAAGGAAGTTAAACTCATAAAGAGTAGGAGGAATAAATGGATAGAGCACAATTACTACAAGCGGAAATCGATAAACTGATTACCATGGGTAAACAGAAGGGCAGTTTGAATCAAGAGGAAATAATGGCAAAACTTGAGCATTTAAACGCCTCCGCCGAAGATATGGAGCTGGTTTTCAAATCACTTGAAAACGTCGTGCCGATTGTTGAACACGAGGACAGCTTTGATAAAATTTTGACTGAGGGAAGCTTGGACGACTCGGTTAAAATGTATTTAAAAGATATTGGCAAGGTTCAGCTTTTATCCGCAGAGAGAGAAGTTGAATTGGCAAAACGCATGGAAGACGGCGACGAGGAAGCAAAAAAGATTTTATCGGAGGCAAACCTACGATTGGTGGTTTCCATTGCAAAGCGTTACGTCGGCAGAGGTATGCAGTTTTTGGATTTAATTCAAGAAGGAAACCTCGGGCTTATGAAGGCTGTGGATAAGTTTGACTATACAAAGGGCTTCAAGTTTTCCACATACGCTACTTGGTGGATAAGACAATCCATTACCCGCGCGATTGCCGACCAAGCACGTACAATTCGTATTCCCGTTCATATGGTGGAAACCATAAACAAGCAAGTGCGCGCAACCCGTCAGTTATTGCAAAAGTTGGGGCGCGAGCCAACGCCCGAAGAGATTGCAGAAAGCATCGGCAGTACTCCTGAACGTGTGCGTGAAATTCAAAAAATTGCGCAAGACCCCGTATCGTTGGAAACGCCTATCGGCGAAGAAGAAGACAGTCATCTCGGGGATTTTATCGAGGATAACAACGCCGCAGCGCCTGCCGAAGTTGCCGAAACAAATATGCTGAAGGAACAGCTTGTCCACGTTTTAAGCACTTTGACCCCTCGTGAGGAAAAAGTACTCCGCCTGCGTTACGGCATCGACGACAGCCACCCGAGAACTTTGGAAGAAGTCGGAAAGGAGTTTAACGTAACGCGTGAGCGTATTCGTCAAATAGAGGCGAAAGCCTTGAGAAAACTGCGTCACCCCAACCGCATCAAAAAACTGAAGGATTTTTCGTAAATGAGAAACTTGCGTTTAGACAAGCGTTTGACTGAAATAGTGTCCCTTATCGACGAAAACGACAGCGTTGCCGATGTGGGATGCGACCACGGTAAGATTGCTGTATCGGCGTATGAGAAAACGGGAAACCGTGTTATCGCAACCGACGTCAGCGCGCCAAGTCTTATGAAAGCGCAAAGACTGGCTTTTGAGCTTGGGTTAGATGAGGAAATCAGTTTTCGTGTCGGCGACGGATTAAACGTAATTTCGCCCGAGGAAGTAAACACCGCAATTATTGCGGGTATGGGCGGAAACGAAATTATAAAAATTTTGCAAAACAGTCGGTTGGAGCTTGAAAAATACATACTTGTGCCTCATCAGCACTCGGAAGAACTTTGCAAATATCTGTTGGAAAACGGATATGGCATTTTAAGAGATTATATTTTGGAATGCGAAAAGAAGTTTTACAGGTTTTTTGTTGCGTCGAAAACGAGGAGCTTGTATTTAATGTATTCCGAACAAATGATAATGTTTGCAAGAGAGAACAACGCCGATAAACAAAAATATTGTATAAAAAGACTTGAAAAACTGCGTGGCTTATTGAAACTGAATTTAGGCAACGCCAAATGCGCCGTTGAAAAAGAAATTTCCGTTTTGGAGGAAATCGTAAATGAAGGTTAGAGATATTGCTCAAATCATTGAAAACTTTGCGCCGACAGATAATGCGATGAGCTTTGATAACGTTGGGTTGTTGGTGGGCGACTATGAGCGTGAAATCACGGGAGTTTTGATTTGCGTTGACGTTACGGGACAGGTTTTGGAAGAGGCTTTAGACAACGACTGCAATTTGATTATTGCGCATCATCCGTTGTTGTTCACTCCGCAAAAGACGTTCCTTGCAGACAGCTACATAAATTCTATCATTGCAAAGGCGTTTGTTAACAAAATAAGCATTTACGCGGCGCATACAAATGTCGACCGCATTAAAAACAATATGTCGTATCGGGTTTTAAAAAGCCTAGGGTGCGACAAGATTTTCGGGCTGTTGGACGACGGAATTGGGGCGATAGGGGACTTGGGCTCTCTGATAACTTTAGACGAGCTTAAGGATAATTTAGAGGCGCTTATGGGCGACACGCAGGAAAAAATTGTCGGTGATAAGCAAACAGAAGTTTTATGCGTGGCAATGATAAACGGCGCAGGCGCGGATAGCGACAGCTTGAAAGTTGCGCTTGAACGCGGAGCGGACGTTTTGATAACAGCCGACATAAAACACCACATTATGCTTGAAGCGTTGGAGCTGGGGCTTCCGCTTATAGAAGTTGGGCATTACGCAAGCGAAAAAACCTTTATAGAAATTATTTATGAACAGCTTTCGAGCGTTATGGATACTGAAAACATCATAAAGCACTACGGGAATAATCCCTACAACTAAAATAAATGTCTGATTTTCAGACGGAGGTAAGAATATGGATTTTAAAAAACTTTTCGAATATCAGGTAATTGGCAGCGAGCTTGTTAAAATCGAGCGTGAACTCGGAAACAGCGATGAGAAAAAACGCGCCGCCAGCCTAGATAATATGTGGAAAAAAGCAGTTGAAGAAAACAATAGAAGAAATGCCGATGCAGACGACCTTATGGTAAACTTTGAAAAAACAGAGGCTTCGCTTTTTGCTACCGAAAGCAAAATAAAAGAGATTTCGGATGCGTTTAAGGGCGTTGACGATTTGACTGAAATAGAATATTACGAGAAAAAACTTGCCGCTCTTTCAGAGGAACTTATGCGTTATGAGCGTGATTTGAGGAAATTGGCAGGCTCTATTGACGGTTTACTAAACAGCGACGATAAAGTCATAAAACAGGCGGCGCAGATTAAATCAAATTATAACGACGCTATGAGAAGCTATCAGATATTAAAAAATAAACTTCAAGAAGCCGGCGCGCCGATAAGCGCAAAATTGCGCGCTTTGGAAAAGGATATTCCTGAGGAATACTTGGCAATATATAAGCGTTGTAAAGCGGCGAACAAGTTGCCAGCTTTTGTTAAATACGATAACGACGGCTCCTGCTTATGCGGAATAAATCTACCTAATAATGTTATGGCTAAGCTTAAAGAAGTCGGAGACCACGCAGAATGTCCCACGTGTGGCAGAATGATTATAAAAGTCAATGTCTAAGGAGACTAAGGAGAACACAATGAGCAACTATTATAACGACGTGCAAATTTATAATAAGAATACCGAGCGTCGCCACGGAGCGGGCTTCCCGTATGACGCCAGAGGTTATAAAAAAACCAAAAGCCTAAACGGTATTTGGAAATTTAAATTTTGTCCAAGTGTTTCTAAAATCCCCGAGGGTTATTATAATTTAGGCTATGATTTATCCTCGTTTGACCAAATTGAGGTGCCGTCAAACTGGCAGTTAAAAGGCTTTGGAATACCGCAGTATACCAACGTACGCTATCCCTTGACTTTGGAAAGCAAAAATAAAAGAAAAATACCCTTTGTTTACGCAGATAAAAACCCTGTCGGTTGCTACGTTACCGAGTTTGAATATTCGCCTACAGAAGACAACGTTATCCTAAACTTCGGCGGTATAAACAGCGCGGGCGAGGTATATGTCAACGGGAAATTTGTCGGCTACAATGAGGACACTTTCGACCAAGTGGAATATGACATAACCGAATTTTTGGAGGAAGGGACAAATAAACTTGCTGTGACTGTCTATCAGTTTTCCACGGGAAGCTATTTGGAAGACCAGGATATGTGGAGGCTTGGAGGAATATTTAGAGACGTAACATTAATATACCGTCCCGAGTGTTGCATAGCCGATATTTATAATTTTACGACCATTGAAGCGGAAGGCAAAGTGTTTAATTCGACCATAAAGGTGACGGCTGAACGCGCCGATTATAACGGTGGCAGGCTTTTGATAAAAATGCGCGACGCCAATCGAAAAGAAGTTTTTACTCAAACCGTAGATATCCCTCCGATTGAAAACGGAGCGATATACGAAATAGAGTTTTTCAGCGACGCTTTGGATGTAGAGCTGTGGGATATTGATAATCCTTACCTTTACGAAGTGGATTACGTTTTATATGAAGACGATGAAATGTGTGACAGAAGGAAGCTTTTCTTTGGCTTTAAAACTGTTCAAATCATTCCGTATAACCCCACAACAAAGAGAGGTCCGTTTATCCATTTAAACAATCTTCCCTTGCGTTTTAGGGGTGTAAACCGACACGAATTTCATCCCGATTACGGCCACGCCGTCCCAAGAGAGCTTATTGAAAAAGACATAATTCTTTGCCGTCAAAACAACATTACGGCAATAAGAACCAGCCACTATCCCAATAGTCGCGATTTCTATGAATTATGTGATAAATACGGCATTGTAGTTATCTGTGAAAACAATTTAGAGACGCACGGTTTGGCGCGTATTATCCCGTCCGACGACCCGAAATGGATTGACCCTTGCGTGTACCGTATGCAAAATATGGTAAATTCATATAAGAACCACGCCTGCGTAGTTATGTGGTCGCTTGGGAACGAGTCAGGCGTCGGGAGCGCATTTTCAGAGATGAAAAAGGCGGCTTTAAAAATTGACAATACTCGTCCGATACACTATGAGTGCGACGACGATATGTCGGTTACAGATGTATTGAGCGAGATGTATACCACAATGCCGATTATGAAAAAAATCGGCAAAAACAAACGTCATCTTCATTGCAGAGCGTTGTGGAATATAACAGGCAGTATGCTAAAACCGGAGCAGTATCGTGATAAACCTTATATACTTTGTGAGTACGCTCACTCAATGGGAAACAGTTTGGGGAACTTTTCTGACTACTGGAAAGAGTTTCTGAAATATGACCGTTTAGCGGGCGGATTTATTTGGGATTTTGCCGACCAGTCTATAAAAAGAATTGGCGAAAGCGGGGAAATTGAATATACTTACGGCGGAGATTGGGGCGATAAACCCAACGACGGAAACTTTGCCTTTAATGGTATCGTTAAAGCCGACAGAACACCGCAACCTGCGCTTTATGAAGTCAAAAAGTGTTATCAAATGGTTGATTTTATAATTGAAGGTGATGAGCTTGTTTTGATGAACCGTTTTAGAACTCACGACTTAAGCGATTTTGAGCTGTCTGTGAAGGTGTTAAATAACGGCGCGTTTGTGGAAAAGGTTGTACTTGATATTCCTGAAATATTGCCGTATAAAAAAGGCAAAATCAATATTTCGAAATTGCTTAAAACCGGCAAGAAGGGAGAGACGTCTTTGGTATTTGAGCTTGCGCTAAAATCTGATACAAATTACGCGCCTGCAGGGCACATTGTCGCCTATGAGCAATTTGTTATCAATCCCACAAAAGGCGTGGTTGAAACCACACAAATTCAGCCCCTTTTCCAAAACGACAAAAAGGCAAAAACTTTCAAAGTATTTGCCGAGGAAACGGAGTTTACTATCGACCATAAAACAGGCGGGTTGACTATTGAAAAATATGGAAAACAGCTTTTAAACAAACCTTTGATGCCAAACTTTTGGCGAGCTGTAACCGATAACGACCGCGCTCCAATGCTTCCTAGGATTGTTAAATGGCTTTTCGGGAAAAACTATTATAAAAAAGCCAATGCAAAACTGCGTCCGAAAAAGTTATATTATTCTAAACACGATAACAATTTGACGGTGCATATCGTTTGGAAGGGTTGGAGATTTTTAAGTCTAAAGACTGCTTATGCTTTTGACGGTTTGGGAAATATGCGCCTTGGTATGAAAGTTAAAGGGCAGTTCTACGGTTTGCCGAGATACGGCTTCACGATGCAACTTGCAGAAGACTATGACAAAATGCGTTTCTATGGAAAGGGCCCGTTTGAAAACTATTGCGATAGAAACACCGCAGCCGTTTTGGCAGTATACGAAGGCACGCCCGAAAGTTTTGAATATGATTATTTGTATCCGCAAGAGTGTAGCAATCATACGCAAATGAGATGGCTTGAGTTGTCCAACGCTTCTAGCCAGCTGAAGGTGGAATATAGCGGTAATCCTTTCGAGGCAAGCGCGTATCCTTATTCGATTGAGGAATTAGAGAAAGCAAAGCATCTGCACGAACTTAAGAAAAACCCGACGTTCACGCTGAACATTGACGGACAACAAAGAGGCGTCGGCGGAGATATCCCTGCGATTGCAACCACTAAAACAAAATATAAGATTATGCCGTATAAAAAGCATAGCTTTGAGGTTGCGATGAAATTTTCTAGTAAGGAATAACAATTATTAAGGGACGTCGAAATGACGTCCCTTTTCTTTATTTTCCAAGCGTTGACTTTTAAGCCCGAAAAAGGTTATAATATAAGAATAATATAGTAGGAGATTCAATGCGAGGACTGGTTTTAGAGGGCGGAGGAGTTAAAGGCGCGTATCATATCGGCGCGTATACTGCTCTTGTTGAGGAGGGCTATACATTTGACGGCTTTGTAGGCACGTCAATCGGCGCAATCAATGCGGCGTTGCTTGCCCAAAACAACTGGCAGAAAACGCTGGAAATGTGGGATAACGTTTCTATGACAACTATGCTTGCCTTCGACGACGACAAACTATATAAACTTCTTAACGGAGAATTTGACAAGAAAGTTATTTTTGATATTGGACGCGCTATGCGGAATTGGTCGTCAATAATTAATCGCAGCACCGACCAACTGCACTATTTTTTGCAATCCTACGTTGACGAGGACGAGGTCAGAAAAAGCGATAAGGACTATGGCCTGTGCACCTTCAGCGTGCCCGATTTCGTCCCGCACTACCTTATGAAAGAGGATATTCCGATAAGTCAGCTTTGCGATTATATAATTGCAAGCGCAAGCTATCCGCTGTTTAGGTGGCAACAAATTAGCGGTACCGGGAAAAAGCATACAAGGTTTATCGACGGCGGGGTTTATGATAATATGCCAATGAAACTTTTGATTTCCCACGGGTATAAGGATTTGGTTGTTGTTCGGACAAGCTCTAAAAAACCAAAACGCCAAATTGATGAAAGCCAAGTAAACGTTTTATATATTGTACCTCATCAAAAGCTTGCACAAGCCTTAGAGTTTACACAAGAAAACGTTCAAAACTATAAAAAGATGGGCTACTATGACGCAAAAAGGATTATTTGGAAACTGCCCAGCCACATTTATTGCGTTAGATGCAACGGCAACGACGGTTTTTTAAAGTTTATTGAATGTCAATTTCATAACGACTTAAGCCCGATTTTAAGTCAGCTTGGGGAAAAGTCGTACGTTCTTTTAAACGCCAACATTGACCAACTTTGCGACATTCTTCGAGAGGAGTTGGGGGTTGACAAAGCAATGGAAGATTATCGTGTGTTTATCTATTTTTTAGAGACGTTTGCGATGATATTTAATATCGACAAATACGCTTTTTATAACTTGCAAGATTTTTATGATTTGGTAATGCAAAGCGCAAGAGCAAACGCGTCTGCGCTAGGGAAGGATTTGGAAAGTTTTTTAAAGAAAGACACCACCGCAAAACCAAAATTGCGGAAAATTTTTACCGCATTCTATCAGCTTTCAAATTGTGCGGTTTTAACAGAATAGGAAAATAATATGGAAAAAATCATTTTGCTTGACAGCAACAGTTTAATACATCGCGCCTACTATGCGCTGGCGAACTCGGGGCTAAAAGACTCAAACGGTCAGCCTACAGGGGCGGTTTTCGGTTTTATATCAATGCTTGCAAGGCTGATTAAAGAGGAAAAACCGACACATCTGGCGGCGGCTTTCGACTTGCGCGCGCCGACGTTTAGACATAAAATGTATTCTGCCTATAAGGGCACAAGAAAGCCTATGCCCGAGGATTTAGCCTCGCAAATGCCGATGCTTAAAAAACTTTTGGTTGATTTAGGCGTAAAGATTTTGGAGATGGAAGGCTTTGAAGCGGATGATATTTTGGGGACTATTGCAAAACGGTTCCGGCTTCCGACTATAATCGTTACCGGAGACAAGGATTCGTTTCAGCTTATTGACGACACAACAAAAGTTTGCTACACCAAACGGGGCATTACAGACATCGTAATGTACGATGAAGAAATGCTCTTTGATGATATGAAGCTTTCGCCCGACGGCGTAATCGCATACAAGGCGTTAAGGGGCGACGTTTCAGATAATATTCCGGGGGTTGCAGGCATCGGCGAAAAGACGGCAATAGACCTTTTGACTAAATATAAAACGCTTGAGTCCGTTTTAGAAAATGCTTCCGAAATACCCGGCAAACTGGGCGAGAAACTTAAGGCGGGCGAAGATATGGCTTTGCTTTCCAAACAGCTTGCAACCATTGATATTAATGTGCCTATCGCTTGCAAGCTAGAGGATATAGCGTTTTCATATCCCTTGCCGAAAAATGCAAAAAAATCCTTGCTTGAGTTAGAGTTCTCCAGCCTAATTAAACGACTTGATTTTTCAGATAATGACGATACTGACACTTTATTTGAAGTAATTGAGCCTAAAACCATTGAAATTGAGAGTTTAGACCAACTTGCAGATACTGTCAGCGTGGTGAAGGATAAGCCGATTACAATAATATTGGGGGAGACTATAAGGTTTTCGGTAACTGCCGATACTGAGTATGTTATCAATCCTTCCACCGATTTGTTCGGCGGTATGAACTTTGACGAAGTTATGATTTTGCTTCAGCCGATTTTTGAAGCAGATACGGAAAAGACGGTATATAATTCTAAAGGCTTAATGCACAAGCTATACGCCTACGCTATGAAATTAGGCGGTAAAATTTTGGACGCTCAAATTCTGGCGCACCTTGTGAAGGGCAGCAAATATTATCCTACGATGTCGGCGATGTTTATGGATTTCGGCTTTTCGGATAACGTGACGGCGACCTCCTTACGCGCCCTTGTTGACCGCTTGCAAGCGGAATTGATGGAGAAGCAATTGGATAAGCTATATTTTGAAATAGAGCTTCCTTTGGTGTATGTTTTATTTGATATGGAAGTTGCGGGCATTAAAATTGAAAAAACCGTCTTAAATCAGCTTTCCGAGAAATACACGGCGGAGTTAGAGTCGCTTGTGGATTCAATCTATAAATACGCAGGCGAACCTTTTAACATAAATTCGCCCAAACAACTTTCTGCGGTATTGTTTGAAAAACTTAATCTAAAAAGCCGCAAAAAAAATAAAACAGGGTTATCGGTAGGCGTTGAAGTTTTGACAAACCTTTACGACGAACACCCGATTATTCCGCTTTTGATGAGATACCGCCAAATTGCTAAGTTGCAGTCAACGTATATCGACGGGTTAAAAAAGGTTATCGGACTTGACGGACGTATTCATACCGATTTTAATCAGACGGTTACAACAACGGGTAGATTGTCCTCTACCGACCCCAATTTGCAAAATATACCCACGAGGACGGCGGAAGGCAGGGAAATCCGCAAAGCCTTTGTCGCAGGCGACGGCAGAGTTTTGATGTGCGCGGACTATTCTCAAATTGAGCTTAGATTGTTGGCTCACTTTTCCGGCGACGAGAATTTGATTAGGGCGTATAAGGAAAGCCGTGATATTCACGCCTCAACAGCGTCTGAAATATTTGGAGTGCCTGAAGATTGCGTCACTTCCGAGATGCGCAGAAATGCAAAGGCGGTCAATTTCGGCATTATATACGGTATCAGCGATTTTGGCTTGGCTCAAAACCTGTCAATCGGCGCGAGAGAAGCCAAAAGATATATTGAAAAATATTTTGAAACTTATCCTAAGGTTAAAGAATATATGGATAAGAACGTGGCGTTTGCGTTGGAAAACGGCTATATCCGCACCTATTCGGGGCGTATTAGGCAGTTGACCGAGATAAATTCGTCCAACCATATGGTCAGAGAATTTGGAAAGCGGGCTGCAATGAATATGCCTTTACAGGGGACGGCTGCGGATATAATTAAAATTGCGATGATAAAACTTTTTGATAAACTTAAAAATACTTCGGCAAAAATGTTGCTCCAAGTCCACGATGAGCTTATAATTGAAGTTGACAGAAAGGACGAGGAAGCCATAATGCGAGAAGTTAAAGACTGTATGGAAAACGCCATCAAATTGGCGGTTCCGCTTACTGTAAACATTAAGGTTGGAGAAAGCTGGTTTTCCGCAGACTAAGATTTAGGGGAAGGAATATGAAAATTGCAATCACAGGCGGGATAGGCGTCGGGAAAAGCGAGGTTTTGAAAATCATTGAAAACCTAGGCTATAAGGTTGCGTCTGCCGACGAAATAAATTCTCGTCTGATGACAATGCCCGAGTACATAAACAAAATTTCTATGGTTTTCCCCGAGGCGGTAAAAAACGGGGAAATCAGTCGAAGCGTGCTTAGAAAGATTGTCTTCAACGATTATGACAAGCGACAACTTTTAAACAGCATTGCCCACCCGATTATTTTGGACGAGATAAAGCAAGTCGGCGATAATGTGTTTGTAGAGGTTCCGTTGCTTTTTGAAAGCGGTATGCAGGTGATGTTTGACAAAATCATTTTAGTCACCGCCCCGCACGATATGCGCGTAAACCGATTGTTTGAGCGGAGCGGAGTTGACAAAGATTTGGCGGAAAAAATGATAAACTCGCAGTTGTCCGACAGCGAGCGGGCAAAGTTTTCTGATTTTATCATTGAAAACAAAGCGTCCAAGGACGAACTTTATTTAAAAGTCAGAAGCGTTCTTAGTCAAATATTTAATAATGAAATAAAAATTTCAAATTCGATTTAAAAATGTTTGCATATCTTTTAACGGTGTGATATAATCACCTAAAATATGAATAAAAGGTCGGCATTAAAAAAGGGTTTCGGCGGGGTTTCGCCAAAATTTTTTTGCCAAATTGAGGGTTTTTATGAAAGGATTGCTCACGCTGAGTACATTGTCCACAGAAAAAATTTACGAAATTATCGACCTTGCTATTCAATTTAAAAACGGAAGAAAGGCTGATTTCTCGGGAAAGAGAATGGTGAATATGTTTTATGAAAACAGCACCCGAACTCAGTACAGCTTCCAAATGGCAATGCTTAAACTGGGGATTACGCCAATTACTTTTAATTTGGCAGGCTCCAGCGTCGCAAAGGGAGAGACATTGTACGATACAGTTCGTACCTTTGAATGCTTAGGCGTTGACGGCGTTGTTATCAGACATTCTCAAAATGGTTATTATAGGGATTTGGACACTATCCAAATCCCTATTTTTAATGGTGGAGACGGGACGTCCGACCATCCGACGCAGACGTTGCTTGACCTTATGACAATCTATGAGGCTTTTGGCAAGTTAGACGGTTTGAAAATTTGTTTAGTTGGCGATATAATCCATTCAAGGGTTGCTCACGGGAACGCCGAAATTATGAAGCGGTTGGGTATGAAAGTTTATATCGCAGGGCCGAAAGAGTTTGTTGACGGCACGGGAGATATCGTCGAGCTTGACGACGCCATAGAATATTGCGACGTTATAAACCTTTTACGAGTTCAGTTTGAAAGGCATCACGAATATATGAGTATTACAGCGGAAGACTATCATCGTTGCTGGGGTATGACGTCGGAACGAGTTGCAAAAATGAAATCTGACGCAATTATCACGCACCCCGCCCCCGTAAACCGCGGGACTGAAATTGCCGACGAAATTGTCGAATGCGAAAACAGCCGCATATGCCAACAAATGGTGAACGGGGTTTATGTGAGAATGGCTGTCATCTATATGGTTTTGGAGGGGTTATTATGATAGTATTGAAAAACGGACTTGTATTAGAGGATAACCAACTCGTAAAAAAAGACATTTTAATTGACGGCAACAAAATTATTGACGTTGCCCAAGATATCCGTTTTGAAGGAGAATATAATATTGACGTTTCCAAGTGCTGGGTTATTCCCGGCACTATTGATATTCACGCGCATTTCCGTGAGCCGGGATATGAGCATAAAGGTACGATTTTTTCGGAAAGCCGCGCTGCGGCGTCAGGGGGCATAACGACGGCAATGGCGATGCCTAATTTGAAGCCAACCCCCGATTGCCTAAAAAATCTTGAGCTGGAAAATGAAATAATTGCAAGAGACAGCGCAATCAGAATTTATCCTTTCGCAAGCGTTACCAAGGAGGAACGCGGATTGGAATTGTCAGACTTAGAAAGTTTGCGCTATAGAATACACGGATTAAGCGATGACGGAGTAGGTGTCAATAATCTGCCTCTTTTGAAAAATGCGATGCTTTGGGCAAAAGAAAACGACGTTGTTATATCCTCTCACGCAGAATTTGAGGGCAAAGGAACGTCTGCCGAGGCAGAGTATTTGGCTGTTGAGAGAGAATTGGAGCTTGTCAAAGAAATCGGTTGCAAATATCACTTTTGTCATCTGTCAACCGCGCGGAGCTTTGACGCGGTAAAAAAGGCTCAACAGGAGGGGCTGGACGTAACGTGCGAGGTTACTCCGCATCACCTAACGCTTTGTGAAGACGATATAAATCAAAACACAAATTTTAAAATGAATCCTCCGCTTAGAAGCAGAAGCGATATGTTTGCAACAATCAATGCGTTGCTTAGCGGTGTGGCTACAGTTATTGCCACCGACCACGCGCCTCATTCTGTAAACGAGAAAGCGGTGGAATATGATAAGGCGCCCAACGGTATCATAGGCTTTGAAACTTTTTTGCCGATAATTTACACCTATTTTATAAAAACGGGTTTGGCAAGCTATGCCGATTTTTTGAAGTGGACGGTTTTCAATCCGGCAAAAAGATTTGGGCTTTTGCACGGAGAAATAGAAAAGGGCGGATTAGCAGATATTGCCGTTTTAGATTTGCTTACGCCAAGGCAATACAAAAAAGAAGATATAGTTTCCAAGGCGAAAAATTCGCCCTATATTGGGGATACTCTATACGGATATAATTTGATGACTATTGTAGATGGAAAAATTGTACATATAAGGAACTAATGTTTAACGGAGGACAAATGAAAGATAAAGTTCTTGTTTTGGAAAATGGCAAAGTGTTTTACGGAAAGGGTTTCGGAAGCGAAACCACACCGATTATCGCCGAATTAGTGTTTAATACTTCAATGGTCGGTTATCAGGAAATTCTGTCCGACCCCAGCTATTCCGAACAGATGGTATTGATGAGCTATCCTTTAATCGGAAACTATGGATTGGCAGACGACGATTATGAATCCCGAGGGATTTTTTTGTCAGCAATGATTGTCAGAGAGTATAACGACCAACCCAGTAACTTCCGTTATACAAAAACCTTGTCCGAGGCTATGGCTGACGCAAACGTGCCGGGGCTTTGCCAAGTCGATACAAGGGAGCTGGTGCGGATAATCCGAGACGAAGGCTCTATGAAGGCTATGATAGCCGACGCCGATATGGATATCGAGGATTGTTTAAAACAGATTAAAGAGTATACTCTTACGGAGAGACCGATTGAAAGAGTATCTACAAAAAAAACCTGGTACGCCAGAACGAGAAACCCTATCAGCACAGTAGTGGCTGTCGATTGCGGTATAAAATTTAACATCATCAGGAAGTTTAATCAGTATGGTTGCAATGTGGTTGTCGTGCCGTTTTACACAAGTTTCGACGAGGTTATGAGATATAAGCCCGACGGCTTGTTTATAAGCAACGGCCCCGGCGACCCGTCAAATTATCCCGAAGTTATCAATTTAATAAAAGAAGCAAAGGGGAAAATTCCGATTTTCGGAATCTGCTTGGGACATCAGCTTATAGGGCTTGCGTACGGCGCAAAAACATATAAAATGAAATTT
>CAZSAC010000024.1:4786-22972 GCA_964604875.1 uncultured Bacteroidaceae bacterium | reverse complement strand
CTTGACTTTTTTTGGTATATCATATTAGAATAATATAATAGGTGATAATTATGCTATTAAACGGGGCGCAAATTTTAATAAGTCAACTTCAAGCATTGGGGGTTAAACATATTTTCGGCTATCCCGGAGCTTCAATTTTGCCCGTTTACGACGTTTTGTATTCCACACAGGACATTCAATTGATTGACGCCGTCTCCGAAGTCGGCGCCGTTTTTATGGCAGACGGCTATGCTCGCGCAGGGAAAACGGTGGGCGTATGTATTGCTACGTCGGGTCCGGGCGCAACAAATTTAGTCACGGGTATCGCGTCAGCCTATATGGATAGCATTCCTTTAGTGGTTATCACGGGTAACGTTAAAACGGATTTACTGGGACACGACGCTTTTCAGGAAGTGGATATCGCGGGCATATCGATGCCGATTACAAAATACAACTATATCGTAAAAGATGTAGGCTCTCTTGCCTCGATTATAGCTCAAGCGTTTTCTATTGCAAACAGCGGCAGAAAGGGTCCCGTTTTGATTGATATTCCTTGCAATATTTTTGAAGAAAAAACCGAATATACTTTGGTTAAAAGCGCGCCTTATCAAAAGGTGGCTACAAAACCGGATATTACGTTTGCCTCAGATATGGTGAATAAAGCCAAGCGCCCGATAATATACGCAGGCGGAGGGATAATTTCTTCCCAAACGTCTAACGAGCTAGTGGCGTTATCCGAAAAGCTTAACGCGCCGGTCGCCGTTTCAATGCCCGCTATCGGCGCAATGCCCTACAACCACAAAAACTATATCGGCGTTGGGACAAGCGTTAACAAACTTGCAAAAACCTTATTAAAAGACTGCGACCTTTTTATCACGCTAGGCGCGCGGTTTTCCAATAAAGCGTTGGAGCAAAACTTTGCTTCTAAAAATACAAAGTTGCTTCACCTAGACATTGACCGCGCAGAAATAAGCAAAAATATCTCTGCCGATTTTGCCCTAATTGGAGATTTAACGGAAACCCTTCCTGCTCTATTAGACGCCGTAAAACCCAAAACTGCAGATTGGATGCTTGAGGTGGAAAATCGAAAGAATGGCACAAAAATAGAATTTAACCCTCAAAAACATTGGATAAACTCAATATTCAAGCATTTTGGCGCAAATCAGCTTGTGGCGACCGACGTTGGACAGCATCAGCTTTGGACTGCAAATTACTATCCTTTTAGTCAGCCCTCAAGGTTTTTATCCAGCTGTGGCTTAGGAGCTATGGGCTATGGTCTCGGCGCGGCGATAGGCGCGTATTTCGCCACGGGAGAGGACGTCGTCCTTATAACGGGCGACGGCAGTTTTAATATGTCGTTTTCTGAGCTTTGCACGGTGAAAAACTATAACGTGCCTATTTCTATTTTTATTATGAACAACCGCTGTTTAGGTATGATACGCGAGTTTCAAACCAAGAATTACAAAAAAAGATATATCGCCTCAAACCTAACGCCGCCGGACTATATTTTGCTTGCTAAGTCGTTTGGCATTGAAGCGGTATCGGCAAAACAGCCCGAGGATTTAGATAAAATATTCTCAAATAATACATCTCGACAAGTCGTAATTGACTGTGATATTAAGCGTGACTTAAATTCTTTTTAGAGGAACATATGACAAATCAACACATTATTTCCATTCTTGTTCAAAACCGTCCCGGCGTTCTAACTCGCATATCGGGATTATTCAGTCGCAGAGGCTATAATATTGACAGTCTATCCGTCTGCGCAACCGAAGACGACAATTTTTCCCGTATGACAGTTTCAGTTTGCGGAAACGACAGGATTGTATCTCAAATTATTGCTCAACTAGAAAAGCAAGTCGACGTCGTTCGTGTTGCGGATTTCTCAGCTTCCCGCGCCGTATTTAGGGAACTTTTGATTGTAAAAATATTTTGTACCGCCAAACAGCGCAGTGAAATAGTGGATATCTGCACGATTTTCAAAGCCAAAACCATTGATATATCCGCCGATGATACTATGATAGTCGAGCTTACCGGAGAAGGCTCAAAGCTTGACGCATTTATCGAAATTTTGCGTCCTTACGGCATATTGGAAATGGCAAGGACGGGCGGCGCCGCGCTTGAACGAGGACAAAACACCTTGAGGACAAAATGAGAAAAATTAAGTTTTTAGACACAACCCTGCGCGACGGGGAACAATCGCCCGGCTGCAGTATGCATATAAGCGAAAAACTTGAGGTTGCCGAAGCTCTCGACAAACTTGGAGTTGACGTTATTGAGGCAGGCTTTCCCTTTATGTCAAAAGGTGATTTCGAAGCCGTATCCGAGGTGTCAAAGGTCGTCAAAAACGCAGAGGTCACGGGCTTAGCACGATGCCGTTTCGGGGATATTGACGCTTGCGCAGAAGCGCTTAAGCACGCCGTATCCCCTCGTCTTCACTTATTCATTGCAACGTCCCCGATACATCTGCAATACAAATACGGTATGTCGCAAGAAGAAGTGCTTGAGCTTATCGAAAAGGCAATCAAATACGCCCAAAAATATACTGATAACCTTCAGTTTTCCTTTGAGGACGCTTGCAGAACTCCGCTGGATTTTTTGACGAAAGCCACGCAAACGGCAGTAACTGCTGGCGCAAAAGTCATAAACCTCCCCGATACGGTTGGATATATCACGCCGACGGAAATTTTTGATGTTTTTTCACATATAAAAAATAACGTAGAAAAAATCGATACGGTTGAGCTTAGCACTCACAATCATAACGATTTGGGTCTTGCCTGCGCAAACACTATATCCGCGTTGACGGCTGGCGCGTCTCAAGTTGAAGGCACTATCATCGGTATCGGCGAGCGCGCCGGTAACGCCGCCTTAGAAGAAGTTATAATGAATATCGAAACCCGAAAAAGCTTTTACGGGTTTGAAACCTCAATAAACACACGCAGATTATATCGCGCGGCGACCTTGGTTGCCTCGGTAATCGGTCTCAAAATTCCCCCAAACAAAGCAATAGTTGGCTCTAACGCATTTGCTCACGAAGCAGGCATTCATCAGCACGGCGTTTTGAAAAACCGCTCAACCTATGAAATTATGACGCCGGAAAGTATAGGCATTCCCGAAAACAAGGTGCTTATAGGAAAGCATAGCGGAAAACACGCTTTTGTTTCCCTGTTACACGATATGGGCTATGACTTTACGGACGAGCAAATATCACAATATTTTGAAAAGTTTAAGGCGCTTGCCGATAGAAAAAAGTTTATCAGCCGACGCGATATTGAAGCGATATTGCCAAACGTTACACGCACTACAGCCTTACACAACTATGCTTTAAAAAATTATGAAATATCAGCCTACCGCAATACCGCGTATAGCGAAATTACTTTATCGGTTGGAGATTCAATTATCACCGAAAAGGAAAGCGGAGACGGGCCTGTTGACGCAGCCTTCAAAGCCATAAACAATATTATCGGCAAAGAATTTACGCTTTTGGATTTTTCAATTCACTCTGTTACGGAGGGCAAAGACGCTCTTGGCGAGGCAAGCGTTAAGCTTATGTTAAACGGCAACGCAGTCAGCGGAAGGGGCGTTTCTACCGACGTATTGGAAGCGGCAATATTGGCGTACATAAACGCGGCAAACAAACTTTTAGGAGCAGTCGATGAGAAAGCTTGAAATTTTGGATACAACTCTGCGAGATGGCGCGCAAGCCGAAGGAATCGTTTTTTCGGTTGAAGATAAGCTTGCCCTCTTGCAGCTTTTCGACAATGTTGAGTTTGATTATATCGAAGGCGGAAATCCCTCTGCAAACCCAAAGGATATTGAGTTCTTCCGTCGCGCATCCAAGGTTCGGCTGGGGCATACTAAACTTGTAGCGTTTGGAGCAACACGTCACAAAAACGACCTTGGTTGCGATAATTCTGCGCTTAAAACACTTGTTACGTCGGAAACTCAATATATTTCTCTTGTTGGAAAGTGTTGGAGTTTTCAAATAGAAAACGTGCTTGGCATATCCTTGGAAGAAAATCTTAAAATGATTTCCGATAGTGTTTCGTATTTGTCCGCCCACCAAAAACAAGTTTTTTTTGACGCCGAACACTTTTTTGAGGCATACGCCGATAACCCCGAATATTCACTAAAGGTTTTGGAAACCGCAGTTTTGTGCGGAGCAAAAAAACTTATCCTTTGCGATACCAACGGCTCATCGATGCCGTCTTCTATTTACGACGTAACCAAAACCGTTGTCGAACGTTTCCCCGATACAATCATCGGAATCCATTGCCACAACGATTGCGGGCTTGCCGTAGCAAATTCTATGCGCGCAGTAGACGCCGGCGCAACTCATATTCAAGGCACATTTTTAGGCTTTGGCGAAAGATGCGGAAACACTAATTTATCCACGATTATTCCCAACCTTCAGCTTAAAAAAGGCTATAAAATTGTTTCGGACTCATCCTTGGCAAGGTTTACAACCGTTGCCCGAAAGGTTGCCGAAATTTCCAATATTTTGCTTTATAAAAGCTTACCGTACGTCGGCAAAAGCGCGTTTTCTCATAAAGCAGGTATGCACGCGGACGGCGTTATAAAATATTCTTCCACCTTTGAGCATATCTCTCCCGACCTCGTGGGCAACTCAAGACAGTATCTTTTAAGCGAAATGGCTGGACGAGCATCACTTTTACAAAAGCTTTCTTCCCTTTTCCCCGACGTATCCATCTCTATGGAAGAAGCGGGTAGGTTGCTTGTTTCTTTAAAGGAATATGAAAAGCGCGGCTATCAGTTTGAAGGCGCGGACGCAAGTTTTTATATTTTTGTTTTAAAATCCCTTAACAAGTTTAAGCCCAGTTTTTCCTTAAAGGAATTTAGTGTTACAACTAAGACCGGACATACTGAAAACTCTGCCGTAGCCTCAATTCAAATTAACGCAAATGGAATTGACAGCAAAATGACCGCCAACGGAAACGGTCCCGTGGACGCTTTGGACAGCGCGTTACGACTTGCTCTATCTCAATTCTATCCGGAAATAAAATCCATTCATCTTTTAGACTATAAGGTGCGCGTTATAAACAGCGAGGCGGCAACAGGCGCTTTTGTACGTACATTAATTACAACTACCGACGGGCAAAACACCTGGACAACCGTCGGCGTTTCCACAGACATTATAAATGCGTCTTGGATGGCTTTATACGATGCGGTGGAATATCGGCTACAAAGGGGATAGGTTTATGAAAATGACCGCAACACAAAAAATTCTTGCCTCCCACTCGGGGAAAGAGTATGTCAAGTCGGGGGATTTAATTCTTGCCAAGGTTGATTTGATTTTGGCAAACGATATAACCGCGCCCGTTGCCATACGGGAATTTGAAAAAACAAATAAACCTCTTTTTAATCCCGACAAACTGGTTTTAGTGCTTGACCATTTTGTCCCCAATAAAGACATCAACTCTGCCCAGCAATGCAAGCTGGTGCGAGACTTTGCCAATACGCGCGGAGTATCCCGCTTTTACGACGCGGGCTCAATGGGCGTAGAGCACGCCCTACTGCCAGAGCAAGGCTTAGTTTTGCCGTCAACGCTCATTGTCGGGGCGGACAGTCATACCTGCACATACGGCGCGCTCGGCTGTTTTTCAACGGGAGTAGGAAGCACAGACGCGGCTATGGCGATGGCGACAGGCAAGGTTTGGCTTAAGGTTCCGTCAGCAATTAAGGTTGTGTTAAAAGGGAAATTGCCAAAGTTTGTCTGTGGGAAAGATATCGTTTTACAACTCATCAAAATTTTAGGCGTTGACGGAGCCACTTATAAATCGTTGGAGTTTTTTGGTGATTTAGACAATCTTTCAATAGACGATAAGTTTACAATTGCCAATATGGCTGTCGAGTGTGGCGCGAAAAATGCCTTTTTCCCCTGTGATGACAGCGCAATAAGCTATTTGACCAATTCAGTCAACCAACCTTTTGATACGACTAGCCCCGACAGCGACGCCGAATACGACGAGATAATTGAAATCGATATGTCCTCTCTTTCGCCTTCTGTCGCATTTCCGCACCTTCCATCCAACGTCAAAACATTTGATGAGTTTTTCAAAATCAAAATCGACCAAGTGGTTATTGGCAGCTGCACAAACGGAAGACTTTCTGATTTGGCGGTTGCAGCAAGTATTTTAAAAGAAAAAAAAGTTGCAAAAGGCGTCCGTTGCATAGTTATACCCGCAACACCAAAAATTTATAAAGATGCGCTAAGGCTAGGCTATATTGAAACTTTTATTAAAGCAGGCGCCTGTGTTTCTACCCCAACGTGCGGCTGCTGTCTTGGCGGTTTTATGGGCGTATTGGCAGAGGGTGAGCGATGCGTTGCAACAACCAACCGCAATTTTGTAGGCAGAATGGGACATTCAAAAAGTGAAATATATCTAGCCTCGCCTGCAATAGCCGCCGCCAGCGCATTGACGGGCTTTATCACAAGCCCACTGGAGGTATAGTATGATTTCGGGCAAGGTTTTCAAATACGGCGACAATATAAACACCGACGTGATTATCCCCGCGAGGTATCTAAACACTTGCGACAGCGCCGTACTGGCAAAGCATTGTATGGAGGATATCGACGCAGATTTTACCGGACAAGTTGCAACGGGTGACATAATTGTCGCAGGGGATAACTTTGGTTGCGGCAGCAGTAGGGAGCATGCGCCCCTTGCAATAAAAGCATCAAAGGTGTCGGTTGTTATTGCAAAATCCTTTGCTCGTATATTTTATAGAAACGCAATCAACATTGGATTATTGCTTATTGAAAACGCAGAAATCGTTGATAATACAGACAGATTTGATATATTAAGTGTTGATTTTGAAAAATGCTTGCTTATAAATGAAACAAAGCAAACTACCTATTCTCTTCCGCAAACGCCTCCTTTCGTTTATGAAATCCAAAGTTGCGGAGGCTTAATCGAAGCGATAAAAAAAGGTGTATTATGATTAAAATTGCAACCGTAAGCGGTGACGGTATCGGGTCGGAAATTATTGAATCTGCAAAACTTGTTCTTCACGCGTTGGAGTCCCTATCAAACATCAAATTTGAGTTTGTTGAAGCTTGCATGGGCGGTGTCGCCATTGATAAGTATAATAACCCTATGCCGGAAGAATCTATACACATTTGTAAATCCGCAGACAGCGTACTTCTTGGCGCAGTTGGCGGTCCTAAATGGAACAACCCTAGTATACGTCCCGAAAGCGCGCTTTTGGGAATACGAAAGGCGCTCGGATTATATGCAAATTACCGATACGCCAAGCTGTATTCAGGGTTGGAATACGCCTCTCCGCTAAAAACGGGTGTTTTAAAAAACGGTTACGATATTGTAATTGTGAGGGAGCTTATCGGCGGTATATATTTTGGGGAAAGCGGATATAGAAAAGGCAAATTCGGCAGAGAAGCCTTTGATACCGAAGTTTATAGCGAGATAGAAATCGAGCGTATTGCGCGCGCCGCCTTTGAGCTTGCTGAAAAAAGAAACAGGAAGTTATGCTCTGTCGATAAAGCGAACGTTTTAGAAAGCTCACGACTTTGGCGAAAGGTTGTGCACGATATAAATGAAGACTATCCGTCTGTTCAACTGACCGATATGCTGGTGGATAACGCCGCAATGCAGCTTGTGTTGAATCCGTCGCAGTTTGACGTTATAGTGACCTCCAATATGTTTGGGGATATTTTGTCTGACCTTACGGGCGCGTGCGTGGGCAGTATCGGTATGCTATCCAGCGCAAGTTTGGGTGATACCCTTTGCGGCTTGTATGAACCGATACACGGCTCAGCCCCCGACATTGCCGGACAAGATATAGCTAATCCGATTGCAACAATTCTATCCTGCGCGCATATGCTGAGGCTTTCGTTTAACCGAGAAGACCTTGCGCAAAAGATAGAACTTGCCATAGAAAAAGTGCTTGCCGACGGTTGGAGAACAAGGGATATTGCTTGCATAGGCTGTCAAACAATAGGTACGCGTGATATTACGCAAAAAATCATTGAACGTCTTTAATTACAAAAAAATATTTCCTAAACAAAAAATACCTTACACGATTGCGTAAGGTATTTTAAACTTATTGTTAAACCCTTAAGGGTTTTAATTATATTGCGGTTTCAATATAGTCAACGACGTCACCCACAGTTTTAAAACTAAGTGCCACTTCGTCGCTTATGGTAATGCCCCAGGTGGACTCAACTTCCATTAGCATTTCGACAATATCGAGTGAATCAGCGTTGAAATCCTTCGTCAAATCCGAATCAACGGTGATTTTTTCTTTCTCTACTCCAAGCTGTTTACTCAAAATATCTTGAAATTGTTCAAAAATCATTGGGAAATCCCTCCTTATGTTATTTCTATAATACGTCAATCAATTTTAACAAAAATGATAGGCTGAGAAACCGCCACTACGGAACCTATATAACCGTCAAATAAGTCCAGTGTAGAAAATACCAACGTCTCTCCATTGTACTCTATCGGTTTAGACACGTCTGCGTCCGCCAAACCTTTCAAGCCCTCGCTCGTCAGTTTTAGATACGCTTCTTTTCTTGTCCAAACCTTTAAAAACCCTTCAAGCGTTTGCGCTTCTAACTTTTCATCAGGGAAAAATCTTTTTTCCACAATGGATTCAAAGCTTCGGGGTTTAATATATTCAATATCTATTCCTACTTCGGTATTCGACATTGCAAGAACAATTAAATCATTGCTGTGCGATATTGAAAACCTTATGTTGGGATAGTCTTTGAAATAGGGTTTATTGTTGCCGTCGCGCTCTACTATGAGCTCCCCTTCTAATTTGGTTTTCGACATAGTATCGATGTATCTTTCAAAACACTCTTCAATAAAAAGCCTGCGATCATAGTCTCCAAATTTAGCAAAGATAATCATAATACTCCATTTTCGCATTTAAGCTTACCGATTTTTGTGAGTATAACTCAAAAGGTTTTAAGCACGAAACGCAACTTTGTATTTACTTTTTAGTTCATTATACCACTATTAAGTAAGTAAATCAATAATTTCCCAATAATTAGTTAATTTTTAAACAGGGTATTTTATTGCGGTTCCAACATAGTGATAGGAATACTGAATTCCCTCAACAACAAAATAAGAAACACCGTTTAATCCTTCTTCTCCCGCGCCTGTTAAGTGGTCTACGTTATAGGATATGGATTTAACCGTAATTTCATACGCTCCATCTGTTAAAGAGGCAGTATCCAACGTAACCGTACCGTAATAAGTCCAAACCCCCTCATATGGAAGAATATCTGCGTTTAAAACAAAATCCACACTTTTTGCGTCGGCAGAAAGCGTTAAGGTTACGTCCTGCGACAAAGTAGACTGGGTTTTTACTCCGTCTACGTAAACCATCAACTCTGCAACATTATCCACCCCTAAAAATCTGTATGTCTTCATAGATGCTGACGGCTGTTGCCCCAAAATTTCTACCGTTTTGGGGGTTCCCTCCGAAATGTTGCCTCTCGCGCTAGCAAACACGCCCACGGTATACCATTTTTCCTGTGTCAAAACGTCCGATAAATCATACTCTGTTGTCGTTATATTTTCGGCGACCGCCACACCGTCAACAGTTACGGTATAGCTTGTTGCCGTCAAAACAGATTGCCAACTTATCTTCAAATTTACAACTTTTAAAACCACTTGACTGTGTTGCGAGACGTGGCTATAAGTTACGCTCGTCCTATCGGAGGAGCCATAATACCCCACGCTGTTTGCCATAACGCTTATAGTGTAATCCTTAACTTCGGCGCAGTATGGCAGAATATCTATTTGTAAATTTGTAATTGATGCGTCTTTTAAATTTCCGTCGATAAAAATTGAATAGCTTTCTGCATTTTCAACCGTATCCCAACTTATTTGCGTACCAGATATTCTAACAATCGGCGTACTCAACTTTAAGGTTTCATTGTAGTATCCGACCGCGCAATCCGATGTCTGATAATTGCCGTTTTGATTTGCTTGAATTGTAATAACGTACCGCCCTACTCCCGAAATTTGGTTGGAAAAATCATACGTTGTACCAGAAAGCTCGGTGGCGCAAGGCGCGCCGTTGACGGCAACAGAATACGTTGAAGCATTAGGCACCTCGCTCCAGCTTACAGATTTAGCAGAGCTGTTCATCAAAAGCTGCGGCGTGTCAAGCTTTTCAACCGTGTCATAGGTTGCGGAAACCTTTTGTGAATCCAAAAAGCCTCCGCTTCCGTTTGCCTTTACATATACTAGGTGCTGTTTCACTTCCGAAACATATTGCGTTATATCCGCTAAATTGCGCGTTGTGGTAAAGGAGCTATTTCCTATTTCAACAGTATATGAATCCGCATAGGCAACCCTGTCCCAGGAACACACGACTGTATTATCATTCGGCGCCACGGAAAGGTTTTCCGGCATAGCCAACGTTAATGTATTTGTATATGTAAAGGTTCCATACGGACTATCTACATATTTTTTCCCGTCTCCGATAGCGCAAACCTTTATCGTATATTCGCCCACGCTTGCCAAAAGCGCGGTCAAATCATATTGAGTCGCTGTCAATTTATCTTCAATTTTAATTCCGTTAATAACAATCGTATAACCTATAGCGTTTTCAACGGCGCTCCAATTTAAAACGTCGTTATTTATCGACAAATTCGGCGCAGGAAGTTTGTTTGCGCGTTGTACGTATACATATTCGCTAAAACTCGACCTATTAAAATCTACATCGATAGCGCAAACACGAATTTTATAATTGATGCTTTCACAACAAAATAAGGTTACGTCCAGCCGTTCAACGTTTATAGGCAGCGCCTCTGTTTCCGCTCCGTTTATTTCAACGATATAGCCGTTGTTTTCGGGAACTCTATCCCACGTGATTACTATCGTATCGGCATCAGTAAGTTGTAAGCCAGTGGGCGCGCTTAACGCAGAATTAGCCAACACGGTTTCTTGATTGCCAAAAACAATTATGGCCGCAAAAATGCCCGCTAGGACAATAAGCCAACCAAGCTTTCTCTTAAGTTTGTTTTCCATATTATCTCCCTTTATTGTATTATAACGTAATTATCTTTATATCCCTCGCTCCTAACCAACAACCTGATGTCAGCGGTTTTCGCATAGCCGCTTAAGTCATAGCTTTCTTTCCCCAAAAGAGACACCGCAACTTTGTCAACAATCAAATAGAACTGTACGTTTTCCCTACAATGGCTCCAAGTTAAAATGTCATTTTCAAGTTTATAATCGGGTTTCTCAAGAATTGGGGAAAATACATACTCTGATGCTTTAGTATATTTTGAATTTTGAAGCGGATTTTTTGCCACGGCTTTAACCGACGCATAATATGTTTTGCTTTCCCACAAAAGCGCAGTTAAATCAACTTTGATGGAATTAGCAAAAACCTCATATTGAAGCTCTTGCAAAGAAAGCTCATGTCCGTCAAAACAAATTAGATAATCAACTGCGCTGTTGACTTTTGTAAAAGAATAAAATATCCTATCGTTGTCTAAAAGAAAGCCGCTTTCACGGGGCGCGTCAATCGGTCTTAGATACGTAAAGCTTATTTCGCGCGGGACAGAATCTGCAAAGCCTTCACCCGTTGCAACAATCGTGGCGGAATAAGTTCCGCTTGAAAGATTAAATTTTTCGAGCAAAATTTCCGAACTCGAAACCGTAACAGTTTTGTCCAAAACAGACACCGAATATCCTTTTGAAAATGGCACCTCGTTCCAGCCTAATTTTTGATTATTCCAAACTGCCTCCGGCTGAGCAAGTCTTTTTTGAAACTGTGCTGATATCTTCATATTTTCATCTGATAATACAAAAGAATATATTTTATGATAATATTTTACATCATTAACAAGCCAATAAGAAAACTTGTACGTCTCATTATCTTTTGCTGTCAGAACAATTTCAGAACCATAGGTATAGTTTCCATCGCCCGACACTAAGCTTGCATCATATTCATTTTCAACTTTAATTTGATATTCTATCGGCGAAAATTTTGCCGTGAATGAAGTTGCTTCAAAAACTTCAAACGTATATGTAGAAGAGGTTGTAATCAAATTATCTTTAATATAAAATCCATCAAATTTATAATGCTTTAGCGGTTTTGCAACCAAAGTTGCGGTTTTTCCAAATTCATAAATACCGCCTCCGGAAACGCTTCCATACGATTTCGTGTTTTTAACGCTTACCATATAAGTGTTTCTGATAGCGCTTATAGTTGCATCGTTCACGCTTTCTTCAACGGCAATATTTTCAATGATAAATCCATATTTGGAAAAAGACAAAACGTCCCCCGATGATAATCCTCCAAGTTCAAAGCGTCCGTTCTTGTCCGTGACCAATTTAGGATCAAAACTATTGCCGTTTAAAAATACCTCTACCCCTTCGAGTGGAAGACTTTGCTCAGAAACAATTCCGCTTACATAATAATATTCTTCATAGTCTGTTTTGGAACAAGCGCATAAACAGCCAAAAAGGCATAAAATCAAACCCGCCAACCAAATCCAACCCCTACATCTCCCCATTTAACTTACCCTCAAAATATTATCCGTTTTTAGGTTAACATATTTCGACAAATTATGCAAATATTCCAAAACGGTTATGGTAAATTTTTTTGATTGACTTATATCATGTTTTAACATACAATTATTTAGAGGTATATTATGAATATAAATCAAGAAATTGCAGAAAGACTTCGCGGCATCCGTGAGATGGAAGAAATATCGCTAGAAGATATGGCAACGTCTGCGGGCGTATCTTTAGAGGAATATACCGCCTATGAAGCCGGCGAAAAAGATTTTACATTTACATTGCTTTATAACTGCGCAAAACGTCTGGAAATGGACATTACGGAGTTGGTACGAGGCAGCACCCCAACTCTTTCAAGTTATTCCATAGTTAGGGCGGGACACGGTCTTCCGTTGAGAAGGCGCAAGGGTTTTGAATATCTTCACATCGCAGAAAATATGAAAAACCGTATCGCCGAGCCATTTGTGGTCACTGCCCCGTATATTGAAGCGGAGCAAACACAGCCTATTCATCTAGGCAGTCACGAGGGGCAGGAAATGGATTTTATTCTCCAAGGGAGCCTCAAGTGCAGCGTAGACGGCAATATTGAAATTTTACACGCAGGCGACTGTCTTTATTACGACAGCTCCAAGCCGCACGGTATGATTGCCACAGGCGGTGATAAGTGCATATTTTTAGCGATAGTTATGCGCAAGGATTAATATCAAAATAGTAATCCCTATTTTTCGATTAATTTTCTCTAAATAAAACAAAACTCGTCAAACGGATTTATTCCCAAGGCGAGTTTTTTATTGCATAATTAAATGGAAATTAGGGAGGGATTGAATGGCAACGCTTATGAACAACTGCGCACAAGCAAAAGTGCACTACTATTTACCCAACAACGACGTATTAACCGAACTGTCTGATTTATTCAGCGCATTATCCGACAGTACACGAGTTAAAATTTTATCGGCTATTTGTATTTCGGAAATGTGCGTAGGCGATATTTCGGAGATTTTGAGAATCAACCAAACCACAGTATCACACCAACTAAAAATTTTAAAAAGTATAGGATTTGTTACCACACGACGAGATGGCAAAACCGTTTATTACAGATTGGCATCACGAATAATTCCCGAAATAATGAAAAACGGGGCATCTTATTTAGGATATTAACCATTAGCTATCCGCTTTTAATAAAAAAACAGGCATTGACTAAGTTGGTCAATGCCTGTTTTTGTAATATTTTGATTAAAAAACCCTAACTTCCGCAACAGTTGCACAATAGATTGACGCATAAGCAAGTCCCGCAGGAGTCACAACACACGTCCGTATCAGACCGTGGCGCCGAATAACTGCGTCCGTCGGGATGCTGCCGAACAGTCTTTCCGTCTCCGAAAGCGTGGGTTGGGTTCATCTCCGAAATCAGCTTTTGTAAATCAGACTGATATTTTTGGTTTTCGGGCTCCTGCTTGATTGCAATTTCCAACTGCTTTTTACACTCCACAAGCCAACCCCTTTTATAGTATAAATGCGCTTGAAGATAGTGCCACTTCGCCGTTCTGTTTAAGGTATTGTCAAGTTCTTTCTGCGCCTCGTCTAAACGATTTTCCTTTATAGCTTGTTCTGCCGAGAAAAGCTCGTCCAGGCCCTCGCTTATATATGACGCCTTTTTTGCCATACTCATCGCCTCGACATAAGCGTTTCTAACCTCGCCTAGTTTTCTAGCCGCAATCTCGCCCGCCTCTCCTTCTAAAAACCTTTCGCTTGAATATTTATCTGAAAGTGTTTGATAGGCGTTTTCTATTTCCGCTTGAGTTGCGCTTTCGTCAATTCCTAAAACTATATACGGATTTTTTGACATTTAGTATCTCCTTTTAAAATTCTTTCCATCTGGGACGGAAGCCCTTGATAGATTATATTGGACAGCGCTCCTTCGCCAACAGTTACCTCTAGTTTATCATAATATTCCACAATCATTGAATAGGTGGAATAAAGCAAATATTTCAAATCTTCTTTATTGGCGTTCAAATATTCCTCTCTTGAGACAAAATTGGAAGCATTCACTAAAAGGGGATTGAAATTATGCCTTTTAAAATCCTTTTCACAGTCGTCAATCGCGTCCATCAAATATATCCACCGTCCCAAAAAATAACCCAGCTTACCTGCGTCGGCGTTTTGGCTAAGCTCCCAAATTATGCCTTCGAGTATTTTTGCAAAGCAATCGGCAAGAGCGTCGATTTGCGCGCATTTATTTTTTTCAAGTTCGACCAGTCTTTTATAGTTTTCTCCAAGCAGTTTATCGATTGTCGGATATTCTTTTTTAATGCGTTTTCTATGCCTGCTTAATGCAATTTTTACAGCCTTGTTTTTGCCTTCGTCCGTAACGTCGTCGGCTACCTTATAGAAAAACAACAATAGTGTAATTTTTGAAACCTCTTGCAAAATTTCATCTTCAACAACAATTGGCTTTTTCTTAAATTCGTTCAGAATACAGCCTTTAGGTTCTATTTTAGGCTCACTAAGTCTTAAATTGTGCAACAAAAGCGAGAGAAACGTGCTGTCATAATTTGTTGCGAAACGATAAAGCTGTCCTGCGTATTTTCCAAGTTCTTTACATAGTCCGCAGTAATGCGCCCTATACAGCGCAAAATCCTTGATAAGCAAATTGGGTTTATCGGGCACAACATATCCAAACATAATTTCCTTTATAAAGCTTAAGTATTATCTAAACGGTTTCTCGGTTAAGCCCACCTTTTTCTTGACTTTGCGCAAGGTTTTTTCCGCCAAATAGCTTGCGGCTTCCGCGCCGTTTTTCATAACTTCCACAAGATAAGCCTTGTCTGCCATAAGTTTTTTATACTCCGCCTGTACGGGTGACAGCGCAGAAATAACAGAATCCGCCACCGCCAATTTGAAATCGCCATAGCCTTTGCCGTCAAATTCCAAAGTTATTTCGTCCATCGTTTTGCCTGTCATCGCCGAATAAATTGTCATAAGATTTGTTATGCCAGGCTTTTCGTCCGAGGCGCACACCCGCGTATCGCTATCGGTGACGGCGCGCTTAAATTTACGAACGATAACGTCGGGCTCGTCTAAAATGGATATGGTTGCGTTGACGTCTTCGTCAGACTTGCTCATTTTTGCCTCGGGGTTTTGCAGACTGTATATTTTTGCCCCCTTTGCAGGGATATAAGCCTCGGGCACAACAAAGGTTTCACCAAACCGATTATTGAAGCGAATGGCAATGTCTCGGGCGATTTCCAAATGCTGTTTTTGGTCGATACCGATTGGCACCAAAGACGTTTGATATAACAAGATATCCGCCGCCATAAGCACGGGATATGTCAACAAGCCTGCGTTAATATTATCCTCGTGCTTTGCCGATTTGTCTTTAAACTGAGTCATTCTTTGAAGCTCACCAACATAGGTGAAGCAGTTGAGCAACCACGTCAATTCAGCATGGGCGGCAACGTGAGATTGCATATATACCACGCTTTTTTTGGGGTCTAACCCTAAAGCCAAAAACTGCGCAAAAAACGACATCGCTCTTGCCCGAAATTCGGCAGGCTCTTGCCTGACCGTTAAAGAGTGTAAATCCGCAACACAAAAAATGCTGTTAAAATCTTCTTGCATTTTAACCCAGTTTTTGATTGCTCCTATATAGTTTCCGATTGTCATACAGCCCGTGGTTTGGGCGGCGCTGTATAAAACTTTTTTTCCTTCCATAATTACCTCATTGTAAAAATTAAAACTACTTCGTCGATTTTGCTTTTATCGACGATTTGCGTATATTTTCTGGTTTTAAACTGCAGCGACGAAATTTGCATAGGCACCTCAGTTTCCGAATAGAAATGCAATTTTTTTGTTGCAATAAAGGCGTCGTCGACTTCCTCGTGAGAAATTGCCAACAAAACCTCTTGCGGAAATTTATAGGGGCTTGCCGTCGATACGATGACTGTCGGCGTTTCGTCCCCGGAACGGGCATAGTAGTCGTTATAAACCACCATCGCCACGGCGGTATGCGGGTCCATCAAATAGTCGTTAAGGTCAAAACAGCTGTCGATTGCAAGCCTTGCGTCTTCTTCTGTTGCAAAGCCAGCCTCTATACCGCATTTTTTTAAAAGCTCCACGTCGACGGAGTATTTGCTGTTTTCTTTCAGTCCGTTCATCGCAGAGGCAACCGCGTCTGAATTTCTGTCGTATACCTCAAAAAGCAAACGCTCCAAATTGGACGAAACCAAAATATCCATACTCGGCGAGGAGGTCTTATAAAAATCCCGATTTGCGTTATATTCGCCCGTGGTAAAAAAGTCCGTAAGCACGTTATTTTTATTGGAGGCGCAAATAAGTTTATCGATTGGCAAGCCCATTTGTTTGGCGTAATAGCCTGCAAGAATGTTGCCGAAATTACCGCTTGGTACGCAAAAGTTAATTTTGTCGCCCAGCTTGATATCGCCGCTATTGACCATATCTACGTACGCGCTGAAATAATATACAATCTGCGGGGCAAGCCTACCCCAGTTTATGCTGTTGGCAGAGGATAGACGGTAATCGGCTTTTAAAATTTCGCTTTTCATTTTATCGGAGACGAATATACGCTTTACCGCATTTTGAGCGTCATCGAAATTGCCGTCAATGCCACAAACCAAAACGTTGCTTCCCTCTTGCGTCTGCATTTGCATTTTTTGCATATCGCTTACGCCTTCTGCCGGATAAAACACCGCTATCGCCGTATTTTCAACGTCCTTAAAGCCCTCTAGGGCGGCTTTGCCCGTGTCTCCGCTTGTCGCTACGAGAATCAGCGTTTTTTCTTTTCTTTCGATTTCTGCGTTTGCCGCCGTCATCAAGTGCGGCAAAAGCGTCAATGCCATATCCTTAAACGCAAGTGTCGGCCCGTGAAAAAGCTCCAGCACATACGTTATATCGTCGATTTTTTTAAGTGGACAAGGTTTAAGCTTGTCTTCAAACCTTGCATACGCCTTTTGGGAAAACTCCAACAATTTATCGTATCCAAAATCCAAAAACTTATCCAATATAAAGGCGCACCGCTCTGCGTATACTTTTTCTCCTAACGAAGCGATTTCCTCTAGGGATAAATTTGGAAAAGACGACGGAACATATAATCCGCCGTCCGTTGCTATTCCATTTGCGATTGCTTCGCCGCCCGTAACCTTGGTAGTGCTGTTGCGAGTACTGGTGTAAAACATAAAATCTCCTTAAACTTAGCTTACATATTGTTTCAAAAATTCGGGCATTTCTGCCAAATCCTTGCTTACGCTTATCACAAACTCAACCTCGTTGCGTTTGGCTATCGCATCTAATTCGGCGTAAAAATTGCTCATCTCGGAAACGTCTTTTCCTGCAATCCTGTGCGCGCCGTCGATAAATATGGTTTTAATATCGTGATTGCCCGCTATCATACCCTTGATAAACCCAAGCAATGCCTCTTCCGATGCGATATGATGCTCCGCCGTATTAGAAACTCGGATTTGATATTTGATTTCGAACATATAGCGATTGGTATCCGTAATAAAAACAACGTCGCCACTTGCGTTATCGATACAGGCGTTTGCCTGATCTATAATCCTTTTGGTTTTGCCCGAGCCTTTTGCGCCGTAAACTAAATGTATCATAAGAATAAGCCCTCCAAAATTTCTTTATACTTATATTGTAACCGCAAACGGGCAATAATTCA
>CAZSAC010000024.1:0-4776 GCA_964604875.1 uncultured Bacteroidaceae bacterium | reverse complement strand
ATCCTTGAAATATTGCCCGTTTGCGGTTACAATATAAGTATAAAGAAATTTTGGAGGGCTTATCTAATCACTTTCTTCGATGCAACAGAGGCGTATAGTTCGGGCGAAACCCTACTGAAAATTGCATCCAATTCGGCGTCGGACATAACGGTAGTTCTTCCGGTTTTATCGTAAAGCAAATCAACCTCGGCCTTAATAGCTTGTACGGCAGAATTTTGTTTATTTATCTTATCGGCGTTTTCCAATCCATAATAGGCGTTAATCCAAAAAGCAATCCCCGCCAAACCCGAGAAACTGTCAACCGCAACCAACGGAGGACGGTTGAGAATTTTATCGGTGTCAAAAATATTATATATTTCTTGGTCCTTTAACATACCGTCTGCGTGAATCCCTGCGTGGGTCATATTAAAGCTCTTGCCCACGAAAGGCGTGCGCTGTGGGATTTCATATCCGATAACATGTTCAAAATATTCTGCAATTTCGGTGATGACGGACAAGTCCATACCGTCTGTGGTGCCACGCAATGCAGCATATTCTATCGCCATAGCCTCTAAGGGACAATTTCCTGTTCTCTCGCCGATTCCCAAAAGTGTTGTGTTGACGGCAGAACAGCCGTATAACCAAGCAGTAGCGGCGTTATTGACCGCCTTATAGAAATCGTTATGCCCATGCCACTCCAGCTGCTTATGCGGAACCTCTGCGTAATGCACAAACCCGTAAACAATGCCCTGAACGCTTCTCGGCATTGACGAGCCGGGGAAAGAAATGCCATAGCCCATAGTATCGCACGCGCGGATTTTTATCGGGATTCCGCTTTCACGGCTAAGCTTCATAAGCTCAATCGCAAACGGCACTACAAAACCGTAATAGTCCGCCCTTGTAATATCTTCGAAGTGGCATCTGGGAACAATGCCTCTATCCAAAGCCATTTTCACAATGCCCAAATATTTGTCCAATGCCTGACGGCGTGTCAAGTTCATTTTTTTGAAAATGTGATAGTCTGAACAGCTTACCAAAATACCCGTTTCTTTTAATCCAAATTGCTTGACCAACTCAAAATCCTTTTCGGTCGCCCTAATCCAGCTTGTAATTTGCGGGAAATCAAATCCAAGCTCCAGACATTTTTCTACGGCTTTTTTGTCGCGGTCGGAATATAAGAAAAATTCGCTCTGCCTAATAAGCCCTTTTTGTCCGCCCAAGCGGTTTAGCATTTTAAATAATTCCACAATGTTCTCGACAGAAAACGGCGCCATACCTTGTTGTCCATCTCTAAAGGTTGTATCCGTAATCCATAAATCTCTGGGCGTATTCATAGGAACGTGACGCATATTAAAGGTTGTTTTCGGTATGGAACCATATTCGAAAATTTTACGAAACAGTTGTGGCTCTGCTACATCTTGAAGAGACGGGTCGTATGTATGTTCTTCTAAAAGATTTTTTGTTTTACTAAACCGAATTTCCATTTTAATTCCTCTTTTTTATAATATAAAGATGTTATTTTGCAATAACATCGGGTTTATTTTATCTTAAGTATTCAGTTGTTTGTTGCTTAAATCGAGTCGGTTTTTGCAAGCGCTGCGTTTTGAGCGGCAATTTGCAACGCCTCAATCATAGAATCCATATCGCCGTTCAAAAAGTTTGTCAGGCTGTACATCGTGAAACCGATTCTATGGTCGGTAACCCTTCCCTGTGGGAAGTTATAGGTACGAATACGCTCGCTTCTGTCACCCGTTCCAACTTGCGCTTTTCTGTTGTCAGAATATTCTTTAGTGGCAATTTGATTGTAATAATCGTATATGCGAGATTTTAAAACTTTCATCGCTTTGTCCCTGTTTTTGATTTGACTTCTCTCGTCTTCACAAATGACGACAATCCCCGTTGGAATATGCGTCATACGGATTGCGCTGCTTGTTTTATTGACGTGCTGACCGCCCGCGCCTCCGCTTCTAAAGGCGTCAATTCTTAAATCTTTATCTAATATTTCAATTTCGACGTCTTCCGCCTCAGGCAAAACCGCAACCGTCACCGTGGAAGTATGGACACGCCCCTGCGACTCCGTTTCAGGCACGCGCTGAACTCTATGCACGCCGCTTTCATACTTCATTTTTGAAAACGCGCCCTTGCCCGAAAGCATAAAGACAACCTCTTTTACACCGCCGAGTTCGGTCAAGTTCATATTGATTTCTTCAATTTTCCAACGACGATTGTCTGCATAATGCATATACATTCTCATAAGCTCGCTTCCAAAAAGCCCTGCCTCGTCTCCACCGGCGCCCGCGCGTATCTCAATAATAACGTTTTTATCGTCGTCGGGGTCTTTGGGAATAAGGGCAATTTTAAGCTCCTCAAAAACCTTGTCAAGCTCTTCCTTAAACGTGCTATATTCCGACTTTGCAAGCTCTCTCATATCCTCGTCGGGGTCATCGAGCATAGCCTTGCATTCTTCCATATTTTTTTCCGCAATCAAATACTCGTCGTATTTTGCGACGATATCCTCTAACGACGAACGCTCCTTCATAAGCTTTTTCCATTCAGACTGGTTGGAAATAACTTCGGGCTTGCCCGTTTCATCTGTTAAAAATAAAAATCTTTTTTTTATGGTGTCTAACTTATCTATCATAAAAACCTCAAATATTTGCTATCACAATTCTAGGAATGTCTGCATAATCCTTCAATATTTCAACACTTGTAAAATTGTTTTTCAATAAAGTTTGGACATCTTCAGCCTGTCCTATGCCTATTTCCAAAATAAGCGTTCCGTTTTCGTTTAAAAAGTTTTTGGCAGTTTGGGCTATGCGCCTATAAAAATCCAATCCGTCCGCGCCGCCGTCTAAAGCTAAGATAGGTTCATAATCACGCACTTCTGTTTCCAACGACGATATTTCCGCTGTGGGGATATATGGTGGATTGGAAACAATAATATCAAATTTTCCTTCGATATTTTCAAAAAGGTCACTTTGAACAAATTTTATATCGGCTGATAAAATCTCAGCGTTATATTTGGCAATCTCAAGCGCAGCGTCGGACAAATCAGACGCTTCAACGTCGCATACAGCCGAAAGCTTGGTTGCAATGGCTATCGCTCCGCTACCCGTGCATAAATCTAAAATCTTTTTTCCGGTTGCGCGTTTGACAACCTGTTCACAAAGCAATTCCGTCTCCGGCCGAGGAATAAGCACTCCGTTTTTAACCAAAATATTAAAGCCGCAAAAATTTGTATAGCCTAATACATATTGAAGCGGAATATGCGTCGCCCTTTCTTTGGCAATCTTTACGCATTTATCCAAGTCTTGCCGACTTAAAAACGCCGTTGTTTCCAATTTATCTCGTCCGATACCCAACACGTCGCATAAAATCCATTCGACTTCACACGCCTCAAACTCCGGCTGGGGAAGGATTTTTGATAGTTCCGCCTTGGCTTGGTCTACGGGAAGCTTTATTTCAAATGTTTTTTCGGGGATACTCTCATCACGGTCCATATCGTACACCGTGTTGAAAGCTGCGATTGCAACTTCAATCATTTTATCGTCCGGCTCTTTGGTTGTCAGTCGTTGTAACTGTAACCCCGGCCAACGAATTATTCGCACGATTATATTGTCCGATAACGCAAGAAGTTTCAAAACCTCGTAAGACACGCCCGCAACAAGGGGCAATAACAACAGCCTGACGCCTACGCGCGTCCAAACATTGTTTGCCCAGCCCAGCTTTTCAAAGAAAACCCAGCTCGACAACGAAAAAACAATTATGCTTATTACCATAACCAAAACCATAAACGTGGTTCCGCAACGGTTGTGTATCTTGCTGTGCGCCTTTACGTTTTCAACGGTAAGCTCCTCTTCGTGTTCAAAACAGTTTATCGTCTTGTGTTCAGCCCCGTGATACATAAAAACCCTTTTAACATCAGGCACTTTCGCGCAAAATACAACGTATAAAACAAATATTAAAAGTCGCAAAACGCCTTCAATTACGTCCTTTAAAACGTTTGAAGGTTGCGGTATATGCGGTATTTTAAAAAACAGAGAAACTAAAAACTGCGGTAAAATAAAAAACAATCCTATCGCTAAACCCAAACCCAAAACCACCGCAAACACCATTACGATTTGCATTATATCGATTTTAAGTTTTTCCGAAATCCATTTTTCGAACTTGGACGGTTCAACCTCGCCTTCGGTGAACACCTCGCTGGAGCGCATAAGCGTTTTAATGCCGAGAGAAAGCATTGATATAAAATTTAAAACTCCCCTGACAACGGGAACCTTATACCAAAAACTTTTTTCTTTTAACGATTTGATGCGGGAGCTTTCGATGGTGATTTTGCCATCGACGCCACGCACGGCCGTTGCCATGCTCTTTTCGCCACGCATCATAACGCCTTCTAAGACCGCTTGTCCACCTATCTGCGTTTTTTTCATAAATAAAAAATAGTAAAAAAAGCAGATTATCTTTGCGATAATCTGCGACTTTTCCTAATCAAGATTATAACGTTTCTTGAACTTATCCACACGACCACCGGTATCGACTAGTTTTTGTCTTCCAGTGAAGAAGGGGTGGCATTTGTTGCAGATATCAACCTTCATAGTATCGCCTTTCTTGGTGGTGCCGGTTTTAAAAACTGCGCCACAAGCACAAGTCACGGTGACTTCATGATAATCAGGATGGATGCCTTCTTTCATATTTATACCTCCATATTGGTTACACTTTTAGAATAATGCTTATTTATTATAGTTTCAACATTTAAAATAGTCAATGATATAAAATGGAATTGACCAGTTGGGT
>CAZSAC010000023.1:0-24079 GCA_964604875.1 uncultured Bacteroidaceae bacterium | reverse complement strand
GTAGATTATGGAAAACTCTATGGTTTCTGAAAACACTGTCGTATCTCCCGATAACAATTCTGTCGAGAAAAAATCCTTTAAAAGCGTGGCAAAAAAATATGCCAAAAGATACTTTATTGACGCTTTTACGGGAATGGCGCAAGGGCTGTTTGTTACGCTTATCGCAGGCACGATTTTCAAACAAATCGGCGGACTTTTCGGCGAAAGCGGGTTTGGAAAGCTTTTGGTGCTTATCGGTAATTTTGCCTGTACGCTTATGGGCGCGGGTATCGGCGTTGGTATAGCCCGCTTTTTAAAAGCGCCTAACTTGGTTATGTTCGGTTGCGCAGCCGCGGGGTTTATCGGAGCATATCTCCCCGATGCGGCGTTTAAGGTTGCTATATCGGGCGAGGCGTTTTCGCTTCTTGCCGTTGCCAACAGCTTGACCTCTTTAAAACTCGGGCTCCCCGGCAATCCTATCGGCGCATACGTTGCAACGCTTCTAGCTTTGGAAATTGTTTTGCTTGTCCAAGGTAAAACAAAACTAGATATTTTGATTGTTCCGCTGACAATTTTATTTATGTGCTTCATCTCCACATTCTTGGCAATCCCCGCAATTTGGGTGATTTCCTTAATCCAAAAATTTGTTGAGGTAAGCACTTCAGCCTTGCCCTTTATTATGGGCATCGTCATTTCTGTTACCGTCGGCATTCTGCTTACTATGCCAACTTCAAGCGCGGCTATATGGATTGCCATAGCGGCAGGCATTACCTCCGACAGTATGCTGCTTGCAGGCGGCGCGGCGGTGGTTGGGTGCGCTGCTCAAATGGTCGGATTTGCGGTTATGTCCTTTAGAGAAAACCGTTGGAGCGGTCTTATTTCTCAAGGCTTAGGCACAAGTATGTTACAGATACCCAACATTATGAAGCACCCGATTATTTTTGTACCCCCGATTTTGACAAGCGCGATAGTAGGCCCTCTTTCAACCTGTTTGTTTAAGCTTCGTTGCAGCGCAACGGGCGGTGGCATGGGAACAAGCGGTTTGGTGGGCGTATTCGGTGTTATCGACGCGTCTTCAACAGTCATACCCGCTTGGCAAATGTGGCTGGGGATTATCCTTTTAATGTTTGTGTTACCGGCAGGCTTAACGCTTTTGTTTTCGGAGCTGTTTAGGAAAAAAGGCTGGATTAAACCAGAATATCTTAAGCTTCCCGATTAAGCCGAATATCTTTAACTTCCCGATTAAATCCCAAATCTATAAAACAAAACCCGCATAAAATGCGGGTTATTTTGTGTCGTTTATAATCTTTGATTAGGGTTTATTTGTTAAAGCCCCAACGAGCGTTTTTCGTTTTCCACTCTCTTTTGGTTTTCAAAGTCTAAATACTCCATTACTCGAACTATCGTGTTTGCCGCGCCCGTGAATGCGTCGTCAAAGTTTAAATCCTCACCAGTGTGCTCTGCGTTTAATTGCACGGTGGTGGCTGGCAAATTTTTAAAAGCCATCGGAGCGGCGTCTGTAAACATTGTTTTATGAAAAACAAACTCGGGTTCAACTCCGCTTTCCTTAAGCCCGTTGAACACAACGTTGTTAAGGTTTATATCAAAAGTAACCTTAACTTGCTTTTCGCCGATATATACTTTTGTACCCTTTGGCTTTGCCTCGGAAAAATTAACCAAGCACGGATTGGGCAAATCGGGATTGTTTTTAATGTGTTGCTCATAAAAAGCTTCGCTCCCTTTTGCGCCGCATTCCTTTGCGCCAAAGCTTACAAGCACAATCTTACAGTTCTCGGGGACGGCTTCGGGATGTTGCCTTAAAAAATCGGCAACCGCCAAAGATATGCCCGACGCGGTTAGCCCTGCGCGCCCTTTTTTACTGCTGCTTCTGCCGTAGCTAAAATAGGTCACCAAATAAAAAATCGATATTCCCGAGAAAATAACGGGGAACAAAAATATAAACGCCCTTAGCGCAATGCTTGGCTTTGGAAGAAACATCGCCAAATTTGCCATTATCACAAAGGTCGGAATGCTTGCCAAAACAATGATTTTTAAGGTTTTTGCAAGCCACGGCGGAAGATTTTTGTCCCTAAGCCATAGGAAAGCATCGGCTCTGTCCATATCGCTGTCGTAGTGTCCGCCGATGATTAAGGTATATTCGGCTTGCCTCTCGGATTCTATTGTCGTCAAAACGTTATAAGACGTGCGTTTAGGATACATAAAGTTAAATATATTTCTATTATAATATACTTGTATAATAAACAATATAAAAGCAAAAATTGCAATCGCTATCGCAAAAGATAAAAACGCGTTATGTATCGGATGTTTTATGATAACGCCCAATATGTAAAAAAGCAAGGCAACAGCGTATATCGCCCCTAAAACGGGTATCCCGAAACGCCCTGCGAGAGGACGCACGGTAAAAGGCTCCATTCTTGAGGGTAACCCCAATGTTTTATGAAAAAGCTCACGCATTTTTAATGCGCTGGCTTTTTCGTCTGAAGATGAAGCAAATCTTACGGGCGCAGTCTCTTCCACCTTTTTTGTGAAAGTTTCTATGATAACGTTCGCCCGCTTTTTATCCATGTCGGATATTGTAACTTGATTTTGATTTTCCATTTTTCCGTCCGCCGGTTTATTCGTAAAACAATAGGTCGCCATATGACAGCAACGGCCATTCTTTCTTTTCGGTTATGACTTCCAAGCTGTCGACTGCCTGCCGTAATTTTGCCATTGCAGGCACAACTTCATCACGATAGGTTTCTGCCTTTTTTTCAAAATTTTCTTGCGTTTGCGCCAAATTAAGCGCGCCGTCCAACGCCGTAATATTTTGTGATAACTCTACAATAAGCTTGTCCATATTGCCGACTAATTGTACTTGCGTCTTTCCGCAATCGCTTGCAACAGCCATAATATCCTTCGCATAACCCGCCACCTTTCCTTGATAGCGCATAACTGCCGGAAGTATTTGTTTTTTTGCGATAGACCTCATTGCCAAGCCTTCGATATTGACCGTTTTGGAATAGTTGTCCATAAAAATTTCATAACGGCTTGATAATTCTTTTTCTGATAAAATATTGTGTTTTTCATAAAGCGCTATGACGTTTTTATCTAACAGGCATTTAAAGCTTTCCACGCTGCTTGCAATATTTGGCAATCCGCGCTTTTTGGCGTCAAAAACCCACTCCTGCGAGTAGTTGTTGCCGTTGTATATGATTTTTCTATGTGATTTTACAAACTTTACAATTACCTCTGAAATTGCGTGGTCAAGGTCGGATTTTGGCAATCTTTCCTCAATTTGATCGGCAATTCTAGTCAGCATTTCTGCCGTTACGGTGTTTAAAACAATGTTCGGCGTAGCCAGTGACGCGCTGCTTCCAACCATTCTAAATTCAAACTTATTTCCCGTAAAAGCAAACGGCGACGTGCGGTTTCTGTCCGTGCTGTCTTTTTTTAGTTTGGGAAATGCCGGTAAGCCCATTTTGATGTATTCTTTGGCTTTTTGTACGCCTACGCTTCCTGCCGCAACAGCCTCGAACATCGCCTCAATGTCCTCGCCCACAAAAACTGATACTATCGCAGGGGGCGCTTCGTGTCCGCCTAGTCTGCAGTCGTTGTTTGCGCTTGCCGCGCTCATTCTAACCAGCGGAGCGTATTCGTCCACGCCCGCAATAATTGCAAGGAAAAACAGCATAAACACTTTGTTTTCATACGGATTGCTTCCCGGCTCCAAAAGGTTTACACCCTTATCTGTCGAAAGCGACCAGTTATTGTGTTTACCGCTTCCGTTTAAGTCTTTAAACGGCTTTTCGTGCAGCAAGCACGCAAGATTGTGCTTTTCTGCAACACGCTTCATAATCTCCATTGTCAACTGGTTTTGGTCGGTTGCAATGTTGACGTCGGAATATATCGGGGCAAGCTCGTGCTGAGCGGGAGCCACCTCATTATGCTCGGTTTTTGCCGTAATTCCAAGTCTCCAAAGCACTTGGTTTAAATCCGCCATATACGCGGCGACTCTATCACGTATAATCCCGTAATATTGGTCGTTTTTTTCCTGTCCTTTTGCAGGCGGAGCGCCAAACAACGTGCGCCCGGCATATTTCAAATCGTCACGTTGCATAAAATGGTCTTTGTCAATCAAAAAATATTCCTGCTCGCCGCCGACGCTCACGCTTACGCGCTTTGTTTCGGTATCGCCTAAAATTCTAAGCAAGCGTAAAGCCGCCTTGTTTATTGCGTTCATCGACCTCAACAACGGTGTTTTCTTATCTAAAGCCTCGCCCGTATAGGCGCAAAAAGCAGTGGGAATACACAGCACGCCAACGTCGCTGTCGACACGTTTAATAAAAGCGGGAGAGCTGCAATCCCAAACGGTATAGCCTCTAGCCTCAAAGGTAGCCCTTATTCCGCCCGACGGAAAGCTTGACGCATCCGCCTCGCCCTTAGATAAGGCTTTCCCCGAAAACTCTAAAATCGGCTTTCCGCAGCTGTCTAAAGATATAAAGCTGTCGTGCTTTTCGGCAGTATTTTCCGTCAGAGGTTGAAACCAATGCGTATAATGCGTGACTCCCTTTTCAACCGCCCAGTCCTTCATTGCCGCCGCCACCTCGTTGGCAAGCGCGCGGTGAAGCTCCCCTCCGTTTTCAATAACCTCCTGAAGCTCCTCATAGGCGGTTTCGGACATATATTTACGCATTACGTCATCTGTAAAAACTTCTGTTGCAAAAATGTCTAATATATTCTTTTTTTCCATTATGCTTTTTGCCATAGTATATGATTTTACGCTTTTTTAAGCGAATACCCCTCCTTGGTATCGGTCAAAATGTATCCTTCTTCTGAAATTCGATTTCTTAAAGCGTCTGCAAGCGCATAGTTTTTCTGAGCCTTCGCCTCTTTTCTCTGCTCTGCAAGCGCAACTATTTCGGCAGGAATATCCGATGTTTCCACAACTTCCTTTTCGTGTTTTTTGTCATAGCCCGCAATAAACTCTTGCGCCGATTGAGTAAATAATCCCAAAAGTCCGTAAGTCTTTCTAATTTGATTTATATCTGCGATTGCGCTTTCATCCTTTTGTGCAATTTTAGCTTTTATTGTTTTGAAATATTTAAACAAATTGCTGAGCGCAAGGGCGGTATTGAAGTCGTCGTCCATACAATTATTAAAATCATCGTCAATATTTTGCGATAAAGCGTCGGATTTCAAACCGCTATTGTCTGCCTCGTCGATGACTTGGTAAAACGAATATAAATGCTTTTCCGCCGACGGGAAAAGCTCGTCCGTGATATTTATATCGTTTCGATAGTTGGTTTGCAAAAGCGCGTATTTTATCACTTCGGGCGAGTATTGGTTGAGTAAATCCTCCAAAAGCAAGCTGTTTCCAAGCGACTTGCTCATCTTCTGTCCGTTAACCTTTATAAGCCCGTTGTGTATCCAATATTTAACAAACTCTTTGCCTGTCAACGCTTCCGTCTGCGCAATTTCGTTTTCGTGATGAGGGAAAATTAAATCGCGCCCACCACCGTGAATATCGATTTGCTCCCCAAACGCCGCCATATTCATAGCCGAACACTCAATATGCCAACCCGGTCTGCCCTTGCCCCAAGGACTATCCCAAGAAATTTCTCCTTCTTTTGCCGACTTCCAAAGCGCAAAGTCCAATGAGTTTTCCTTGCCTTCCTCTGCGCTTATGCGAACACCGCTATAGGCGTCTTCGAGATTTCTGTTGGACAGCTTGCCGTATGACGGAAATTTTTCCACAGCGAAATATACGTCGCCCTTGTCGGTTGGATAGGCGTATCCTTTTTCCACAAGCTTTGCGATAAAGTCAATGATATTTTCAATGTTGCAAGTCGCCTTTAGCCATACGTTGGGGTCGTCCACTTGAAACCTTGTCATCAGAGCGTCGATTTTCTCAATCATCATTTCGGCGTAACGGTCTGCGGGAATCCCCGTCTCTTTGGAACGGGCAATGATTTTATCGTCTACGTCGGTATAGTTTCTCGCATAGCTTACGCTGTACCCCCGTTTTTGCAGATACTTTCTTATAATGTCATAAATCAAAGCCTGATAGGCGTGTCCGATATGCGCGTCGCCGGATACCGTAATTCCGCACGCATACATTGTGATTTGATTTGGTTTTCTTGGTATTAATTCCTCTTTGCGTCGAGATAAAGTGTTATAAACTTTAATCATTCTATTCCTCTTTTAAATTAATGTCTTTTTCAATTTGATTGCTGTCTTCTGTCGGCTTGTCGAAAACGTTGTTTGCGATGGAATATCTGCAAGATTTTATTTCCAACTTGTCTTCCAAAACAGCAATGCGGTTATTTAAACGTTTAAATTCTTCCAAAATCGGGTCGGGAAGCTCCACCTGATTGAGCGCGTCGACACGTTTCCCCTCTTGCTTGACAATTCGTCCGGGGACGCCCACAACCGTACAATGCGGAGGAACGGGTTTTAGAACCACGCTTCCTGCGCCGATTTTACTGCCTTCTCCCACGGTAAAGGGTCCCAAAATTTTTGCGCCTGCGGCAATCACAACGTCTTTTTCGATAGTTGGGTGACGTTTCCCGGTATCCTTGCCCGTGCCGCCTAGGGTGACGCCTTGATAAATCACAACGTTGTCGCCGATTTCTGCGGTTTCGCCGATAACTACGCCTGCGCCGTGGTCAATAAAAACCCCTTTCCCGATTGTTGCCCCAGGGTGAATCTCCACGCCCGTCCAAAAGCGCGTCGACTGGGAGACTGCCCTGGCAATACCCTTTAGATTGCGCTGATAAAGCCAGTGCGCTATACGATGTCTGCAAAGCGCCTTAAAGCCTGAGTAAGTGAAAAAAACCATTGCGCGACTCTTTGCCGCAGGGTCTTTCTCCATTGCCGCGTCTAAATAACTTTTAATATAACCTTTTGCCATATATATTCCGAAAAATTTTATAGTTTCATTCCAAAAACAATGCCCTTCTCGCCAAAATTATGGACAACTGAAAAGCCGTATTTTTTATAAAAATTTATGCCCTTTTCGTTTGTACCGCCAACACCAAGCTTGACGCCCGATACTCCTTGCTGTCTTAGGCGCGCAAATAGCGTATCCATAAGCTTTGTCCCCCAGCCCTGACGTTGCCCCTCTTCCAAGATGTCGATGTGCAAATGAGCGGGATATTTTTTGCCGTCCATTCTCTCGGATATAAACCCTAATCTTGTCAAAAGCGCCCACTTGCGGGATAGCTTTTTGATTTTCGGCAGTTGGTATTTGCGACAGTTTTTTATATAGGCTTTATAGTTTTCCGCGCACAAGATGTATCCGATAGCCTCGTCGTTGTCGTTTACCAACACAAAAGCGTTTTGTGGCTCATAGTCGATATAATATTCGGCATAGAGGGCGGCGACCAAATCGGGGTTTTTGATATATTCCTCATCGGTCGCTGTCTTATGACATATCATTCTAACGCGTTCACGGTCTTTTTTTTCGTAAGGTCTTATCCTCATAAAGCTCCTATCTGGCTGTTTCGCCTTTTATTACGCCAAGGTAATGGTTAAATTCCCCAGCGGGTCAACGCTTATCTGAAGGTTAGAGAAGAAATCCTTCGCCGTCATATCGTATTGCTCGTCATCACCGGTATAAGCGGGGTTATAGGACGGGTCTGTTGAGGGAACTTTTTTGCGGTAGTTATAAACGTTTAACGCCGTAATCGCAGTTGAGCTAAGCCCCAAGCCGCCCCAATCGTTCAACTGACGCAGGGTTGCGTTTGCCATAACGCCCGTTATCGCTTCGGGTAGTTCGTTTATTTTTGCGCGTTGGATTTCCGGCGTACCCAATATACCCGAGCCTCCAATGCCCAACTCCGACAAGGTTGTATCTTTTATCGCAACGTCCGTTTTTGTGCCAATCTGGGATATTTTCACAACTGCCAGACGTTTTAAAACAGCGTTATCCGTGCCCTTTACCGTGCGCTTATAGTATCCTTCAACGTTTTCATCGTTTGCAATCCAATCCTGCGATTTGATATATTTCGTGCCTGCTTGAGCAACGAAAACCTCAAACGACGAACCGTTCTTTACATATTTAGTATATGCCGAATCGGCAATTTGCGCCTCGGTTGCCTTGACGTATTCCTCAACGGGGCGATACATTCCGTCGTCTAAGACAAATAAACTGTCTGAATAACCTGCGCCCGCCTCCGTCACGGCTGAGGCAAAATCGACTGCTGTCAATTTTTCAAAGGAATCTCCGTGGATTGTCACCAAATCGCCAAGCTTTATGTCGTCAATTGCGTTCTGCATATTATTGCCGATTTTCGACACGGGCACGGTGGACAACCGTTTGATTACGGCTGAGCCTGCGCCCGAATACAGTCTTGCGTAAAATTCGGTTGCGGCGGCGTCTTCAACTGCGTCGTATTCGTTGAAAATATAATCCTTATAGACAAAGACGGTTTTATCAGCTATGGTCGCGTCTGTCGTCAAAGCCAGCTTTGCTGCGACAAAGGTTGTTTGCGTCATTTTTATGAAAACGTCGCCGTCAATGGTCAAAATCTCTTTCAATACGGTGTCGTCGATTGCCGATTGCATCCCAGAGCTCATATTGCCGATAGTTTTATCCATCATTGCGGTCAACGCGCCGTTACTGCGCCGTCCGTTTTCTTTTATGACATATCCGCCAGCGCTATTTATAACCATTAAACGGATATCGCCAACTTCTTCTGCGCCGATTAAGGTATCTGTGGCGGTCAGCGTCCATAATTCATACGTGCCAAAATATTTTTCTGTGATTGTGGCTTTGTTTACAGCCTTTACGGTGGTCAAAATACTATATCGATTTGCGCTTCCCGAGGTATAGGCTTCAAACTCGTTTTCAACTTGGATTTCAATAAGCTCTCCTAGGGTGGTGGTTTCAACTATCGCGGTCATTGCCGAGCCTATATCCGACAAGCCCGTATTCGCTAACTTTTTGAAAACGATATGGTCTCCGCCTTTATAAATCATTTTATAGAAGGGCGCCACCGCGCTTGCGTCTTGCGTGATTGCGAAAAGTTTAGAAACAGCGTCGTAAACGTATACGTTTTCCGAACCTACCGCCATTTGCGCATCCGCATAGGTAGCCGCAGTCAGCTGTTCATAAATATCGCCGTCTACGGAAATAATCTCTTTAAGCGTCATTCCGTCGATTGTGTTTTGCATTTGCGTACCTAGCGTACCGATAGATAAATCCGCCATTTTAATAAGCGCGCCGTTACTGCGTCTGCCGTTTTCGGCGATTTTGTAGAAGGGTTGCCCTGCTAAGTAGGAATAATCCACTTTATACCTCGCCAAAATTTTCACTCTGACTTCGTCTGTATTGCCGTCGGCGTCATAGTCGTCAACGTCAACATAAGTGCTATATTCATACGCCCCGAAATAGGGGTTTGTGTTTTTATCGTTGAAAACGGTTTCGTCCAAAGTGGCGACAACTCCGAAAACGTTTTTATCGTCGGTGGCGGGCTCTAAGGCTTCTTCATAAACGTTGTTTGTGTTTATAGTGATGACGTCGCCGATTTTAATGTTATCGATTTCGTTGCCGAGTTGGTCGATTGCCACGTTTTTCAGTCTGATAAGAAGCTTACTGCTTTGCTCTTGATAGGTATAGCGTTGCTTTCCTTGGTGCAACGCAGCGTCATATGCCGTCCAAACGGGGGTTTCCGCCGTGCCGGTATTGACGTGCGTTCCGCTTTCGCTGGCGTAATAGCCCGCTTCTTCATACACTTTCATTAAATCGCCGATAACCAAGCTGCTTATGACGTCGTTCATCGTTCCGCCGCCCAAGTCTTTTAAGGTGCAGTCGGCAAGCTTTTGAATGGTGATATGCGTTGTTCCGATTTTTGTACGGTAGAAATACGCGCCCTTTGTATAATGCTCTGCATTGTCAAAGTCATAGTGATATAAAATTCCGTTTGCAGATTTAAAGAAAAGGTTTTCCTCTAAATCGGTTTTGTTTTCTATAGAAGCCACACCGCCAACGGTTGTGGTAATATTAACCGAAATAATTTTCGAGGTGTCATCTCCCGCGGTTTCTCTAACCAACGTATTGCCTTGCGACGGAACCTCAACCATTGTGTCTGCGTCTACGTCGATAATATCGCCGATAGCTATATCGTCAATTTCGTCTCCGAGCTTGGTGACAACTATATCCGATAAACGAACCACCACTTTACTGCTGGGCGCGTTGTATTTCAAAATCGCCGTGTTTGAGACCTCTGCTGGGGTGGCAACACGGAAATTCTCTCCGTCTTTTACATATTGCGTGGTGTCTTTTGTTTCGCCTTTCGCCAAGTTGGGAACCCAATAGTCGGCGTGAGCGGGCATAACGTCGCCCACTTTAAGCGTGTTTATTTTATTTGAAAAACTGTTTGCCCCTTGCAACGCGCATTCTGCAAGCGCTTTTAATATGGCGGGGTCTTTGCCTCTATACACTAAAGCGTAATTTCCGTCTTCTGCCTTGACAAACGTGTTGACGGGATTTTCCCCCGTTGTTGTTTGAATGGTATAGCGTTGCGCCGTTTGCCAATCTTCCACCGTGTTAGAGCCGTAGTTATATTCCCAAGTGTTGGAGTTCAGCCTATATTCGACATAGCCTGCAAAGGTTGCGCTTTCCTCAGACGTAAGCGCGACGGCATTTTTTACGATAAAGCCTTCTTGAATAAGTCTTGGCGAACCGCCTTCGGGAGTTTCTATAGCAGCGGTATATGCGGGGCGATAAAGCGTTGGGAATGCCACCAGCTGCTCCGCTGTTGCGGACGTAACCCTGATGTATTCCTTAATGAGTTTGTATTGCCCTTTTTTATTTTTTTCGGTTAAAGCCGACAGTTCTTCTGCTGTGAGCGTTGGTGACGGGCGCGCCGCTTCAAAATATCTGTCGCCTATTTTTGTGTCGTCTGATACATAATATAGCCCGTGTTTGTTTTGCACAAAATCATAGGTTTTTGTGGCAACAAGGTCACCCGTTTCTTTTTTATAAGCGCCGTCAAGCGCTTGAGTATAAACACCGTCTGCGCCTTTTTTATAGCGGTTAGCTTCGGCAACGTTCTCCCCCGACGCGACAAGAGTATAGGCGTCATAGCAATCTTCATACGCAAAATCCCCGGCTTTAATAAACGTGCCTGCGGTGTCCTTTACGTATTGCTGATATTTGTCATTGAAAGAATACTTGGTCTTTTCTGTATTTTCAGGAGCGGTAGTATACGCCTTTGCAAACTTAATCTGCGCAAATTCTTCAATATAGATATAGTCTTCATCTAGAATGTTGAAATACAAATCCCTTTCAATGGCGAGGATTTCCCCTATTGAAATAGAGTTTATCGCGCTGCCGATTTGCGATATCGGAACGTCCTTCAACGCTTGAAAAATTGCAACTTCTCCAATATCGAAACCGTCCCCCAAAAGCTCTTGAATATCGCCGAGCGTCATTCCTCCGCTTGAAAAATCAAACTGCGCCGTAATTGCGCTTAGCGCTTCGGTTACGGGATAGTCCATATAATTTCCTATAAGAGGTATGGTGGAAAAATCCTGCCCAAGCCGCGTCGCCAAGTCGCCCAATACAATGCAATCTAAGAGGATATCTGTTTTATTTAACAATTCCAACAACGGAGTTTGCATAAGCTTGTCACGCGCAGGCCCATCGATTATAAAAGACGTGCCCTGTTGCTCGTCTGTGAGCGTCTTTTCAATAATTTCAATAACGTCTATGCCAAAAACCGTATAGACTTCATTCAGCGTCAGCCCGGTTATTCCACCGTCCATTATGTATTTGCCGATTTCCAAAAGCGACATATCCCGAACTTCTGCATCGGCGCCTATCACCGGAACTTTATAACCCGATAAGCCTTCCACTTTAGATATCGTCACTTGCGTAACCAAGGCGTAGCCCGTTAAAACAATCGTCATAACGAACAGCATAAACCCCACTAATAATCCGAATACAAAAGATATACCCTTTCCTGCACAGCCTTTCATAACGCCCTCCTCAGGCACACGTATGCACGCGTAATATTTAAGAATATATAATTATGATACCTTATTTCACTTTGATTAGCAACTATAATTTTAATTATGGCATTATTTACCTTTTATATTTCCCGCAAAATTTATATTTTTTGGTAAAAATTGCGACAACTGCCCAAAATTGTTCTATTAAATAGCAAATTTTAGCCTGTTTTTACCAAAAAAAGGTGGTTTTTTAAATTTACTATTGACAACGCTACGAAAAATCCGTTATACTTTAAATATGGCAATGCCAAATTAGGAGGAAATATTATGAATAAAAATGAACTTATAGCTGCGGTTGCAGCAAAAGCCAGCATTTCACAAGGCGCAGCAAGAGAATCTGTAGATGCAATTGTAGCCGTTATAACTGACGCATTAAAAGCAAGTGACGATGTTGCATTAGTAGGCTTCGGCACCTTCAAACCCAAAATGAGCGCAGCCAGAAAAGGCGTAAACCCCGCAACAGGACAATCTATCCAAATCCCCGCAAAGAAAAGCGTCGCTTTCAAAGCAGGAAAAGGTTTGCTTGAGGCAATTAAATAATACGCAAGCCTATTGACCAAATTAATATGTAATGTTAGAGGGTGGCTTTAACCACCCTTTTTTATACAAAAAACCTCCTTCTTCAGAGGTAAATTAAGCTAGGATAATGTCTCGGATACTATTCGGATATTTTTTTGCGCCAACCCTCAATATATTTTAAGGACATTATTCGGGACACAAAAAAAGTTATTACGGACACAATTTAACCCTTTGGACATAAAAAACAATTATTAAGGACACAAAAAAACGCAGGCGGTTGCCTGCGTTAGTTTTTTACATCATACTTATGCGCCCAGTTTTGTCCCGATAACCGATTTCAACCAGCTTAGCAAAATCGACCCGTCAATGGCAGAACTTATCTGCGCAACGCCTTTGCCAGTGGGATTTGTTTGCACATAATAAATTACGCCGACCAAAAGCCCTCCGATAATTGCAATATTTATCAGCAAGCCGACAACTCTATCCAATCTTGCAAAACCCTTGTTGGCTTGAGTCAAATTGACAAAGCATTGTCCGATTAATTTAAAAATAAGCTTTCCAAAAATCCATATCAGAATAAAAAATACCGCTCTGCCGATATATCCGCCGAATTTCATCGCTATCGCGTAAGCCAAGCTTTCGCTTCCCGTAATAAACTCACCGAATATGGAAATCAATATGCCTTGCGCCATATTTAAAACCGTTGCAATCGCCCCTGTTGAGCTTGCGCCCAAGGCAACCCACGCTTCGTTTTTAAAAATTTCCAAAGTCCCGTCAGTCACGCGGACAGGCAAAGTCAAGGTTTCCGCAATGGAACCGACACCCGACTGAAGCGCTGTTAAATAGCTTGCATAGAAGGGCGCTTTTTCAATGTAGGAATAAGCGAATACAACGCCTATTACTGCCGCGGCAAGCCCCAAAAGCCCGCTTATGCCCTTAAAGGACTTGGCGAAGCCCGTGCTTATGCCAATCAAAAAGCCTAAGCCCAGCACTACCAAAACCCCAATATCTACGGCGCCTAATTGAACAGCCGCTAAGGACATTAACATAACTTCTCTCCGTTTTTTTGGTTGCAGAAAACAATCTACTTGTAGATTATTACCACAATTATAACATAAAAATAGAATTATGCAATATTTTTTTCTGCTTTATGCTAATTTTTCTAAATCTGGCAATACTCATTTTATGTTTGAAAAAGAAATTAGATATTTGATTCCCCAACCAATGCCCGTAATTTTATGTGTTGGCAGCGACAAAATTTCCGGCGATAGCGTCGGTCCGTTGGTCGGCGAGCTTCTTGTTAACCGATTTAATCTTCGATGTTTTGTATATGGAGTTTCCGGCAGAAGCGTCAACGGAAAGAACCTGCCCGAGTATATAGAATTTATCTCGCGCGTTCACCCCGACAGTCCAATAATTGCCGTGGACGCCTGCGTAAGCAACTGTATTCCCGTGGGAAGTATTAAGGTTATCGGCGGAGGAATAACTCCCCGACGCGCTGTAACAAATACCGCAAATTCTGTGGGCGACCTCGGCATTTTGGGCGTTGTTGAAAAACCGTCAAAGGATACGCTTAACACCTTGATGTCAGTACCGCTAGATAATGTGTTAAAAATCAGCTTTAAAATAGCCTTTATGTTATATTGCGCGCTCACGCCCAAGCCCGCCTCCTTTGTACTTTAAACTATTAAAACTATTTGCTTTTTTTGGATGTTATGGTATAATATTGATAAATTGCTTATCTTGTAGTATGAGCATTTCTTTTTTTGGAGGCTATTAAAGTTGAATAAAACCGCTAAACGAATACTTATTGTTGTTGTTTTAGTTTTAGGCGTTGTCTTGATTGCGTCATTGCTTTCACCCAATAACGCCAAAGAGATAAATTACGCAGGAAAAAATTCTCTTGTAGGAGATATTCTTGACGGAAAGGTTTCTCACATACAGGTTTCGGGCGACTATTTGGTTAAGGTTCGTTATAAAACCAGCTCAAACGCCGAAAATACCTTCCCGAACAGATACGACGCTTACGCTTATATCCCAAACCGCGACGCGTCTGAGCTTTTTGCCGCAATAGCAAACGTCGACGCATCTTCCGCGCCCGAGGTCACCTATGATAACCCCGGGAAACGCTCGATGATGTACAGCTTGCTATTTCCGCTGTTTTCAATCTTGCTTTTAGGCATCGTTTTTTATGTCATTTACCGTCAAAGCCAAGGTCAAAACAACAAAGCGATGAACTTTGGCAAAACCAAAGCCCGCGTTATTTCAGCCGTGAAAGTGCGCTTTAACGACGTTGCCGGCGCAGAGGAAGAGAAGGAAGAACTTCAAGAAATTGTAGAATTTTTGAAATCGCCCAAAAAGTTTTTAGACATCGGCGCAAGGATTCCTAAGGGTGTTTTGCTTGTAGGCCCTCCAGGCACAGGTAAAACCTTGTTTGCAAAGGCCGTCGCAGGAGAGGCAAATGTGCCCTTCTTCAGCATAAGCGGCTCGGATTTCGTGGAAATGTTTGTCGGCGTAGGCGCGTCTCGCGTCAGAGATTTGTTTGAACAAGCCAAACGCAATATGCCTTGTATTATCTTTATTGACGAAATCGACGCTGTCGGCCGTCAAAGAGGCACGGGCTTAGGCGGAGGCCACGACGAGAGAGAACAAACGCTAAACCAGCTGTTGGTGCAAATGGACGGTTTTGAAAACAACGAAGGTATTATCATTATGGCGGCTACAAACCGCGCGGATATTTTGGACCCTGCTTTATTGCGTCCCGGTCGTTTCGACCGTCAAGTATACGTACATGTCCCCGATGTCAAAGGCAGAGAAGAAATTTTCAAGGTTCACTCCAGAAATAAACCTCTTGCCGGCGATATAGATTTTAAAAACCTTGCCCGCCTTACCAGCGGTTTTACCGGCGCCGATATCGAAAATCTTTTAAACGAAGCCGCTATTCTAGCCGCTCGCGCAAACAGAAAAACTATCTGTATGGAAGACATCAACGAGGGTATAAACAAGGTTATTGCAGGCCCGCAAAAGAAAAGCCGCGTCGTCACCGAACACGATAAGCGTATTACCGCCTATCACGAAAGCGGTCACGCCATCGTTGCCAAACTTTTGCCTCATTGCGACGAAGTAAACGAGGTTTCTATTATCCCCAGAGGTATGGCGGCAGGCTATACTATCACTCGCCCCGACAACGACGATAACCACGTCACCCGTGGCAAGCTTATGGATAACATCGCTATGCTTTTAGCTGGGCGCGTAGCCGAAGAAATTGTTTTAAAGGATATTTCAACCGGCGCTTCAAACGATATTCAACGGGCAAGCAGTATCGCGCGGAAAATGGTTACCGAGTGGGGCATGAGCGCGCTTGGCACAATCTTTTTGGGCAACAGCGAGCACGAAGTTTTCTTAGGTCGTGACTTTAATCAACAGGGCATGTCGCCCGAAACTGCCGCAAAAGTCGACGCCGAAATGAAAAAGATTTTGGACGAATGTTATTCTGTGGCTTATAAAATCATCAGCGAACACCGCGAGCTTATGGATAATATGGTTAAAATTCTGTTTGAAAAAGAAACCATTTTCCAAGCCGAAGTGGATATGCTTTTTGAAGGCAAAACTCCCGAAGAAATTATTCGTATTTCCAACGAAAAAGCATTGGAAAAAATGAAAAAAGCCGAGGAGGAAAAAGCCAAAGCCTTAGCCGCAGAACTTGAAGCTAAACGTCAGCATATTGAGCAAAACGCCAAAAAACTTGAGCAAGCTAAAGCGGAAGCCGAAGCCAGACTAGGTCATCCTTTGGAAATCAAACCGCAAGAAACCCCTAAGGATAAGCCGATGGAATCCACAAAGCCCGCCGACAAAGCAGAGCCTAAGACAGAAGATAAGCCCGCGGATAAAAAATAAATTTTTAGCGTTATAAAGGCAACCATTTTTGGTTGCCTTTTTTAATTTTCTAATCCTCTTTTACTTGGGGCTCTTTTTCTAATCCTCTTTTACCTGGGGCTTTTCGTCCTCTCTTTTTTTTACCTTGTTGACAAAAACCGCTATCGCCGCAAAAAGTACGGCGGGAGATAGTATCGTGATTGCCAGTTTTGCCACAACAGAATTTAGATAAACGCTAAACAACATTCCCCCAAGCCCTGCAGCTATAAACAATAAACCCCCAAATTCGTGAGATTTATACCATATCTTTTCGTTTTCCATTGTTGCGCTTAACCTTATCCCTACATAGCTGTTTGGCTTTAATAAAGGCAAAATCACACCTAATACAAACAAAACCGCGTTGGCTATCAATGCTCCAACCGTTATGGCATTCGGCGCGCTTGGCGCAAGCCCTGCCAACAGCGCATCTTTGTTAGCTTTTATACAAAAGAATACGCTGGTAAACGTATATGTTAAAGCCATTATTATCATTGCGTATAATACTATTTTCCACTCCTTTACGCTCTGCGCTTTTGCCGGCTTATAGTATCGTATGAAAATCGGCAAATGTGAGGGTATTGCGGACAAGATTATCCCAAGCATAACTATTTCCGAACTTTTCCCCCACCTGTTTATTTCGCCTGCGCCGTTATAGTGCATCGGAAGCGTTGTTGGAAGCCATAAATAAAAAAATGCTGAAATCAAAAATGGCATCATACAGCAAAAAATCAACAGCAACCATTCCCAAATTTTTATTCTTTTGGCTTTTAAGGAGCTTCTTGTCGGAGATAGAATTGTCTCCGTTTGAACCATTGTCGGGTTTTGTTGCTTTTCCTTTCTGTCTACCATACCCAAAAGCTCGTCTGCGGTGACGTCGAAAATGTCTGAAAGTCGTGGCAAATAAGATAAATCGGGCAAAGACCGTCCGCATTCCCACTTGGATATGGTTTTATTGCTGACCGCAAGCTTTAGCGCAAGCTCCTTTTGAGAAAGCCCTTTCTTCTGCCTTAAGTCTTGCAGTTTTTCCCCGAAATCATTGTCCATTACGTTTCCCTCCGCTATTGACATCATCATATCATTATATATCGCCGACGCCTATTTTGGCAAAGAAAAAACGTCTACGTTATAAAAAAACCGTCTACGTTTCGGAGAATATAAAAAAACCGACTGTTGTCGGCTCTTTTATTTAATCTAATGTGATTTTATTTTCTTTTAAGTAAATCATCAATACCGTAATGTCGGCAGGGGATACGCCTGAAATTCTGCTTGCCTGCCCCAGCGTTAACGGTTTTATTTCAGAAAGCTTTTGTCTTGCTTCCAATCTAAGCCCCAATAACCCTTCATAGTCCATATTTTGAGGTAGTTTTTTTTCTTCTAGGCGTTTTGCGTCTTTAATAGCCGTCGCTTCCTTTGCCAAATAGCCTTCATATTTAATTTTGATTTCCGCCGTTTGCAACGCCCTTTGGTCAAAGTCTTGGAACGCGTTTGTCGCCTTTTTTATGTCAGCAAAATTGATTTCTTTACGCCTCAAAGCCTCGTTTACCGTGATTGAACGCTCAGGCGCAGTCTCCCCTTTTTCGACAAATATTTCAGCGTGTTTCGGGGTTAATCTTATCTTATTTGACAGTTTAAGTATCGTTTCTATCCGTTCGTTCTGTTTTAACATTCTGTCGTATCGCTCTTTTGTCGCCAGTCCCAGCTCATATCCTAAACCCGTTAGCCTTAGGTCGGCATTGTCTTGACGGAGATAAAGCCTATGCTCGGCTCTAGCCGTCATCATTCGATATGGCTCGTTTGTCCCCTTTGTAACCAGGTCGTCTATCAGCACCCCTATATAGGCTTGGTCTCTACCCAGCGTAAGCTGTGGTTTGACCAAAACAGTCAACGCCGCATTTATGCCCGCAATTAAGCCTTGCGCCGCAGCCTCTTCATATCCACTGCTCCCGTTGATTTGCCCCGCCGAAAATAATCCCTTGATTTTTTTTGTTTCCAGCGTGGGAAAAAGCTCCAACGGATTTAAGCAATCATACTCTATTGCGTATGCGTATTTGATAAACCTTGCGCGCTCAAGCCCCCTTATAGAATGATACATCTCCTCTTGTACGTCTTTGGGCATACTTGTGGACATACCTTGAATATACATCTCGTCGCTGTTTTTTCCTTCCGGCTCGATAAAAACCTGATGCCTTTCCTTATCTGAAAACCGCACAACTTTTGTTTCAATGCTCGGACAATATCTTGGGCCAATTCCCTCAATAACCCCGTTATAAATCGGCGACCTATCTATGTTTTTTAAAATTATTTCGTGCGTATTTTTGTTGGTATAGGTTAAATAACACGGCTCTTGCTTGTATAGCATTTCATCGTTCAAAAACGAAAAGGTGTTGATATCCTCATCGCCGTTTTGAATTTCCATTTTATCAAAATCTATGCTGTCTTTGGCAATCCGCGCCGGCGTGCCCGTTTTAAATCTTCTTATATCCAACCCTAAATCCAAAAGGTTTTTTGTCAAATGTGTTGCAGCCCCGTATCCCAAGGGTCCGCTGGTTTTTGTTTCCTCTCCGATAATTATCCTTCCGTTTAGATATACTCCCGTCGCCAAAACTACGGCGTCGGCGGAAATTACTTCGCCATCAACAGTTTTGATTCCGCGCGCATGTGCCTCATTTACCAGAATTTCGGTAACCTCGGTTTCTTTAACAGTCAGGTTTTCCTGCGAAAACAACGTTTGCCGCATTATGTTTTGATATAATTTTTTATCTTCCTGTCCCCTTAAGCTATGCACCGCAGGACCTTTGCCTCGATTGAGCATCTTTATTTGCAAAAGCGCTTTATCCGCCGCCAAGCCCATTTCTCCGCCCAGAGCATCTATTTCCCGCACAAGGTGCCCTTTTGCCGTCCCTCCGATGGCAGGATTACACGCCATCAGCGCAATTCCGTCTACCGATAGAGTACATAATAGGGTTTTTTGTTTTAATCTTGCCGCCGCAAGCGCCGCCTCAATGCCAGCGTGACCTGCTCCTACGACAATTACATTATAATCGCTCATTTTCCTACGCAAAATTTGTCAAATATATTGTCAATAATTTTTTCTGATACGGTTTCACCCGTTATCTCACCCAACGCCGCCCAAGCCTTTTTCAGCTCCACAACCACACAGTCAGACGATATGCTATCATAATCCTCATTTGCAGTTTTTACACTTTCATAAGCTCGGCTTAACGCCTCAAGCTGTCGTTCGTTTGTTAAAATCTCTCCGTCAACAATTTTCCCTTTTTCCACAGTAGCGGCAATCGCCGATAAAAGTTTTTGGATTCCTTCCCCTGTTTTGGCAGATACGGCAAAATTTCCTATATTATCCATCTTTTCGCATATGTCTTCGTTTAAATCACACTTATTATAAACGTGAAATACCCGTTTATTTTCTAAATTCACAAAATTCGACAAGCTATCTTCCTCTTGAGACGAGTCGTGTACGTGCAAAACTAAATCCGCGTTTAATGCCGCATTTTTTGCGCGACAAACCCCTTCCTTTTCAATTTGCTCGTCCGTATCTCTAATTCCCGCAGTATCCGAAAAATTTAACATAATTCCGTTGCATTCTATTCTGTCTGACACAGTATCGCGCGTTGTCCCCAATATATCGGATACAATTGCCCTTTCTGCGCCCAACATTGCGTTAAGCAATGCGGATTTGCCGGCATTCGGTTTTCCTATAATTGCAATATTTATTCCATATTTAACCAGTCGCCCGTATGGTCTATAGTCAAGCTTCTTCTTTAATTCAAGGCTTATAGCGTTTATCTCTTTTTTCGCAGACGGAATTATTTCGTCCTCCATCTCCTCGGGATAATCCATCGCCGCCTCAAGGTCGGTTATAGTCGCGCCCAGCCTTTTTTGCAATTCTATAGTCTCTTGACTTAGCTTTCCCGTCATCAGCCGATACGCCGCGTTTACAGCAGCTTCGCTTTCGGCGTTTATCATATCGATGACGCCCTCAGCATCTGCCAAGCTTAGTTTGCCATTGAGGAAAGCCCTCTTAGTAAATTCGCCCCTTGTTGCAGGCCTTGCGCCAAATTTAACGCATTCTGACAAAACTCCGTTTACAATTCTAACACCGCCGTGCAGGTGAAACTCCACAATGTCTTCGCCGGTGAAGCTCTTTGGCGCGGCAAAGTAAACCATATATCCCTTGTCACAAAATCCCGACGTCACAACCTCTCCAAAATACATATATTTCGGCATTGGGCATTGAAAAGCCTTAAGTTCGCTACTTCTAAACATTTTTGACATTATCGGAAGAGGATTGCCCGAAAGTCGAACAATTCCAATTCCTCCGCTTCCGATTGGGGTTGATATTGCAACTATTGTATCCATTTATTTTAAAAAGAACGCCGCAAAATTTGCGGCGTTGCGTTATTTCTTGCGTCTGCGACGCCGTTTTATATTTTAATTTTTAGAAACGGCGACGTGAATATCCGTATGATTTCACCTTGGGCGGTCCTTTCTTTTTAATAGAAAAATCAACCGCTCTTTCCGAATTCATCGTCTGTTGTTTCGGCACGATAACTACGTGACGATTTAATTCCTCTCCCTCGCTTTCTGTGGTTGCGTATTCGCTATCGGCAAGCGCGGTATGAATAATCCTTCTTTCAAAAGGATTCATTGGCTCTAAAGAAACCTTACGTCCCGTCTTATATGCTTTCATTGCCAGTTTTTGCGCAAGGTTTTCTAGCGTTTGCTCTCTCTTTTCGCGATAATTCTCGGCATTTAACGAAACCCTGACAAACTTATTGTCCTCTGAGTTTGCCAAAATCAACGCCAAATACTGTATAGCGTCTAAAACCTCGCCACGATAGCCAATGATAATACCGCTATCCTGCCCTGATATATCAATATTAAGCTCCCCCTCTCGCTCTTCGCAAGCGGCAAAACAGCGGAGCTTCATCTTTTCAAACAATCCGTTCAAAAACTCTATTATTTTTTCCGAGGCAGAAACCTTTTTGGTAATCCGTACTACCGCTTGTTTAAACAATCCACCCTCTTGAAGCACTTCAATATCCGCATTTTCTTGCGTAATACCCAGCTGCGACAAGCCTTGGTCAATTGCCTTTTCTACCGACGAAGCCTTAATTTCTATTGTCTCCATCTTATGGAATCTCCTTAATTTTATTTGTAAGTTGTTGCCAAACGTTTTTCTTCGGCTCTTTTGTCATTACGCTTTGCAACCATATTGTAAAACAGCTGAAATAGGGTGGTAAATATGTTGGAAACCACCATATAAATCGTAAAAGCCGTGCTGTATAATACTGCAAATACGCCAAGCATAATCGGCATAAAGTATTGCATCATTTTCATATTTGCCTGCATTGCGCCCTGCATATCCTGCCCGTTTGCAGAAGGAGGAGCAGGGGGCTGAACTTGTTTCATCAGCTTTTGCGATGCGAAAGAAATCAATATAGAAATGACTGGCAACAACAATAATCCGTTCCACCCGCCGCGCTTAGAATTATATTTTTCTTGCAACGGAGCCATAACCCTTTCATAGGTATCCTGTGGATTATCGCCTAGCTTTTCTACAGATATTCGCAATTTTCCAATTCCCGTGCCGATAAATGTTTCATAATTTGGGATAGGCTTTTTCCAGCTATCGGGCATAAATACGTTTTGTACCCACAAAAAGCTGTTTTGCTTTTCATAATCTGTTTCATATTTATCCAAAACCGCCTGTTCGGCTGCCGCAGCTTTTACGTCAGCATCACCAACCGTCTCGGAGTACGCGGTATCATACGCGCCCTTCATATCCCAAAACAAATTCTCATTTTGGATAGATATCATTCCATTAAAGCCCGAAAACACCATAATAAAAATAACAAGCGTTAATATCGTCGGCAAACAAGCCCCCAACATCGAATACTTTTCTTTTCGATAAAGCTCCATCTGCTTTTGGGAGTAAAGCTCTTTATTAGCCCCGTATTGCTTTTGCAATTTTTCCAGCTGAGGCTTCATTCGTTCCATCGCTCGGTTGTTTCGAGTCATTACAACCTTTTGCCAAACATCCAACGGAGATAACGCCGTCTTTAATATCAGCGTAAATAAAATTACTGCAACGCCGTAATTCCCAACGCCGGATAGCCAGCTTATTAACTCCATAACTCCTTTTGCGATGAAATTTGCTTCGCTCGCAGAAAGAATATTGACTAAATTAACCATTTTGCTTTTCCTTTATAGTTTTCAGGTACAGGGTCGTATCCGCCCTTATGAAACGGGGTACATCGTCCAATCCGACGCGCTCCCATCAAACACCCTCTGAAAAATCCGTATTTATTGATAGCCTCCAATGTATATATTGAGCAAGTTGGGGTGTAAATACACTGGTGAACCTTGTTCGACGAAAGATATCTTTTATAAAATGATATAAGAATATTGCTTATTGATTTCATCACTTGTTTAAAAACAAATCCCCTTTCTCCAAAAGTCGGCGCATTATTTCACCCACCTCCCAATAACTCTTTCCAACCAAAGACGCGCGCGCCACAAAAATATAGTTATAGCCACCGTCAACATCGGATATTATTGCGCGGAAATTTTCTTTCATCAAACGTCTAACGCGGTTTCTTACAACACTGTTACCAACTTTCTTGCTTACCGAAAAACCAACTTTAAGCCTTCTGTTTGTTTTAAGATATACCAATACCATCTCACGCTCGGATACACTTTTGCCTTTTTTATAAACATAGCTGAAAGACGCCCTGCTTTTTAGACGATACTGTGATTGCATAGAAACCTCGATTTAGATTTTAAAACAATTAGGCGGATAACTTCTTTCTGCCTTTTGCGCGGCGCCTTGCCAAAACATTACGTCCCGACTTGGTGCTCATTCTCTGACGAAAACCGTGAACCTTGCTACGTTGTCTTTTCTTGGGTTGATATGTCCTTTTCATATATGCCTCCTTTGATGTGGAATTATTTTTATATTATAAATATAAGAATGCTTGTCCATTATAAAGTAAATTTAAAAACGTGTCAACTCATTTTGCCCTCGCTTCCTAACTTTATTTCTACACAGCATTATCACTATATTTTTTTATATTTTTGACAAAATCTGCTCAAAAAATAAGTTGATTTAGAATTAATTTAAAACGATTTAGTAAGCGCAAGATTTTCTAAATAACTTAATTTTTTATTCTACAAAAATTGTTTATATTTTTAAACAAACAACTGTTTCAAACGCAAAATGTTTCACGGGAAACATTTTGCCTACTGCCATATTAATTTATTGTATGTTTCACGCGAAACATTTTGTTATCCACAATTGTTCCACGCGAAACATTTTATGTAAATTTGGGCGGTTTTCGTTGTTATATAGGTATTTTTTGGTCGTTTTTATATACAAAATTATATCTTTTCGTGATTACTCCGTGTAATTTTAGATTTTATAAATGTGGACTACTTTAGGTATATTTTTTTATAAAATTATCATAATAATATAGGAGGGTTTTTATGAAATGTTGCAAATGTGGAGCCGGTATTAATGCTGAGGACGCATCGGTATGCGGTAATTGTGGTAGTGTATATTGCTCAAACTGCGCTAAAGCTGTTTCCGGAACCTGTGGTTCGTGTTTATCTGAATTAAATTATTTTAACT